>CAZWDK010000019.1:0-22873 GCA_964633095.1 uncultured Polaromonas sp. | reverse complement strand
AGCGGCAGGTTCAGGCGGATGTTTCGGGAGAACTGGGTGGAAAGTGAGGTGTCCTTGGGCAGGACCTGGGAGAACGCTGGCACCAACAATACGTCGTCGAAGGTAAGCGCTTTGCCGAGTAGGCGCATAGGGATGGCTCCAAAAACACGATTGTACCCTTGACGCCCAGTCGGCCGGGACAAGCCCTCGCAATCACCTTTGTGCACCAAATTGCAAAATGCCGTTTTGCGGGTGGCCGAAAAAAAACCGCACGGCACGGCGCTACACTGGCGAAATGGACTTCAAATTTGCTGCAAAAACCATTATTTTGGCCATCACTGGCGGGTCATTTGCGCTCACGGCGTTCGCCCAGTGGCAATGGATGGACAAGGATGGGCGCAAGGTCTTCAGCGACCGCTCGCCACCCGCCGACATCCAGGAAAAGGATATTTTGAAGCGTCCCGGCGGCGGCAAACACGCGGCCGCAGCAGCAGCCAGTGCGAACGCGCCGGCTTCCCCCGATACAGCCGTCCCCCCTGCAACGACGGGCAAAGCCATTGCCCCCAAGCTGTCGGGCAAGGATGCACAGCTTGAAGCCAGGAAAAAGCAGGCAGAAGAGGAAGATGCGGCCAAAAAGAAGGCCGAGGAAGACAAGGTTGCGAAGGCCAAGGCGGAAAACTGCGAACGCGCAAAGCGCTATCTGACAACATTGCAATCAGGCGTGCGTATTGGCCAGACCAATGCCAAAGGCGAGAGAGAAATCATGGATGACAGCAAGCGCACAGAGGAAACCAAGCGCGCTCAGGAGGCCGCTGACGGCAATTGCAAATAAACAGCCCGCGCTGCGCTGTTTACGGCTAATACCCCGCTTTCGCCCCGGCCCTGGTTTTGGCAAACAGCCCGGCACTTTTCGCGCCCTGCCGGTTAAAGCGTTCGCGACGCGCCACCTTGGGGTCCACCCGCAAGCCACGGTAGATTTCCAGCCGGTCGTTGTCGCGCAGCAAATGGCCCCCAGCGGTTTTTTTGCCCCAGATTCCCAGCACCAACGGAGTGGACTGCAGGCCTGGAAACTCTTCAAAAACACCGCAGCCGGCAAGGGCCTGCGCTACCGTGGCACCGGCCGCAAGCTCTAGCCGCCATTCGCGGACCTGCCGCGGTGCTGGCGAGTAAACAAGGGATATTTTCACGTGCAGGCCGTCCCTCAGGCCTCGTCGTAGACCTGGCCAGCCCTTTTGACGAAGGCGTCCACCAGGCTGCCCGCAATCTTGTCGAATACCGGTCCCACCAGTCCCGCCAGCGCCCCATTGTCAAAGCCATAGCGCAGGGTGAACTCGACCTTGCAGGCGCGGTCGTCCCCGTTGCCGACAGGGGTGAAATCCCAATGGCCGTCCAGTTTCGAAAACGGCCCGTCCACCAGCTTGAGGCTGACCTTGCGGTCTTTTTCATGAACATTGCGTGTGGTGAAGCTTTGCGACAGGCCGGCGATGGAAATGCCGACTTTGGCGGTCATGCCGTGGGCATCTTCCTCCAGCACCGAAGCCTGGTCGCACCAGGGCAAAAATTGGGGGTAGTTGGCGACGTCGGTGACCAGGGCAAACATTTCTGCTGCGCTGTACCAGATTAAAACGGACTTGTGAATGGTTTTCATACAATGGGTATCTGGGCGCAATTGTATTAGTCGCTGCACTCGACAATGAAAGCCCTTACCCCTTAGCCATGGCCACCAAAGAAGCATCCCTCTCCAAAAAAAAACCAGCCCCGGCGGCCTTCTCCGGAAAACCCGCCAGCAAGGCCGCCGTGAAAGCCGCGGCAGCCGCAATACGCATCGCCGACAACAAAAAGGCCATTTTCAATTACCACATTGAAGAACGCTACGAGGCCGGCATGGTGCTCGAAGGCTGGGAGGTCAAATCGGTGCGCGAAGGCAAGGTGCAGCTGACCGACGGCTACGTGGTGATACGCAATGGCGAGCTTTTCATCATCGGCTGCCAGATCAATCCCCTGGGCACCGCATCGACCCATGTTCGCCCCGACGCCGTGCGCACCAAGAAGCTCTTGATGCACAAGGACGAAATTCGCCGGCTCATAGGCAAGATCGAGCAAAAAGGCTTCACGCTGGTGCCGCTGAACATGCACTGGAAGGCCGGCAAGGTGAAGTGCGAAATCGGCCTGGCCAAGGGCAAGGGCGAGCACGACAAGCGCGACACCATCAAGGAGCGCGAAGGCAAGCGCGAGGTGGAGCGCGCCATGAAGTCGAGAAACCGGTAAGCCGGCCGGCGCCGAGTTCAAGAAAATTTGCGCTTGGATGGAATAATCCGGGCGTCACCGGTGTTTATGGGGGTGCAGACATCTTCTGCGCTAACAACCAAGCAATAACCACCCAAGGAGAACTCCATGAAACTCTTGACCATTGCTGCCCTGTCCGCAGGGCTGCTCGGGGCCTGCGCTTCCATGTACGCCCAAAACCCCGCCAAAATGGCCGATGGCATGCTGGTAGGCCCGAACGGGATGACGCTCTACATCTTCGACAAAGACGCCGCCGGCAGCGGCAAGTCGGTCTGCAATGGCCCTTGCGCCACCAATTGGCCGCCCCTGATGGCCAGCGACAGCGACAAGGCCTCGGGCGACTACATGGTCATCACCCGCGACGACGGCAAGAAGCAGTGGGCCATGAAGGGCAAACCGCTGTACTACTGGGCCAAAGACACCAAGCCGGGCGACAAGACCGGCGATGGCGTGCAGGGGGTCTGGCATATCGTCAAGCCCTGAGTCCGCCAGCGGCGTGACCCTGGCGAACCCTGCTGCAGCCCATGGACCGCTCTGAGCTCGTCGCCCAGATTCCCGGACTGCGGCGCTACGCCCGCGTGCTCACCGGTGATGCCTGGGCGGCCGATGACCTGGTGCAGGACACGCTGGAGCGAGCCTGCAGCAAATGGCGTTTGTGGATCGCGGGCTCCAATCTGCGGGCCTGGTTGTTTACCCTGATGCATAACCAGTTTATCAATCAGGTGCGGCGCTCGGCCCGGCAGTCCAGCACAGGAAGGACGGTCGATATGGAAACGGTGAACGATGAACTCATTGCCGCCGATCCCAGCCCGGACATGGCCCTCGACTTGCACCGTTGCCTGATGCGCTTGCCGCAGGAACAGCGCGTCGTGCTGCTGCTGGTCAGCCTGGAAGACATGTCGTATGAAGAAGTGGCCAAAGTCACCGGTGTTCCGGTGGGCACGGTGATGTCGCGCCTGTCACGGGCGCGTAGCCGCCTGCGCGAACTCATGGAAAGCGGCCCCGAAAGAGCGGCTGCCGCGCCCAGCACGGACAGCAAGCAAGTGCTGCACCGGCTCAAATGACTGCTCAGGATAGCCCCATGGATCCGAATCGCCCCCCTGACGCCGTGTCCGAAAGCGAGCTGCACGCCCTGCTCGACGGGCGGCTGTTGCCGCATGAGCGCACCGCGCTCGAAACGCGGCTGCTCAATGATGCGGAGGCCACGGCCACGCTCAAGGACTGGCGGGCGCAGCGCGAAGCCCTGCGCAAGCTGCACAGGCCGCTGCTGAGCGAGCCGCTGCCACCGGCTTTGCTGGCGGCGGCGCAACGCTTGAGCAGCTCGCAGCAGCAACTTGACCAGTGGTGGCGCTGGGGCGGCATGGCCGCCAGCGTCGCGCTGGCTTTCGGTGTGGGCTGGCTCTCGCATGGGCAATGGACCTCATTGCGGCCGCAGACAAGCCAGGCACTGGCCAAGGCGCGCGGCACGGGTCAGGAGTTTGCGCGCCAGGCGGCCGTGGCGCATGTGGTGTATGCGCCCGAGGTGCGCCATCCGGTCGAGGTCACGGCCGCGCAGCAGGAACACCTGGTGCAATGGCTGTCCAAACGCCTGGGCAAGCCCCTGAGGGTGCCCAATTTGTCGGCGCAGGGCTACGAGCTGGTCGGCGGGCGTTTACTGCCCGGCGAGACTGGCGCGCGGGCGCAGTTCATGTTCCAGAACGAGGGCGGCGAGCGCATCACGCTGTATCTGGGCGCCCTCAATGGCGACAGCAGCGCGGCGGCCAACCGCGAGACGGTCTTCAGTTTTTCAACGGAGGGCCCCATCCAGGACTTTTACTGGGTGGATCAGGGTTTCGGCTATGCGCTGGCCGGCAAGCTGCCGCGCGAAGGCCTGATGCAACTCGCACAGGCGGTCTACCAGCAGTTGCAGCCCTAGGCCCCGCCTAAAGATCGCGCAGCGGATGGGCGTCGGCCGTCCAGGGGCTGACAAAAAACGCATCGGCCATGCCCGGCTTGACGTCTTCAATTCGCGTCGGGCTCCAGCGGGGCTTGTGGTCCTTGTCGATGGCCAGCGCGCGTATGCCCTCGACCGTTTCGCTCGCCGCACCCGGACGCAGCTGAAAGCAGTGCCGCACCATGTCTCTTTCCATGCGCAAATCGTCGGCCAGGCTCATGCCGCGGGCGCGGCGAATCTGCTCCAGCGCCACATGCAGCATCAGCGGCGAGCGCTTGCGCAGCACGGCGGCTGTTTTAAGCGCCCAGGGGTCTTGCGCGGCTTCCAGCGCGTCGACGATATGCTTCACCCGCGGCAATGAAAAATAAGTATCAATTTGAGTTGTAGTCCAATCAGGACGGGCGGAGTCAGCTATCAATTCAGTAGCAATCCATTGCTCCACGGCGGCGGCGGAGTCCAAAGCCTGGCGGCCCAGTTGCTCCCACAACGCTGGCAGGCGGGCCGCCTCGCGCTTGATATCTGCCAGGCCAAAGCCGATCGCCTCGTCAGCAGCGATCACCTCGCCGGTCAGCGCCAGGTATTCACCCACATGGCCCGGGCAGCGGCTCAGGAAATAGCCGCCGCCAACGTCCGGAAACAGTCCGATATTGGTTTCGGGCATGGCCATCTTGGTGTGCTCGGTGACGATACGGACCTTGGCACCTTGACCACGTGCAGACGGGCTTGCCCGGCCTGCACCTTCATCACTCCCCAATGGGGCGTCCAGGGCGAAGCCTTGGCAAAGACCCATGCCGCCGCCCATCACCACGCCGTCCATGAAGGCGATATAAGGCTTGGGATAGGTCTGGATCAAGTGGTTGAGCCGATACTCCTCGGTGAAAAAGTCTTCCAGGGCAGCGTCGCCGGCCAGCGCGGCCTGATGGAAAAAGCGGATGTCACCACCGGCGCAAAAGCCGCCAAAAAGGCTTTCCGGCGTGCCCGGCCGCCCGACTTTGTTGGTGCCGCGAATCGCCACCAGCAACACCGCCGGGTCATCGCGCCAGGCCCGCAGTGCAGCCGTCAAGTCGCGCACCATCTGCAGGCTGAGCGCATTGAGCGCCTTGGGCCGGTTCAGGGTGATGAAACCGGCACTTCCGCGCCGCTCCACCAGAATGTCGCTCTTGGCATCCCTATTCGTCATTGATTCGCTCATGTTCTTTGTCTCCATCCAATCAGTTCATTCACCACCAGCGCGCCTATGACCAGCGCACCGCCCGTCAGCACGCTGGCGCCAGGCACCTCGCCCGCCCCCAACCAGGCCAGCAGGATGCCGAAAATCACTTCCAGCAGCGCCAGCAGCGCCACTTCGGGGGCCTTCAGCACGCCGGCACACATCACCGACAGCACACAGGGAATGGCCAGCTGAACCAGCCCAAGTAGCGCCAGCAGACCCATGTCATGCGGCGTGGCCGCAAACGGAAACGCCAGCGGCAAGGCCGCCAGCGAAGAAATCACCGCGCCCAGCAACACGGCGGGCACCAGGTCGATATTCTTGCCATGGGCGCGGCTGTGCTGCACCACCGTCCAGTTGGCGGCGCTGGCCAGCGGTACCATCAGTGCCACCAGCGTGCCGCCAAGATTGCTGGCCAAGTCCATTTGTCCCCCGTACATCCAGGCAATGCCGGCCCCAGCCAGGGCAATGGCCAGCCAGGTGCGCTGGGGAATGCGGTGGCCGGTGAAAACGCGGGCCAGCAAAGCCGTGATGAAGGGGCTGAGGGCCATGGTCACCAGCACATTGGCCACAGTCGTCATCGTGAGCGCCACCATGAAGGCCGTGAACATGATGCTCCAGCACACACCGGACAGCCAGAAGGCCAGGCCACCCTTGCGAATCACTGAAAACACCGCCCTGCCCCGGAAAACCGGAAGAATGAGCAGCAGCGACAGCGCCGTGAAAAAGCTGCGCCAGAAGGTCACCTCAAAACTGCGCGCCGACTCCAGATGCCTTGTCACGACACCGGCGATGGACCACATCAGGGTGATCAGAACCATCAGGGCTACCGCCCTGGAATGCGTGAGTTTCATGAAACGAGCTGCCCGATGAACACTTGCGGTTAAAAAAGACGACGTAAAAAAGGCCGCTGCGCGGCAGCGGCCTTTTACGGATCATGAAGGATTAACGGCCAGCGCGCTTGCGCTCGCTTTCTTTCAGGTAGCGCTTGCGCAGGCGGACGGACTTGGGCGTGATTTCCACCAGCTCGTCGTCCTCGATGAACTCGACGCCGTATTCCAGCGTCAACTCGATAGGCGGCGTGATCTTGACCGCGTCTTCCTTGCCAGAGACGCGGAAGTTGGTCAGCTGCTTGGTACGCGTGGCGTTGACCACCAGGTCGTTGTCGCGGCTGTGAATGCCGACGATCATGCCCTCGTACACCGGATCGTTGGCCCGGACGAACATGCGGCCGCGGTCGTCCAGCTTGCCTAGCGCGTAGGTGAAGATTTCACCATCGTCCATGGAAATCAGCACGCCGTTCTTGCGGCCGCCGATGTCGCCCTTGTGCGGCTCGTAGCTGTCGAAGATGTTGGAGATCAGGCCAGAGCCGCGCGTCAGGTTCAGGAATTCGTTGGTGAAACCGATCAGGCCGCGCGCCGGGATGCGGTACTCCAGGCGCACGCGGCCACGGCCGTCCGACTCCATGTTGACCAGTTCGCCCTTGCGCTCGCCCAGCGCTTGCATCACGCCACCCTGGTGGTTTTCCTCGATGTCGGCGGTCACCAGTTCGATGGGCTCGTGGCGCACGCCGTCGATGTCGCGGAACACCACGCGCGGCTTGGACACGGCCAGTTCGTAGCCTTCGCGGCGCATGTTTTCCAGCAGGATGGTCAGGTGCAGTTCGCCGCGCCCCATGACTTCAAAGATGCCTTCCTCGTCGGTTTCCTTGACGCGCAGGGCCACGTTGTGCTGCAGTTCCTTTTGCAGGCGGTCCCAGATCTGGCGGCTGGTGACGTACTTGCCTTCGCGGCCGGCCAGCGGGCTGGTGTTGACGCAGAAGTTCATGGTCAGGGTCGGTTCATCCACCTTGAGCATGGGCAGCGGTGCCGAATTGACCGGGTCGGTGATGGTCACGCCAATGCCGATGTCGGCAATGCCGTTGATCAGCACGATTTCGCCCGGACCGGCTTCCGTGGCCTGCACGCGGTCCAGGCCCTGGAAGGTCAGCACTTGGTTGATCCGGCCTTTGACAGCCTTGCCGTCCGGACCCTCCATCACCACCACGTCCATCATGGGCTTGATCGTGCCCTGACTGATGCGGCCCACGCCAATCCGGCCGACAAAGGTCGAAAAGTCGAGCGCAGAGATTTGCAGCTGCAGCGGCGCCGCAGGATCGCCCTGCTGGGGCGGCACATGCTTGAGCACGGTGTTGAACAGGGCCGACATGTCGGGGCCCCACTGTTCACCCGGAGCGCCCTCTTCCAGCGAGGACCAGCCGTTGATGCCCGAGGCATAGACCACGGGGAAATCCAGCTGTTCATCGGTGGCGCCCAGTTTGTCAAACAGGTCAAACGCGGCGTTGACCACCTTGTCGGGGTTGGCGCCCGGCTTGTCGACCTTGTTCACCACCAGGATGGGCTTGAGACCCAGGGCCAGCGCCTTCTTGGTGACAAAGCGGGTCTGCGGCATGGGGCCTTCCTGCGCATCGATCAGCAGCACCACGCCGTCGACCATGGACAGCGCGCGCTCCACCTCACCGCCGAAATCGGCGTGGCCGGGGGTGTCCACGATGTTGATGTGCGTGCCTTCCCAACTCACGGCGCAGTTCTTGGCCAGAATCGTAATGCCACGTTCTTTTTCGATGGCGTTGTTGTCCATCACGGTGTCGACCACTTTCTCGTGCTCGGCAAAGGTGCCGGATTGGCGCAGCAATTGGTCGACCATGGTGGTCTTGCCATGGTCGACGTGGGCGATGATGGCGATGTTGCGGATTTGCTTTTGACTCATGGTTGGCTTTCTGGAGGCTTGAAACGGGTAAAAATAAGAAGAATCAGGGCTGTAGGGACAGTGCAGACTGGTCGGGGGGCTCTAATGCGAAACTTTCAAGGCGACGCTGTGTGGCCTGCAGGATGTCCTGTACTTCAATCGGGCTCAGCAAGCGCTGGGGTATCAGCTCATCGGCCATGACATGGGCAGAGCCCAGAAATGCCGGTGGCTGACTGCCATACACCTGCACCAGCGGTGCGTCGCCACCCCACTCGCCAGGTTTGCCGCGCCGGCGCAGGCCGCTTAAAAACCGTCCTGCATTATCGGCGTCGAGTGTGACAGACGGGCAGGCCGCCAGCAGCGACTGCGCCGGCAGCAAACAGGCTTCGCGCTCGGGCTCGCTCATGGCCTCCAGCGCGGCCAGGCTCACGCATTGCCCGGCCTCAAAACCGCCGGTTTCCAGCCGGCGCAGCGAGCCCAGGTGCGCGCCGCAGCCTAGGGCCTCGCCGATGTCTTCGCCGAGCGTGCGGATGTAAGTGCCCTTGCTGCAGCTCACTATGATTTTGATAGCTGTTTGCGCCCTTGGATCCTGGACCAGAGCCATATCCAGCTTGTAAATTGTGATGTGGCGGGCTTCCCGCTCCACGTCTTCACCCTTGCGCGCGTATTCGTAAAGCGCCTTGCCGTCCTTTTTCAGCGCCGAATACATGGGCGGAATCTGCGCCAGCGGGCCGGTAAAACGCTGCGTCAGCGCCTGCAGCAGCCCGGGCGTGATCTCCGGCACGGGCCGGCTTTGAATCACATCGCCCTCGGCATCGCCGGTGCTGGTTTTCTGGCCCAGCAGCAGCGTCGCTTCATAGGTTTTGTCGGCGTCCAGCTGAATCTGGCTGAATTTGGTGGCGGCACCAAAACACAGCGGCAGCACGCCGCTGGCCAGCGGGTCCAGCGTGCCGGTATGGCCGGCCTTGTCGGCCCGCAGCAGCCACTTGGCTTTTTGCAGCGCCTGATTGCTCGACAGGCCCAGCGGCTTGTCGAGCAGCAGCACGCCGTGTACGGGACGTCGCTGAATTTTTTGGCGAGTGGGCGCCTGGCGGTGGCTGGAGGGTGTGGACATAAGCGTTTCGACAAGCTCAACGCGAACGGAACACCCGCTCGCGGTGGGTACCGTTCACCCCGAGCCTGCCGAAGGGGAACGGTACGCTTTAGTCGTCCTGGGCGCGCGACGAAACGGCCTTGGCAATCAAGGCGTTCATGTCGGCCGCTCGTTCGGTGGTGCGGTCAAAGTGAAAATGCAGGGTGGGCACCGTGTGCGTCATCAGGCGCTTGAACAGGCCGTTGCGCAAAAATCCGGCAGCCTGGTTCAGGGCTTCCTCGCACGCTTTCGGGTCGCCGACCAGCACGCTGAAAAATACCTTGGCATGGGCATAGTCGGGAGTCACCTCGACGGCCTGGATCGTCACCATGCCGACCCGCGGATCTTTCAACTCGCGCGCGATCAGCTCCGTCAGATCGCGCTGGATCTGATCGGCAACCCGAAAGCTGCGGTTGGGGGTGGATGATTTTTTACGCATAAAGCAAAGCCTGGGGCTTGAAATCAGACGACCCGCCAGGCCTTCAAGCCTGGCGAATCTGCCGTCTTTTTACAAGGTACGTGCCACTTCCTTGATCTCGAAGAACTCCAGAACGTCACCTTCCTGGATGTCGTTGTAGTTCTTGATGTTCAAGCCGCACTCAAAGCCTTCCTTGACCTCTTTCGCATCGTCCTTGAAGCGCTTGAGCGAGTCAAGTTCACCCGTGAAGATAACCACGTTCTGGCGCAGCAGGCGCAGCTTGGCGGCGCGGCGGACCACACCGGCGGTGACCATACAGCCGGCGATAGAACCGATCTTGCTGACCTTGAACACTTGGCGAATCTCGGCCGTACCGATGACTTCTTCCTTCTTGTCGGGCGTCAGCATGCCGGACATGGCGGCCTTGAGCTCGTCCACGGCGTCATAGATGATGTTGTAGTAACGAATGTCAACGCCGTTGTGCTCGGCCTGCTTGCGCGCCAACGCATCGGCGCGGGTGTTGAACCCGATCAGCACGGCTTTGGAGGCAATCGCCAGGTTGACGTCGGATTCGGAAATGCCACCGACACCGGAGTACACCAGCTGAACCTTGACCTCGTCGGTCGAGAGCTTGAGCAGCGACTGCGCCAGCGCTTCCTGCGAACCCTGCACATCGGCCTTGATGATGATGGGCAGCATCTTGACTTCGCCGGCATTGATGTCGGAGAACATGTTCTCCAGCTTCGATGCCTGTTGCTTGGCCAGCTTGGTATTGCGGAA
Organism: uncultured Polaromonas sp.; assembly: GCA_964633095.1. Classification (GTDB taxonomy): domain Bacteria; phylum Pseudomonadota; class Gammaproteobacteria; order Burkholderiales; family Burkholderiaceae_C; genus Polaromonas. The sequence goes on along the minus strand of CAZWDK010000019.1, from coordinate 12,387 downwards.
CTTGCCGGCACGGTAAGTCGAAATCTCGCGGGCGCGGCGTTCATCGAGCATGACGATGAAGTCATCACCGGCCTGCGGCACTTCCGTGAGGCCCTGGATCTCCACCGGAATGGAGGGACCTGCGGTTTTGATCGTCTTGCCGTTTTCGTCGAGCATGGCACGCACGCGGCCATAGGTCGAACCCGCCAGCACGATATCGCCGGCCTTCAGCGTTCCGGACTGAACCAGCACGGTCGCCACCGGGCCACGGCCCTTGTCGAGACGTGCCTCAATGATCAGGCCCTTGGCCAGGGCCTCCACCGGAGCCTGCAGCTCCAGCACTTCGGCCTGCAGCAGCACCTGCTCCAGCAGCTGGTCGACACCGGCACCGGTGCGCGCCGACACCGGCACGAACGGGGAGTCGCCGCCGAATTCTTCGGGCACAACCTCTTCCGTGACCAGCTCGCCCTTGACCCGGTCCAGGTTCGCATCGGGCTTGTCGATCTTGTTGATCGCCACCACGATGGGAACGCCCGCCGCCTTGGCGTGCTTGATGGCTTCCTTGGTCTGCGGCATCACGCCGTCATCGGCGGCCACGACCAGAATCACGATGTCGGTGGCCTGCGCGCCACGGGCACGCATGGCGGTAAACGCCTCGTGGCCCGGGGTGTCCAGGAAGGACACCACGCCGCGCGGTGTTTCCACGTGGTAGGCACCGATGTGCTGGGTGATGCCACCGGCTTCGCCGGAGGCCACTTTGGTGCGGCGGATGTAGTCCAGCAGCGAGGTCTTGCCATGGTCGACGTGACCCATGACCGTCACCACCGGTGCGCGCGGCAGCGACTCTGCCTGCTGACCCTGCATGTCGTCATCGGTAAAGGCTTCCGGATCGTCCAGCGCGGCCGTCATCGCCTTGTGGCCCATTTCTTCCACCACGATCATGGCGGTGTCCTGGTCCAGCGGCTGGTTGATGGTGGCCATCTGGCCGAGTTTCATCAGCTGCTTGATCACCTCGGAAGACTTGACGCTCATCTTGTGCGCCAGCTCTCCCACCGTGATGGTTTCGGGCACATGAACCTCGATCGCCTTGAATTCGGTGGGCGCCACAAAGGTGGACTCGGGGCGTGCGTCACGGTCGTTGCTGCGCCGGCCACGCGGGCCAGCACGGAAGCTGCCACGGCCTGGCACGACTGGTGCACCGCGGCTAGGAAGGCCTTTCTTCTTGGCGGCATCATCTTTCCAGGTCGACGACAGGTTTTCCGACTTGACCTCTTTCTTGCCTGCGGCACCGGCCGCAACAGGCGCAGCGGCACCGGCAGCGGCGGGCTTGGCTGCGGCTGGCGCACCGGCCGGCTTGTGCAGCGTGCCCTTCATGGCAACCTTGGGGTCCACATGCGGCACCAGCACGCGCTTGGGCGCCGACAGCATGGCGCGAATGGCTGCGGCCTCGGCCTCGGCCTTGCGGCGACGCTCCTGGAGGTCCTGGGCCTTGGCGGCATCCGCCTGGAATTCTGCGGTGGCCTTGGCCTTGGCGGCAGCCTGCACGGCCGCAGCATCGGCCGCTTTCGTCGCGGCTGCTTTGCCGGCCTGCGCGGCGCCCGCAGTTTCAGTGACTTTGACCGCCGCAGCGGCTCCGGGCTTGGCCATTTCCCGGGATTTTTCGGCGGCTGACTTGGCCTTCTCGGCAGCCTTGGCCGCCTCCGCTGCCTCGGCAGCGGCTTGGGCGCTTTTTTCTGCGGCCAGGCGTTCCTGCTCGCGAGCCGCGTCCTTGGCCTCCTGCTCTTCACGCAGCCGGCGTTTTTCCGTCAGCTCTTCTTCCTGACGACGCAGCAACTCGGCATGACGGCTGGCCTCTTCTTCGCGGCGAATCAGCTCGCGATCATCAACGGCGGGTGCCTGCGGCGCAGCGGCAGCTTCGAGCTGCACGTCTTCGGCCGGCATGTCCGAGCCATCCTCGCGCTTGACGAAGGTGCGCTTTTTGCGAACCTCCACCTGAATGGTACGGGCCTTGCCGGTGGCGTCGGCCTGCTTGATCTCGCTGGTGGACTTCTTCACCAGCGTGATTTTTTTGCGCTCGGCCGAGACAGTGCCATGGCTGGCCTGCAGATAGCCGAGCAGCTTCTGCTTGTCCGCCTCGGACAGGGCATCGCCGGCTTGCACCTTGGCGACGCCCGCGCTGGTCAATTGCTCGATCAGGATGGCGGTAGGTTTATTCAATTCAGCTGCGAATTCAGCGACGGTAGTGGTACTGGACATATGTTGTTTTCCTGACTGGCCTCCATGATCATTGCTCTTGGGTCGTTGCGGGTGCAACGGCGCTGGCAGCGGGGTCGGCTGCGGCGTCATCGGCAAACCAATGGGCGCGCGCAGTCATGATCAGGGCTGTGGCCTCGTCCGCAGACTGGCCGGTAATAGCGGTAAGTTCGTCCACGGCCAGATCGGCCAGGTCGTCACGGGTGTTGATGCCCGCCTCAATGAGCTTGGCCATCATCTCGGGGCTGAGGCCTTCGACGTCACGCAGATTCTGCGAAACACCTTCGGCATCTTCTTCCTTGGCGATTTCCATCGTCAACAGGGCATCTTTGGCGCGGGTGCGCAGTTCATTGACGGTGTCCTCGTCAAACGACTCGATTTCCAGCATTTCCTGCAGCGGCACATAAGCCACCTCTTCCAGGCTGGTAAAGCCTTCGGAAATCAGGATGTCGGCGATTTCCTCGTCCACATCGAGCTTTTCCATGAACAGCTTGCGGCTGGAGTCGGTTTCGTTGGCCTGCTTTTGCGCGGACTCGTCGGCCGTCATGATGTTGATTTTCCAGCCGGTCAGCTCGGCCGCCAGGCGCACGTTCTGGCCGCCCCGGCCAATCGAAATGGCCAGGTTTTCTTCATCGACCACCACGTCCATGGCGTGGCGCTCCTCGTCGACCACGATCGACGACACATTGGCCGGCGCCAGCGCGCCAATCACGAACTGGGCCGGGTCTTCGCTCCACAGCACGATGTCGACGCGCTCGCCGGCGAGCTCGTTGGTCACGCCATTGACGCGGGTGCCGCGAACGCCGACGCAGGTGCCGATCGGGTCGACGCGCTTGTCGTGCGACAGCACGGCGATCTTGGCGCGGGAGCCGGGGTCACGGGCGCAGGACTTGATCTCCAGCAGGCCCTGCTCAATCTCGGGCACTTCCTGGCGGAACAGCTCGATCATGTACTCGGGTGCGGTGCGCGACAGGATGATGGGCGCACCCCGCAGCGTGGTGTCGACTTCCATGATCATGGCGCGGACGCGGTCGCCGGAGCGCAGGTTTTCTTTCGGAATCATGTCGCCGCGGCGCAGGCGGCCTTCCACGCGGCCGGATTCGACAATGATGTCACCCTTGTCCATGCGCTTGACCGTGCCGACAAAAATCTTGTCGCCACGCGACATGAAGTCGTTGAGCAGCATTTCGCGTTCGGCATCGCGGATTTTCTGCAGAATGACCTGCTTGGCGGCTTGCGCCCCAATGCGGCCAATCGGCATGCTTTCCACCGGCTTTTCGATGTAATCGCCTTCCTCGATGTCGGCAATTTCGTCACGGGCGTCGCTGACCAGTTCTTCGGCTTCCGGATTCTGCAAACCGGCTTCGTCGGGCACGACCAGCCAGCGGCGGAAGGTCTCGTAGTTACCGCTGTCGCGATCGATCGCGACCCGGATATCCACTTCACCCGAGTAAATCTTCTTAGTGGCTTGGGCAAGCGCCAGCTCGACGGCACCGAAAACCACGTCGCGCTCGACATTCTTCTCGCGCGAGATGGCATCGACCAACATCAACATTTCGCGATTCATTTCACAAGCCTTTCTCTCTAGTTTTTCTAACTAATCTATTCATTCGTCGCTCTGCGCGGCGGCAGACGGGGCGCCCTGGGCCGCCCCGGCGCTGTTCGCAGCCTTGGGCCTGCGCCCCTTGAAATCAACCACAGGCGCCAGCCGTGCCTGCTGGATTTCGTCCAATGTGAAGCCCAGCGCCTGCATGGGTGCAGGAACTCTTTTTTTGCTGATTTTCTGGCCGGGCTTGACGGCGGGCTCATCGCTCCAGACGATCTGCCAGGCGGCCACGCCGCCCTGGGGCTCGGCCCGCTCCAGCGTGCCGCGAAATTTCTTGCGGTTGGCCGACACCGCCGAGCCGGCGCTGGCCGCCACGCCGATCGGCGCCTTGAGGGTGATGTCGATCAACTCCCCGGCAAAACGCTCGAAATCTTTTTCATGGCGCAAGGGCCGGTCTATGCCTGGCGAGCTGACTTCCAGCCGCGCATAGTCGGCGCCTTCGACTTCCAGCACAAACTGCAGCTGGCGCGTGACCTTTTCGCAGTCTTCCGCATTGATGAACTGTTCGACCCCGGGGACGTAAGGCATGTCAATCGTGACGCGCAGCAAACCACCGCCGGTTCGCTCGATTTCGACCAGCTCGTAGCCTAGTCCCGTGACAGTTTGATCAATCGTCTCTTGTAAAGCCATTCAGTATTTTCGGCCGGGGTTGTGCCCGGCCGATCTGTTTATCCAGTCTGTAAAAAACAAACGCCCAAAAAAAATGGGCGGTGAAAACCCGCCCATTTGGTCGTGAAGGGCGTATTGTAACGCACTGCACAGCACCAGTGCAAACAATATTCATGCCCGATTTTAACGCTCAGTGGCTTTTTATGCCTGTGAAACCAGGATTTGGGTGTAGGGGTGGCGCGGCGCATCCAGAACCTCAAAAACCGGGCCGGATTCCAGCACCTCGCCGTCTTTCATCACCATGACCTCATGGGCCATGGCGCGAATCACCTCGACATCATGGGTGATCAACAGGTAGCTCAAACCGCGTTCGTGCTGCAGTCGCTGCAGCAGGGCCAGCACCTGTTTCTGAATGGTTACATCCAGCGCGCTGGTGGGCTCGTCCAGCACCAGCAGGCCGGGGTTGATGATCAGCGCGCGCGCAATCGCCAGGCGCTGGCGTTGCCCGCCCGAAAACTCATGCGGGTAGCGCTGCAGCAAACCCGGAAACTGCGCCTGGCTCATGCCCACATCGGCCAGCGATTGCAGCGCGCGCTGGTGCCTTTCCAGCGTGCTCAAGCCGGGCTCATGCACCCGCAAGCCCTCCTCCACAATCTCGGCGACCGTCATGCGCGGGGACAGCGAGGAAAACGGATCCTGAAACACCACCTGCACGGCGCGCCGAATGGCCTTGTTGCGGGCGGCCTGCCGGCCCCAGGGCTGGCCTGCCGCCTGCAGTTCCCCGGAAAAAGGCAGCAAACCCAGGCAGGCCAGCGCCAGGGTGGACTTGCCCGAGCCCGATTCGCCAATCACGCCCAAGGTCTTGCCGGAGGGAATACTGAAGCTGGCATCCTTGACGGCGACAAACTGACCGCTTTTGAACCAGCCCCTGAAGCCGGGAAGCGGTACCGGGTAGGCCACCCGCACATGGCGGGCCTTCATGAGCAGCGGCGGGTCCAGGGCAAGTGCCCGTGCATCCACGACGTTGCGAACCGGTTTGCTGTCGATGAGCTTGCGGGTGTAGGCGTGCTGCGGACGGGCAAACACGGCGGCCACCGCACCCTGCTCCACGATATGGCCGTTTTCCATGACGGCGACGCGGTCGGCAAAGCGCCGCACCAGGTTGAGGTCATGCGTGATCAAGAGCACGGCCATGCCGTTTTTCCGCTGCAAATCACTGAGCAGGTCCAGCATCTGGCCGCGCAGGGTGACGTCAAGCGCGGTGGTCGGCTCGTCGGCCAGCAGCAGCTTGGGCCGGCAGGCCAGTGCCATGGCAATCATGGCGCGCTGGCGCTGGCCGCCCGAGAGCTGGTGCGGAAACGAGCGGACCCGTCGCTCGGGCTCGGCAATGCCGGTATCCGCTAGCAATTTGATAGCTGCCTGCGCAGATTCAACGGGGCCTAGACCCTGTTTTAGTGCTACGACTTCGGCAATTTGCCGGCCCACGCTGAACAGCGGGTTCAGCGCCGTCATGGGCTCCTGGAAGATCATGGCAATGTCCCGGCCCCGAATGCCGCGCAGCGCCTGTTCGGGCATGGAGAGCAGGTCCACGCCCGTTTTTGAGTCTTCCGCTGCCGCAAACCGGGCTTGCCCGCTGATGCGGGCGTCATGTACCAGCCGCAGCAGGCTCAGGGCGGTGACGGTTTTGCCCGAGCCGGATTCCCCCACCAGCGCCAGCTTTTCGCCGGGCGCGATGGAGAAATCGATGTCGTGGACGACTTTTTTGCCGGCAAAGGAGATGCCCAGCCTCTCAACTTTCAGCAAGGGTTGGGAAGCCATCATTGCTCGGCCTTTCGGGGGTCGAGCGCGTCGCGCAGCGCATCGCCCATAAAGGTCAGCAGCAGCAAGGTGAGCACCAGCACCGCAAAGGTGGAGAGCGAAATCCACCAGGCATCGATATTGGCCTTGCCCTGGCTCAGCAACTCGCCCAGCGAAGGGGTGCCGGGCGGCACGCCCAGGCCCAGAAAATCGAGCGAGGTCAGCGCCAGAATGGCGGCGCTCATGCGAAACGGCAAAAAGGTCACCACCGGCGTCAGGCTGTTGGGCAGGATGTGGCGGCGGATGATCTGCCAGTTGGACTGGCCCAGGGCGCGCGCCGCGCGCACGTAGTCCAGCTGCCGGTTGCGCAAGAACTCGGCCCGCACATAGTCCGACAGGCCCATCCAGCCAAACAGGCTGAGCAGCACCAGCAGCAAGGCCAGGCTGGGCGCAAACACGGCGCTGAAAATGATCAGCAGGTAGAGCTCGGGCATGGAGCCCCAGATTTCGATGAAGCGCTGGAAAGCCAGGTCGGTCTTGCCGCCAAAATAACCCTGCAGGGCGCCGGTCAGCACGCCCAGCACCACGCCGCAAAACGTCAGCGCCAGCGCAAACAGCACGCTGACCCGAAAGCCGTAAATCAGCTGGGCCAGCAGGTCGCGGCCTCTATCGTCGGTGCCCAGCCAGTTGTCCCGCGTCGGTCGGGAGGGGTTGGGCTCCTTGGCAAAATAATTCAGCGTTTTCGGGCCATAGGGATTGGGCGCAAAAATGGCCCAGTTGCCGCCTTGCCGGAGCCGCTCCCGGATAAACGGGTCGAGGTAATCGGTGCTGGTTTCAAAATCGCCGCCAAAGACCTTCTCGGGGTAGTCGCGCAGCATCGGAAAGTAATAGCTGTTTTCATAGCGCACCAGCAGGGGCCGGTCGCTGGACAGCACTTCGGCAAACAGGCTGAGCACGACCAGGCCGCAAAAAAGCAGCAGGCTCCAGAAACCAAGCCGGTTGCGTTTGAAGCGCAACCAGGCACGCCGCGAGGGTGAAACCGATGGAGAGACCGGGGAAATGAGAGGGGGCGTCATGCTGCTCATGGGCTCAATCAAACTTCACGCGGGGATCGACCCAGACATAAGACAGGTCCGAAACCAGCTTGGTCACTAGGCCGATCAGGGTAAACAGGTACAGCGTGCCCAGGACGACCGGGTAGTCACGCCGGATCACGCTCTCGTAGCTCAAAAGTCCCAGCCCGTCGAGTGAAAACAGGGTCTCGATCAGCAGCGAACCGGCAAAAAAAGCGCCTATAAAGGCCGCCGGAAAACCGGTGATGATGGGGATCAGCGCATTGCGAAACACATGCTGCCACAGCACCTGCCGCTCGCTGAGGCCCTTGGCGCGCGCCGTTACCACGTACTGCTTGCGGATTTCTTCCAGAAAGGCGTTTTTGGTCAGCATGGACGTGACGGCAAAGCTGCCCAGCACCATGGCGGTCACCGGCAAGGCGATATGCCAGAGGTAGTCCACCAGCTTGCCGCCCCAGCTCAGTTCGTCCCAGTTGTTTGACGTAAGCCCGCGCAGCGGAAACCATTCGAGCTGGCCGCCAAAGATGACCAACAAGGCGACGCCCAGCACAAATCCCGGAATCGCGTAGCCCACCAGTATCAGCAAGGTGGTCACCAGGTCAAAACGCGAGCCGGCGCGCACCGCCTTGGCCACGCCCAGCGGCACCGCCACGCCATAGCTAATGAAAAAAGTCCAGAGGCCCAGGCTGATGGAGACCGGCAGTTTTTCCTTGATGAGCTGCCAGACCTCCTTGTTTTGAAAGAAACTTTTGCCGAGGTCAAAGCGCGCAAACTGGCTCAGCATCTTGCCGAAGCGCTCGTGGGCCGGCTTGTCAAAGCCATAAAGCGCTTTGATCTGCTCGATGCGCTTGGGGTCCACGCCCTGCGAGCCGCGGTAGCTCAGGCCGCCGCCCTCCGCGCCGGTGCCGCTGCCGGCCTTGGCCTCGGCCAGGTACTGCTCGACCGGGCCGCCCGGCACAAACTGGATCACGCAAAAGGTGATCAGCAGCACGCCGAACAGCGTGGGAATCATCAGCAACAGGCGTTTGAGGATGTAAGTCAGCATGTTTACTTGGCCCACCAGGTGTCCATGGCCCAGGTCTCGCCCTGGGAATAAGGCGGCGTGAGCGCGGGCCGCGCCAGCCGTTTGTCATTGAACACCATGCGGTGCGTGCCGGCCGTCCACTGCGGCACCAGGTAGTGGCTGTGCGTGATGACGCGGTCCAGCGCCCGGCAGGCCGGCAGCAGCCCGGCCTTGGTTTTTGCGCCTGTCATGCGCGTGACCAGCGCATCCACGGCCGGGCTGGCCACACCGGCGTAATTGCCGGAATCCTCGGTGGCCGCGGCCTTGCTGCCGAACAGGTCGGCAAACTCCTGGCCGGGGTTGTGGGTGCCCTGAAAAGCGATGGAGGTGATGTCGAATTCAAACTTCTGCAGCCGCTGCTGGTAAAGCGCAAAGTCCACCGGCCGGAAGTTCAGCTCTATGCCCAGTTTTTCCAGGTTGCGCGCCCAGGGCGAGACCACGCGCGCGCCGCCTTCGTTGCTGTCCAGGTATTCCAGCACCATCGCCTCGCCCTGGGCATTGCGCAGCTTGCCGTCCTGAATGGTCCAGCCCGCTTCCTTGAGCAAGGCCTGCGCCTGGCGCAAATTGCCGCGCAGGGAATTTTGCCCATCGGTTCTGGGCGAAACGGCCATGGGGCCGAAGGCGGCGGCTGGAATGTCCTTGCGATAGGGCTCCATCAAGGCCAGCTCTTCCTGGCTCGGCAAGCCAGTAGCCGAGCAGTCGGTGTTGCCAAACAGGCCGTTGACGCGCTGGTAGGCGTTGTAAAACATCTGGCGGTTCATCCATTCATAGTCCAGCGCCAGGCCCAGCGCCTGCCGCACACGGATGTCCTTGAGTTTGCTGCGCCGGGTATTGAGCACATAGCTCTGAAAGCCCGAAGGCAGCCGGTGCCTGAACTCGCCCTTGACCAGCTCGCCCGCTGCAAAACGTTTGCCATTGACCCGGCGCGCCCAGTCGCCCGCCGAAAAAAAGCGCATCAGGTCAAACTCGCCGGCCTTCAGCGCTTCCAGCCGGGCCGTGTTGTCGCGGTAGATCTTGACGGTCATGCGGTCGAAATTGGCGGTGCCGCGCCGCACGTTCAGGTCCTTGGCCCAGTAATCAGGGTCGCGTACATAGGTGATGTCCTTGCCAAAACGCACCGGGCCTATCTTGTAGGGGCCGCTGCCAATGGGAATGTCGGTCACGATCTGGTCAAAGGGCTTGGGCTTGCCGTTTTCGGCGCCCCCCTCCACACCCCATTGACGGCTGAAGACCGGCAAGGCGCCCACCGTCAAGGGCAGCTCACGGTTGGGTTTCTTGAAGCGGTAGCGCAGCGTGCGCGGGTCCAGCACGTCCAGCCCGGCCACGTCTTCCAGCGCGGTCTTAAAGGCGGGCGAGGTGTAGGGTCCCATCAGCATGTCATAGCTGTACTTCACGTCGGCCGCCAGCACCGGCAGCCCGTCATGAAAGCGCGCTTCCTTGCGCAGATGAAAGGTGGCGCTCAGGCCGTCCGGGGCCACCTCCACCTGCTCGGCCAGCAGTCCGTAGCCCGAGCCGGTTTCGTCCAGCGCGCCAGTCAGCAGCGAGTCAAACATCAGCGCGGCCAGGTAGGCCGGTGCGCTGCCCTTGATGGTGAAGGGGTTGTATTTGTCGAAGGTGGAAACCCGCAGGTTGCTGACCAGCCGCAGCTCGCCCCCCTTGGGCGCCCGCGGGTTGACGTAGTCAAAATGGTCAAAGCCAGCCGGGTATTTGAGGTCGCCCCATAACGCATAGCCATGGGCGGCCCAGGCAGGTGACGCCCCCCAAAACGCGCCACACAGCGCCAACCCGACCAGCATTCTTCGCATGCGACAATTCTGCATCACTTCCACCGGCAAACAGCCTGCGGCCCCAGGGCGCGCTGCTTTTGCCGGCCAACCTGCACCCCAACTCGATCTCACGGAGCACAAATATGGGTTTTCTCACTGGCAAAAAACTGCTGATCACGGGCGTACTGTCCAACCGTTCCATCGCCTACGGCATTGCCAAGGCCTGCCACGCCCAAGGCGCCGAGCTGGCCTTCAGCTACGTCGGCGAGCGCTTCAAGGACCGCATCACCGAATTCGCGGCCGACTTCGACTCCAAGCTGATTTTTGACTGCGACGTGGGCGACGACGCGCAAATCGACAAGCTGTTTGCCGACCTGTCCCAGACCTGGCCGAAATTTGACGGCTTCGTGCACAGCATCGGCTACGCGCCACGTGAAGCGATTGCCGGCGATTTCCTGGAAGGCCTGTCGCGCGAGGGCTTCAAGATCGCCCACGACATCAGCGCCTACAGCTTCCCCGCCATGGCCAAGGCCGCCCTGCCTTACCTCAACCACAAGTCCGCCCTGCTGACCCTGACCTACCTGGGCGCGGTGCGCACCGTGCCCAACTACAACACCATGGGCCTGGCCAAGGCCAGCCTGGAAGCCTCGGTGCGCTACCTGGCCGAATCGCTGGGCCCCAAGGGCATGCGCGTCAACGGCATCAGCGCCGGCCCGATCAAGACCCTGGCGGCCAGCGGCATCAAGGGTTTCGGCAAGATTTTGAGCGTGGTCGCCGAAGCCTCGCCAATCCGCCGCAATGTCACGATTGACGATGTCGGCAATGTCGCCGCCTTCCTGCTGAGCGATCTGGCCGGCGGCGTCAGCGCCGAGATCACCTATGTCGACGGCGGCTTCAGCCATGTGGTGGGCGGCATCGCCGAGCCGGCCGAAGCCGGCTGAGGCCGGCTGAGGCCGCATCAGGTGCGTCGCCAATACTCGTAGCACCAGGCCGTTTCAAAGCCGGCGCGCCGGTAGAGCGCCTGGGCCGGCGCATTGCTTTCTTCCACCTGCAAAAAGGTGCGCTCAAATCCTCTGTGCATCGCGGCATCGGCCAGCCCGGCCAGCACACGCCCGGCCAGGCCCCGGCCTCTGAGGGCCTGGTCGGTGCGCATGCCGTGAACGCTGGACCAGCCATGGCTGAAGGCGGCGGCACCCGCGGCGACCGTTCTGCCATTCTCACGGATACTGGCATAGAGCGAGCCAGGGGCCCGACTCAGTGTTTTAAGGCGGCTGGCGCCGTCAACGGGATCGAAGCCCGCGCCCAGAAACAGGGCGGTCCACGCCGCATCGGGTGCGTTGGCGGTTTCGGCGGGAATTTGGCCAGAGACCTCGCGCATGGCTTTGGTCGACCCGACCTGGACCAGCACCGGCCGCTCCGCCGCGTAGCCACAGCGTTTCAGCTGTCGCCGCAAAGGATCGAAGCAAGGTTCAGTCGCGACACGAAACACCGCCGACATGCCGCGTGCCTCGTAACGCGCCGCTATCCTGCCCACGATGGCTTCATCGGCCGCGGCATGCCGAAGCGGGACGGCACTCTTGGCCCGGCTCACCGTTCCCCAGTCGAAGGGCAAAAGCCAGCCGTCCAGTTCCTCAAGGGCTTCGGGTGACACCGCGGCAATCGTTGCGCGCTCTATGGATTCGACAGGGCTGGGAAGCATGGTTTGTTCATCGTTTTTGGGTGAATCGCCCAGGGAGCGAGCGCAACATCAAGGTAAAACGCTGCGTCCGATTGGGGGCTAAAGGCCGCTATCGAGAGCGGCCGTCGAAATGCTCAACGGGAAGCGCAGCAATGTCAATGTCTTCCAGACAGCGGACGTTGACGGCCGCCATGCGGTTGCCAGCGGGATCAACCCCCTCGCCATAGGGGTGGATGCCGCAGATGGGACAGAAGCGGTGCTTGATGACGTGCTTGTTGAACAGATAGGTGCTGGCGTTTTCATCCGGTGTCAGCAAGCGCAGCGCGTCCCGCGGAACGAACCAGAGCAGCGAGCCCTTGCGCGAGCAGATGGAGCAATTGCACGCCAGGACCTTGCTGGGTTCGCCGTCAACCTCGAACGCGACCCGCCCGCAATGGCAGCTACCTTTGTGAGTCATGACCTGATTCCTTTGATGGGAGGGCCCTGCAGAGACCCTGGGTTTCAAAATCGCTTGACGCTGCGGCGAACCGGGGCATCAAGCCCCTGCACCCTCAAAAGCACAA
>CAZWDK010000018.1:0-22885 GCA_964633095.1 uncultured Polaromonas sp. | reverse complement strand
CGAGGTGCGCTGGCAGATCGAGCAGATCGAGGACGGCCACGCGATCCAGCAGGCGACCGTGCTGTTTGACCCGGACAGCGGCGAAACCCGCGCCATGCGCACCAAGGAAGACGCGGCCGACTACCGCTACTTCCCGGATCCGGACCTGCCGCCGCTGGTGATTGGCCGCGACTGGGTGGAGCGCACGCGCGCCCAGATGTCGGAGCTGCCGCGCGTGATGGCGCAGCGCTTTGTCAGCGACTACGCCCTGCCCGAGTACGACGCCGGCCAGCTGACGCAGAGCAAGGCCACCGCCGCCTACTTCGAGGCCGTGGCCAGCGCCAGCAAACAGCCCAAGCTGGCCAGCAACTGGGTCATGGGCGAGCTGTCGCGCCGCCTCAACGCCGAAGAAAAGTCAATCGAGGCCTCGGCCGTCAGCCCCTCGCAGCTGGCCCAGCTGATAGGCCGGATTGCCGACGGCACGATCTCGAACAACGCCGCCCGCCAGGTCTTTGAGGCCCTGTGGAGCGGTGAAGGCCAGGACGTGGATGCGCTGATCGCCGCCAAGGGGCTCAAGCAGATGAGCGACAGCGGCGAGCTGGAGAAGATCATCGACGAGGTGCTGGCCGCCAATGCCAAAAACGTCGAAGAGGTGAAGGCCGGCAATGCCAAGGCCTTCAACGCCCTGGTCGGCCAGGCCATGAAAGCCACCAAGGGCAAGGCCAATCCGGCGCAGGTCAACGAGCTGCTGAAGAAAAAACTGGCCTGAGGGTGGCGGCCCGGCGCGGCCTCCGGCGCCAGCCAGCTATCAAAAACATAGCTGATGGCACCCGCAACACCTGGGCCAGAGGCCAATTCCCCTTAGGAATCAGTTCCTGGCGGCGGCCTTGCCGACGCCCGCCGCCACGGCGGGCTTGGCACCGCCGGTGGGCGCACTGACAGGCACACCGCTGGCCAGCGCCCACAGCTGCCTGAGCTTGACCAGTTCCTCGTCAAAGCGCTGGTTGATGCGCTGTTTTTCCTGGTTCTGCTCGGCAATAAAGCGCTTTTGCACGGCCGCGCTGTTGTCGTTTTCCGCGATCCGGCGGGTCAGGGCCGGCGGCGCCTTGCTCGGGTCCTTGACGTAAAACTCCAGCTCAGCCTGGATGGCCTGGCGCTGCTCGGCCAGCTCCACCGTTCTTTTGCTGGAGGCCTTGATGACCTCGTCCACCTGGCTCAGCGCCGTGCTGCGCTCCTGGTCGTGCACCGCCCGGCTCGGGTAGCGCAGCAGCAGCGCCCGGTCGCGCCGCTTGTCTTCGGCCTCACGGGCGCTCTGCTCCGCGGCCAGCCGCTCTTTCTGCTCCTGCTCGGCCCGCTCATGCGCCGTCAGCGAGGGGCCCAGCTGGCGCTTGAGCAGGCCAGAGCGTGTGAGCTCCTGCTGGGTGCGGTCCAGGCATTCGACAATCGGGCGGTCGGCCGTGATCTTCTGGCCCTTGCCATCGACGCAGCTGTAAATGCCCTGCGCTGCGGCATCACCGCCAAGGCCTGCCGCCAACACCCCGGCCACCATCAATGCTGTTTGCAAGAGCAATTCGACTCCTCAATCGACGCCGTAGCGTTCGCGGTAAGCCAGCACAGACTGGTAGTGCGTTCGCAGGGACAAGGCAGTTGCAGCCTCAGCGGCCGGCGCACTGCTTTGCGTAGACAGATACTGCAGCAAGTCGCTCAGGCGTGCAATCGCGCAAACCTGCAGGCCCAGCTGGCGGGTGACATATTGCACCGCGCTGTAGTCCACATCCACGCCGTTTTCGGTGGCTTTTTCCTGCCGGTCCAGCGCGATCGCCACCGCATGCGGCGTGGCGCCGGCGGCCCGGATGATGGCAATCGACTCGCGCGCGGCCGTGCCGGCCGACATCACGTCGTCGACAATCAGCACCCGGCCTTGCACCGGCGCGCCGACCAGCGTGCCGCCCTCGCCGTGGTCCTTGGCTTCCTTGCGGTTGTAGGCAAACGGCAGGTTGCGGCCCAGCCGCGCCAGCTCGATGGCAACGGCGGCGGCCAGCGGAATGCCCTTGTAGGCGGGACCAAAAATCATGTCAAACTGCAGCCCGCTGCGCTGCTCTTCCGCGACCAGGAGCCGCGCATAGAATTGCGCCAGCCGGCCCAGCTTGGCACCGTCGTCAAACAGGCCGGCGTTGAAAAAATAGGGGCTCATGCGCCCGGCCTTGGTCTTGAATTCGCCAAAACGCAGCACGCCCGATTCAACGGCAAACTGCACGAATTCCTGGGCCAGTGCCGCGTCTGCCGAGACGGCCCCGCCCTTGTTGTCTGTTTGCCCTGGCCTAAGCGTTGGGGTGCTCATTGGAGATGTCCTTGTTCAAATTAACCAGCCTCAACCTCAACGGCATCCGTTCCGCCGCCAGCAAAGGCCTTGAAGACTGGGTTGCGCAGTCCATGCCAGATTGTATTTGCGTGCAGGAACTCAAGGCCCAGGCCGCCGACGTCAGCGGCAAGTTTGAGGAAATCGCCGGACTCAAGGGGCATTTTCATTTTGCCGAGAAAAAAGGCTATTCCGGTGTGGCGGTGTACACAAAGCATGAACCGAGCGACGTGATCGTGGGCTACGGCTCGACGGAGTTTGACGCCGAAGGCCGCTATGTGGAGCTGCGCTTTGACCGGCCCGGCCGCAAGCACTGCCCCAAGCTGTCCATCATCAGCTGCTATTTTCCCAGCGGTTCCTCCGGCGAAGAACGCCAGGCCGCCAAGTTCCGCTTTCTGGCCGAGTTTTACCCCTACCTGGCGGCGCTGAAGCAGACACGCGACTTCGTGCTGTGCGGCGACATCAACATCGCGCACCAGGAAATCGATTTGAAGAACTTCAAGGGCAACAAAAAGAACAGCGGCTTTCTGCCCGAAGAGCGCGCCTGGATGACCGAGCTGCTGCGCGACGCCGAACTGGCCAACGAGGCAGCCGATGAACTGACGCAAGGAACTGGCCCCTCGGCAAAGGGCGGCGGCATGGTCGATGTCTACCGCAAGCTGCAGCCCGCCACCACCGACGCCGCCTACACCTGGTGGAGCAACCGCGGCCAGGCCTATGCCAAGAACGTGGGCTGGCGGCTAGACTACCACCTGGCCACGCCCGCCTTTGCCGCGCTGGCGCGCAGCGAACACATCTACAAGGAACAGCGCTTTTCGGACCACGCGCCCATGAGCGTGGACTACGCGTTTTCGCTGTAACGGCAAACGGTCAAGCCCTGGGCGCCCGTTCCGGGGAGCTTTTTTGGCGGGGTGTGCTGTATTGAGCAGCGATCGCCCTTTGCTCAGCCGATGGCTTCAGTAGACAAGTTCGACACCGCGGCTGCAGGAGAGGCGCGCGCCGACATCCGCCTTGGCGACCTGAATGCCCAGCTGGTTCAAAAGCAAGTTGACCAAGGAATCCAGCAATGGCGACAAGAGGCTCGTGATGACGCCCTGGACGGCGGCAACCGCTGCCTGGACAAGCTGTGTCGCCGTGCCGATCAAATCACCGAAATGGTTCGGAGCGGTGCTGCTGTACTTGTAGGTTTGTAGCTGCACGCCACTGAGCGTGCCGCTCAGGCTATCAACGACATTCGTTCCCGCCAGTGAATGATATGAAGGCGGCTGGTCGATGCCGGGTGGGTTCAGGTAGGTATAGCTTCCGGTTGTGGCCAACACTGACGTTTCGGCTTTGAGTCCGGTTCGCGAATACTTGCTCCACGAACCGCAGAGGAACAAGGTGCAGCTCCTCGTTTCGACATCAAACAAGGGAATGGGCTGAAAGGCGGTAGTTGATCCGGGGCTCAGCAGCGTTGCTTCAGCGGCGGGATCAACGTGGCCGACCTTGATGTCGGCAACGGATGTCTTGGAGAGAACGGTCAGTGTCGCGCTGGCCGGGGAGGAGCAATCGACATCTGTGACCTTGGCGTCTGCCGATGCGACATTCAGGTTGACGGTGAGATGTACGGGATTTTCCGGAACCAGCACCACCCGCGTCTGGGTGCAGCCTAGACAAACAATGGCTTGCAGGTTCAGCGTGAGAACGTTGTTCAGGAGGCTTGTGACTGGCGCAAGCAGGTTGGTGACCGCATTGAGCAGCCCGGTGATGCTGGAAAGCAATGGCAAGTCGGCAGAAATCACCGTACGGATTTGCGCCGTTTGCACATAGATCCTGTCGGGGCCGTCCGGATTTAGCTTGGCGAGCTCCGGATTGCCGATGGCCGAAACCTGCGGTGGTTCGATGACCTTGAGCTTGACGGAAACCGAGCCTATGCCGGGCACGGCAAGTGGAATACTCGCAACAACAGCACTCTGGCTGTTGGCGAGCTGGACAATACCTTGAACCAATTGGAACGCCTGCAGATCAAGGTCCAAACCGGCAGGAGGTGTACCGGTTTGGACTGCCAGCAATTGGCTCAGCTTTAGCACGACACCGGAAACATGAGTGGAGGCATTGATCACCCCTTGCACAACGGAGACCGCACCAGTCGCACTGCCATCCTTGTTCAGTGCATCGACCGTCGCCTGAAGAAGCTGTCCTACAGTCGCATCGGTATTCAATACCGTGTCGTACTGCCCTGCCGCGACATTGAGCTGGACGGCGAGCGCATCCAGATAGCTGAGCAAATTGACATTGCTCTTCACCAGACCATCCCAACTGACGGCATCGAGAGTCAAACTGCCGCCCAGCAGTCCGCCGAACACCGCGTTAAGCAGCGGCGACTTGGTGCTGTCGACGCTGGCCAGCGTGCTCTGAATATTCAGCGCCGCTCTTGGCGTGGCTCTCGCCGCAGTGGCAGTGGCTGAGATTTCACTCTGTGCGTTGCCTGCAATCCCGGGTAGCAGAAGATCGGGTGTCTTGGAGATGACCAGCTTGACGGCGTTGCAGCCGCTTGAGGCAGTGGTGAAGCCATCGACGCGCGACCATCGACCAGGCGTGGCGACGATGACGGCATCTGACACCGCAAGAATCCCGACGCCAAGGTTCGCCGCCGCATTGCCCTCCGCCGCGGTTTTGGCCGCAGAACAGCCGACCGACGTTGCATCCGACGCTGTCTGCTGCGCCCCTGCCATCGCAGCCAGATCAGCCGTCTTCTGAAACTCCCGCTTGACGGAGTACAGGTATCCCAGTTCGGCGCCGAGCAGCAGCACCATCGCCATGCCCAGGAAGATGGCGGTGCTGATAACGATGGAGCCTCGCTGTGTGCCAGCGCGTGTTCGTGGATACATGTCCGTGCTCCGCCTCTCTCTTAGGATGGTCGCGCAACGACGGCCTTGCCGGTCAGCGTTGCGGGCAGCCAGGAACTGGCCAAGGGCAGCGTAGGCAGCAGCGGATTGGCACCGTAGGGGTAGCTCACCGTGATCGTGGCGTTGGTCGAGCCGCTGATGCTGACATTGACCGGCGCTTGTTTGAGCCATGTCAGTCGATCACCCCGCGACACGCCGGTGCCGGGAGGAAAAACCAGCGAGCTGGCCAGCGAGGCGTAGACTGCAGCCTCGATGTCGGGCTGCAAGTTGGAGGACAGCGCAAGCACCGCACGCGCACCGTCCTCGGCCGCGCGCGCGATCGTCTGCTGCGTATACAGCACGGCGCCGAAGGTGACGATGCCATACATGAACAGGAAAAGCGCCGTGAACACGAATGCGAACTCGATGGCGGCAACGCCGCGCTGCAGACGGCGAGCGTTCTGCTGGCCAAGCGACAAGCTGCCGCTGCACCTTTTCATAGCTTCAAGGCCCCGTTGCTTAGCAGCACGCTCGCCTTGCCAGTCAGCGTTTCCGGCAACAGCAGCCCCATGCCCGGTAGCGACGGGATCAGCGGGGCCGCGCCATAGTTGTAGCTCACCTTCACCATGACCTGGCAAACGGCGACGGCGCAGGAACTCGTCACGGTCTCGCAGTCGACGTCTCTTGGACAGATGTAGGCGCTAGGTACGGACGCGCTGAGCCATACCCTGTTTCTGGCCTCTGCCACGGCCGCGGTGATGCGCGCGGACACCTGGTCGCTGCCCCCTCCGGCCGGGTAGCGCAAGCCCGCCCTGACGCCTTCTTCTGCCGCGTACTGCAGGCTTTGCCGCAACGTGAGAACGATGCCATAGGCCAGCGTCGCGTAGATCACCACAAAAAAGATCACAAACACAAAGGCAAACTCGATCGCGTACACGCCGCGTTGGCGCTGGGTGCGAGGACGGCAGCAAGAAGTCTTTGCGGCGTTCATGATCGATCGCAGTCTGTGTCTGAGGGTGGATGCACACTATGGGCTGCCGACGCCGCTGTTCGGGCTCCTCACCGTCGTGCTATAGCTTTGCGGAATGGGATGCTCGAAGCTCTTGAGGTAGCGCTGGTAGCTTCGGCCGGCGATATCGCCCGCTATGGGGCGCGGCGTCGCCGAGGCGACGCTGCCGCCACGCTGCAGCGCCAGCAGGTCACGGGTTGCGTCGCCGATTTGCAGCGAGGCTGGGGCTGCCGTTAAGCCGGTTTGCGAATCGTCTGATGCGCGTACTTCGTCCACCCGTTGGGCCGTTGAAGTGGTCCCGGCGCTCTGCTGGGCCCCGGCCGTGGAGCATGCAACGGCAAGGGCCATGCCAAGCAGCGACATGGGCAGGGCAGTGCCGCGTGGCACAGAGAAGCAGTGGGTCATGGTTGGCCTCCGGCCGGTGGGGTTGTGGTGGCGAGTTCGCTGGCGCTGCTGCTGGGCTCGGTCGCTGGCGTGCGGGCCTGGACCGGCACGTGAATACGCAGCGGCCAGCTCGAAGCTTTGAGTGCCAACGAAGGATTGCCGTCATCCGGCGATGGCACGGTCGCCGCTGCGATGGCTGTCGCCGGCAGCGATTTGCCCGAAGCAAGCTCGCGCGCGGTTTCCCGTATGGCGGCACGCGTGGCGAGGGGGATGTTGTGGGCGTCCATGAGCGCGTTGGCCTGGTCCTGTTGGCCGCTGGCCTGCAGGTACAGCGCCAGGTTGACCTGGACCTGGGTGTTGTCCGGCTTGAGTTGCATGGCCTGCATCAGCGGGATGCGGGCATCCCCGATGCGCCCCGCGCGCAGGTTGGCGTAGCCCAGGTCGCTCAGCAGCAGGCCGTCGGTCGGGGTGCGGCGCTGGGCCTGTTCGAGCATGCGCACGGCTTGTGGGTAGTCGGCCTGGCTGCCCGCGAGCAGGCCTAGACCGTGGTAGCCGGCCGCTTCCAGCGGGGTGCCCATGAGCTTGCCGTACATCTTCTTGCTTTCGGCGAACTGGCCGGTGTGGCGTAGCGCGTCGGCACGCAGCCGGGTGGATTCGGCCGACGCCCCCCAGCGCTGCTCCAGGGCATCGATGTGCGCCAGCGATGCAAACCAGATGCCGTCCCGCTGCATCTGCTCAATCAGCTTCAGGTAAGTGCCCTGCGTGTTGACCGTGGCGTCGGCGGCAGCGCCTTTCGGTGGGGAACTGGCGGCTTCGGCGATGGCGCGTTGCGGCTGTTCGGCCGCGGCAGGATAGTGGGTCTTGGTGGCGCCGCAGCCGCCCAGCAGCAGTAGCAGGGCGACTGCGGTCCAGGCGGGCCATTTGCAGCGCACGGCAGGAAACAGCGTTGAACTGCGATCGTGATAAGGGTGCGTCATTTGGACATGGCTCCGACTGAGCGGGCGACGGCCAGGAAGCCGGGGCCGGCGGTGACGATGACCAGGGCGGGCAGCAGTGTCGTCACCATGATGCCGGTCATCTTGACGGTGATCTTTCCGATGCGTTCCTTCAGCTCCGCGCGGCGGTGTTCACGCAGGCGTTCGCTGAACTGCGACAGCGGTTCCTGAACCGCACCGCCGTGGCGATCGACCTGCACGAGCAGGGCGACCAGGCCGGCAAGGTTGTCGTTTTCGTACAGGTTGGCGAGGCGCTGGAGGGAATGCTCGCGGGTGCGGCCCTGGCTGTACTGGCGGTTGGCAATGGCCAGCTCCTTACCCAGAACCTTCAGCACATGGGTGAAGTCGGCCGCCATGATCTGCAGGCTCTGGTCCAGACTCAGGCCCACGCCCTGCAACAAGCGCAGCAGGTCAACCAACAGCGGCAGCTCGTGCACAACGCGTTCGCGCCGTCCTGCAGCGCACCGGGAAAGCACCCATTTCGGCGCCATGAAGCCAAGCGCGAAGGCGATGGCCATCACGGTCATGCCTTCTTGCTGTATCAAGCCGGTTTTTTGAGCGACATAAGCCAGCATGGGCAACAGCAGTGCCAGCCCGAGGCGAACGACCAGGAAAACCAGCTGCGCCCGCACAAACGGAAAGCCGCACTGGTCTATCAGCCGGCGATCCTCGTCGCCCACCAGCAGCCGGCCCAGGCGGGTCTGCAGCCAGTGCGCAGGTAAATCCTGGTCGGACAAAGCAGACGGCACACTCCCGTCAGCCAGCACCGGGTCTTCTTTGCTGCCCGTGGTCTTCGCCGCTGCGCCCTGTGCCGCAGCAGCGGCATCAGGGCTGGTTTCCCGGCGAATGGCGCGGCCGATCACATGGCCGCTGCGGGCGCGCCGCACCTCACGGCCGATCAGCAGTGCGGCCGCCAGCAGCAGGCCAAGTGCGAGCAGGGCCAGGCTCAGTGTGCTTATTTGCTCGGTCGTGATCGTCATGCGTTGTGCTCCATCAAGCTCATGCGAGCCGGGCCAGGCGGTAGAGCATCAGCGCACCGACAATCTGAAGTCCCAGCGCGCCGAAGATCATGAGTTGCCCCGTTTTGTCGCTCCACATCTGTACGTAGTACGACGCATTGGTCGAGACGATGGCCATGCCAACACAGACCGGCAGCAGACCGAGGATCCATGCGGAGAGGCGCGTTTCGGAGGACATGGCGACCAGTTCGTGTTCGGCCTGTTCGCGGTCGCGCATGAAGTTGGCCACCCGTTCAAGCAGTATGTCGGCACGGCCACCGTAACGCATCCCCAGCCCCAGGATGGAGGCCAGCAGGTACATCTCTTCGATGCGCAGGCTCTGTGCCATCTGTCGCAGCGCCTGGTCCAGGTCGACACCGGCGCGTACCGAGCTGCTCGCGCGCTCCATGTAGCCGCGCAGCGGCGCTTTGGTGGAGGCGATGGACAGCTGGAAGGCTGCATGGGTGGAGTTGCCGATGGTAATCAGCCGGACCATGGCGTCGATGAATGCCGGCAACTGGCTGAGCAGCTTTTTGCGAAACTTCTGCACCCGTAGCCAAACCCCGAAGGCCGCCAGCAACATCAGCAGTACCAGCACGCCGCCCGCGGCAACCCAGCCGGCCAAAAGCCACACGACGGCACAGGTGAGCAAGCCGGCAACGATGCCGAAAACCAGCAGCCGCAGCGTGACGGCGCCTTCCAGCCAGCCGGGCAGACTGATCGCTGCGAGCCGGGTCTTTTTTTGCGCTTGCCCCCCGGCCGGTGCCGTTACCCAGGGATCGATCGTGACGCCTGCGGAGGCGCTGCTGCGCCGGATGTCGAATGCGGCCTCCTCACGCGCGAGCCGGTCTTTCAGTTGCTGCGCAAGGTGCTTGCCTGCCACGTCCCTTGCCTGGCGTCTTGCCGCCCATTGCCATATCACCAGGGCGATGGCTGCCAGCAGCAGCGCCAGGCTCGCCGTCACGAAGAAGAAGACTTCAGGCATGAGGGTTTCCTCCCTGCGCGCGCGGCAAGGTCTTGCGGAACCGCGTCACCTTGGGCGAATGCGGTGCGATGCCCAGCGAGACCCAGTGATCGCGCTCCTGGCCGTCGGGCTCCGCAATGGATTCGTAGCGGTACAGCTCCTGCATGGCCACCACGTTGTCGTTGACACCCGTGATTTCCGATATCGACAGAATACGCCGCTGGCCCCCCGGCAGGCGGCCGATCTGCACGATGAAATCGACCGCATTGGCAATCTGCCGCCGCAGGCTGATCTCGCTGCCCTGGTAGCCGGCGAAGCCGGCCAGCATCTCCAGCCGGTACAGGCATTCGCGTGGTGAACTGGCATGAATGGTGCCCATGGAACCGTCGTGTCCGGTGTTCATGGCCTGCAGCATCTCGATCACCTCGGCGCCGCGCACCTCGCCGACGATGATGCGGTCGGGTCGCATGCGCAGGCTGTTGCGCAAGAGGTCGCGGATGGAAACCATGCCGGCCCCGTCGAAGCCGCCCGGCCGGCTTTCCAGCCTGACCACATGCGCGTGACCGAGCGAAAGTTCGGCCGTGTCCTCGATGGTGACGACCCGCTCGGCTTCCGGGATGAAGGTGGCAAGCGCATTCAGCAGCGAAGTCTTGCCCGAACTGGTACCACCGCTCACCAGGATGTTGCAGCGCGCCTTGACGGCAATTTCCAGCAACTGCGCCATGGCCGCGTCGAAGGTGCCCAGCTTCACCAGGTCGGCTGGCGTGAGGGGATCCTTGCGGAACTTGCGGATGGATACCGACAGGCCGTCGATGGACAAGGGCTCGATGATCACGTTGATTCGCCCACCGTCGGGCAGGCGCGCATCAACCATGGGGTTGGCTTCGTCCAGCCTGCGGCCTATTGGCGCCAGGATGCGGCGTACGATGCGCAGCACATGTTCATCGTCGGCAAAGCGCAGCGTCACGCGCTGCAGCTTGCCGTGCCGTGACACATAGACCTGCTCGTGCCCATTGATCAGGATGTCTTCCACCGCAGGGTCGTTGAGCAGGTCTTCCAGCGGACCGAAGCCGGTGAGTTCTTTTGTCAGCGCGTCGGCAATGAGCTGCATCTCGCGGTCGTTGATGGGAACGCGCTGCAGCCGGATAAAGCTGTCGAGTTCCAACTCGACGAAGCGCTGGATCGACATGCGCGACCAGCGGCCGAACTCGGCACCCAGCTCCTCGATGCGGCTGAGCAGGTGTTCGTGCGTGAAGCTTTTGATCTCCTGGAACTGCAGCGAGTTCAGGAAGGCTTCGTTGTCGTCGGCAAATTCAATATTTGTGGACATGCTTAACTTTCTTTCGCGCTTTTCCATTTACCAGTGAGCTGCGCCATGAATGTGCTCCAGGCCGATTCCGGCGGCGGATTCTTCGCCGCATCCGTGTACTCACGATGCAGTCCCTTGGCCATGCCGAGAACAGCCTGCACATAGGGGTCATTGCGCGCGACGCGGGACAATACTTCACCTCGGTTCGCCGCAGACAGCAGCGCCGTGCGGCGCATGGGCAGCGTATGTGCCAGCGGCAAGCCCAGACGGGCGGCGATGTCCCTTGCCGTCAACCCGACGCCCTGATCCAGTTTGTTGACCACCAGCGCGAAGCGTTGGGGTTCGATGCCGCGCGCTTGCAAATCCTTCAGCAGGCTGGCGGTGGAGACGATGGCGCCTATGCTCTGGTCGCAGACCACCCAGGTCTTGTCCGCTTCCTGCACAGTCTGGGCAATGAAGTCGAGGGTGGAAAAACCGCCCAGGTCCGTGATCTGGAAATCGAAAAAATCGCCCAGTCGCTTGATCAGGGCCACCGAGTCGGCATGCGAAATTTCGCGCACCTGCGCCAGACTCGATGGCAGCGGCAGGACGACGGCGCCGCCCGTGTGATGCGCAAATGCCGTCTGCACCAGGGTCTGGTCCAGGCGGCGAAGGTTGTGCACGCCATCCACGAAGCTGAAGCTGCTTTGCGTATCCAGGTACAGCAGCCCGTCGCGTGCGGGCAAGCCAAGGTCAAGCAGCGCCACGCTGCGACGCGGCTGCGACACCGGGCTCGTGGAGGCACGCATCACAAGGTCCTGAAGCATCAGCGCCAGATTGGTGGCCAAGGTGGTCACGCCCAGCCCGGCCCGGGCGCCCAGCAGCGCGATCGTGCGTCCGCGCGTGCTGGCTTGCTGGGCGCTACGCTTGTCCAGCAGTGCCCGCAGGGTGGACGTGACATCCTGAGCGGGCGCGGCCATGTCCACAAAATCGTCCACGCCGGCTCGAAGGGCGGCCAGCATCGTCGCGGGCTCCGCGGCGGATCCTGTGCCGAGTATGGGCAGCGAGGGCCAGTCCCGCTTGAGCAGTCGATGAACCTCGGCGGCTGTGATCGCCTGTTCCTTAGAAAAGTCCAGGAAGACCGCTTGTGGATTGAGCGCCGCAATGCGCTCGTCGAGCATCTCGCTGCTCAAGGTGACGGGTACCACCGTGCCGCTGCGCTGCAAGGCATGCAGCAGCCAGGTGATATTGACACCGCTGTTCGAGGCGAAGAGATAGGTGTCTGCACCGTATCCCAAGGCGGGGTTGCGAGGTGTGTTCATGGTGCTATCAGGTGCGGCAAGCGTGGGCCGGCTACCGGGAAAAGCCCGGCAGCGCATCAGGCGCCGCGCCACCCAGGAACATGGCACGCCAGACTTGGCCATTGCGTTGCTCGGCGCCGCCGGGCAGTTGCGCGGACAGGTCCACGCCCCTGGCGATGGGCTTGACCAGATGCGGTGTCACCACGATCACCAGCTCTTTCTCGTTCATCTTATAGGTCTGTTGCTTGAAGAAGTTGCCTATCACCGGCAGATCTCCAAGCAGAGGAACCTTGTCGACGTTGGAGGTCGTGTTGCGGCTGACCAGCCCGCCGATGATGAAGCTTTCGCCATCGCCCAGCTCGACGGCCGTGTCGGCGCGCCGGGTGGTGATGGCAGGCGTCGCCACCCCATTGATGCTCACGGCATTGGTGAAATCCAGGTCGCTTGCTTCCGGCGCGATTTTCAGGGCGATGCGGTCGTTTGACAGCACCGTTGGCGTCACCGTCAGGCCGATGCCAAAAGATTTGTACTGGATGGTCGATGTACCCAGCCCCTGCGGCACGGGAATCGGCAATTCACCGCCGGCCAGAAAACTTGCGCTCTGGCCCGACATCGCCACCAGCGTCGGCTCGGCCAGCACGCGCGCCAGCCCGTTTCCTTCGAGAAGGCTCAGCGTCAGGTTCAGGCCGCGTCCCTTGTTGGCCTTCTGAAAGCCGAGTGTGAGCTGGAACGCATCGCTCAGCGCGCTGGCCGCGGTGCTCTGGAAGCTGAAGCCATGACTGTTGGGCCCGTAGCCGGAGAAGCTGAAGCCGACTTCCTTTAACACGCTGCGGCTGAATTCGACAATCTTGACGTCCACCTGCACCGTGTGGCTCTTGACATCGACCGACGAGCGATCTTCGGCCAGCGTGCCCTTGGGATAAGACGACAAAGCGGCCTCCACGGCCTCCTTGTGCGCTGGCAGGCTGGGGGACGAACCTTCGACCACGGCGGCGCGACGCGAGACGTTCACCACATAGGTGCTGGCGGCGTTGCTGCCCTTTTCCCACACCATCAGCGTGGTGCTGCCCGGCGCCTTGCCCGAGACAATCAGGCGCGCTGCCTGCGACTTCTTGTCCTTGCGCGTGATGGTGATGCTGGCGACCGCATCGTCCGCAATGGCAATCCGCTCGACGCCCTTGTCTATCAGCAGCTCATGCTGCGCGCCGGCAAGCAGCGCCAGCGTCTGCTGCTGCGCCGCGGCATCGACCGACGCGCCGGGCCAGACCACCAGCGCCAGCAGGCCAGACGCCAACCAGGAAGATCGCGGCGCGCCTTGACGCGAGCCGGAGCGGATGGTCGCGGTGCAATACGGCGTGTCCGGCATAGGTTGTTTTCCTTGTGAGGTGAAAAAAAATCAATAGGTCTGCGTTTCACGCTTGTCGCCGCGAATCACTTCGACCTCTGTACTGGCCTTCGGTCTGGTGATCGCCGAAACCGAGGACCTGGCCGTGGCCGGACGTGTTGTCATCGCCGTCGCCACAATGGCCCGGGCATTTTTGTCGCCGCCACTGGCCAGGTCCAGGACGGACAGACCGGCTTGCGCACGGTCCAAGCCTTGCAAGGGACCGCGGCGGGGCTCTCCGGCCTTGGGCGGCAAGGGCTGCAGCAAGGTCGGCAGTTCTGCGAACAGGCTGGCGTCCGGCACGGACATGTCCGTCGGATGGCGCAGGGCCAACAGCAGCCGCCCGCTGGTTTCGCCCAGCGCCAGCCGATTCACCTCTTCTACCGGTACGGCAAGCACGACTGTGCGTGCGGCCTCCGCGCGTTGTGCCGACTGTTGTGTCTTGCCGTTCTGGCCTTCCGCGGTCATGGAGGGGGCACCGTCTACCGATGCGCCGCCGAAGGCCAGCACGCGCTTGCGGGCCAGCAGCAGCCGCACCTGGCTGCGGTCGACCTCCTTGCCGTCCGTCTTGAGCACGAAGAACACGTCCACGAAATCGCCGGGCCGGACCTTGTTGCCCACCCCCATGATTTCGTCGGCCTTCACCGCCACCGCCCGCTCGCCTTCGGCCACGCGCAATGCCAGACCCGACACCAGTTGGTTTTCCTGCAGCGGTGTTCCTTCGCCCAGGTCGGACACCGGCACGCGGCCCACCGCAGTGCTGATGTCCCGAAAGGCACCCGTTGGGTTGATCGGCAACTGCTCCACGCGCAGTGCGTCTGCCGCAATGGCAAGGCCTGCCGGGGCGGCCTTGCGCAGCACCACGACCGGGAACAGCGGCGCCGGGCTGCGGACCGCGGCCTGCGCGGGAGCCGGCGGGGGCGGCTTGCGGCTGAGCAACATGGCGTAGCCTCCCAGCAAGGCGGCCACGATCACCAGGATCGCCGCGATGATTTTTGTGAGGTTGATCATGGCGCCCTGCCGATGAGGTGTGGAGCGCCGCATGCCAGCGAGGCGGCGGGACTTCCAGGCGCTTCAGAAGTGCGCAGTTTGCAGGTGTCCGGTCCGGTGCCTGCGTCAGGGCCGGAGCGGGCAGAGCCTTTTTTTCCTTGTCGAATCATCGATCTCATCGGTTTCCTCCTGAGAAAAAAAGACTGAAAAGACTGTCTAACGCACGCTGGCCATCCACCCCAAGGACGCGATCGCCAGGTATGCCGCAAACGGAATGTGCCTTCCGCCTCGCAATTTGCCGGCTTCACCGATCGCGGAGCCCGACAATGCGAGCGCCAATCCCGGCCAAACCGGCCAGCGCTGCAACACCAGCCACAGCACCGCGTGCAGGCCTGCCAGCAGACTCGCGATGAGCCAGATCGGGAGCAAAGGCTCGAAGCCGACCCACAGACCCAGTGCCCCCGCGAACTTCACGTCACCCGCCCCCATCAGCTTGGTCGCGTAAAAGATCAACAGGAAGCCGGAACCCAGCGCCGCACCGGCCAGTGCCTGCGGCCAGGCCAGCTGGAAAGGCTGCAGACCCCAGAGCAGCGTCAGCAGGGCGATGGCCGCTCCGCACAACACCACGCCATTGGGGACGCGGCGCTGGCGAAAATCCAGTACGGCTACCAGGAGTAGCCACAACAGCCATGCTGCGGTCGCCAATCCCGAGTCCTCAAGCTCCTGCCGCTGTCTTCACTTTCGCAAAGATGGCCTTAAGAATATCCTCGACGCCACCGGTACCTGTAAATACAGCGACAAGAACGATCGCCATCAGCCCCGCAATGATTCCGTATTCAATGGCGGTGGCACCTTCCTCGTCGCGCAGAAACTCAAGAATTACAGACTTCATGATTCACCTCTTTTTAAGTAAAAAAACAGATTGACTCGTCCGTGTTGCCGACTGAAATAACACGTAGCTTTGTGTAAGTTACCGCTATTTATCTGCCCTGTCGGTGAATTCATGCTACTGCAGGAAAACCAACAGATCAATGGAAATAAGTTACATATATATAATAAAAGTTACATTATTTACTAATTGAAATTAAATTGAGGAACTGCATGCTCGCCATCAATTCATCAAATGTGAGTCATCACTTTTATTAAAATATCGTTAATGCGGTAAAACTTGTTTGAAATCAATGACATACAAATTGATTCCGCAACTGATCGGATTATCAAAAAGGAAAAATTGCGTGTAACGTTACGTAACCACAAGGTAACGTACCAGCGTTTTCACATCAGGAAACACCTGCATGAAATAAAGACGGCTTCTTTGGCGGCGCAAAGTTACACAAAGAAACATATACATCGCGTAAGTAAAGCCATTAGCCAACGATTTTTTTCCGGGTTGATTTCCAGCCCGGGCCTGCCGACGCTAATATGCGACTTGATCGGTTTCACGCTCCCCTTCCGCTCCTGCCGACAAAGAAGGGGAACGCCGCCGCCGCCGGCATATCCCTGGCGGAGATTGCCCGAATGGAACAGCCATGATCGCAAGCCTTGGCTGGCCGCACGCCCGCCTTGGCGGCACTTGCGCGCATGGCCGGAGGAGCATGAATTGGCGCGGTGAACCGAGGGACCGAACCGACAGCTCAAACAGACGGGTCAACCGCCCGACCCAGCGCCGCCACCAGGTCGGACTGGGTGATCATGCCGACCAGGCGCTCGCCCTCACCGATGATGGGGATGTGATGATGGCCGGTGCTGCCGAACAGCGGCACCAGATCCACCAGGTGGCGCTGCATGCTGGCCACGCGCACATTGCGCGTCATGATCTGGCCCACCACCTCGGGCTTGTCGGAATAGCTGCTGCGCGTGCTGCGGATCAGCTTGCGCAGCTTGTCGTCAAAGCCTTCGTACAGATCGAGTTCGGCGGCGCGCATGAAATCGGCCAGCGTGATGATGCCGGCGATGCGAAAGCTGCGGTCCACCACCGGCAAGGCCTTGATGCGGCGCTCGCGCAGCAGCGCCCAGGCCTCCTGCAGCGGCGTGCCAAACTGCACGGTCACCAGGTCGCGCGACATGATGTCGGCGCAGCGCACTTCGGCCAGCTTGCGGTCGTAGGCGCGCAGCTGGGTCTCGGCCAGCAGCGCCTTGAGGTCGTCGCGGCTGACATCCAGCACCTGGTTGTAGCGCGCCAGCACGGCGTCCAGGTCGGCATCGAGCAGCCGGGCCGCACCCGAGAGCGGCGCCGTGGCCGGCGCCAGCTGCATGTGCGGGTAGGGCCGGCGTGTGGCGTTGTTGTAGGCGATGCCGGCGGCGACCAGCAGCAGCGAATTGAGCATGACCGGATAGAACGCGAAGGCCGGGTCGGCGACGCTGCCCAGCACCATCATCAGCGCGGTGGCGCCGCCCGGCGGGTGCAGACAGCGCAGCGCCAGCATCAGGGTCATGGCCGTGGCCACCGCCAGCGCGGCGGCCAGCTCGGGCGAGCCCAGCAGGTGCACGCCATGGACACCGGCAATGCCGACCAGCGCCGACAGGGTGTTGCCGCCCACGACAGGCCAGGGCTGCGCCATCGGGCTGGCCGGCACGGCAAACACCAGCACCGCGCTGGCGCCCAGCGGCGCCACCAGCCAGGGCAGGCCAGCGACCGCCGGACCCGCCGCCAGATGGCACAGCAGCCCAGTCAGGAAAATGCCCAGCAAGGCGCCCGTCACCAGGCGCAAACGCTCGCGCGCGTCGATGCGGGTGCGGGCCGGGCGAAAGGCGCGCCACCAGTGGCGGCTGAAAAGACCGGGCAGGCTCACGCGGGCGATGTTCCGTCGCCAGGCTTAACCACGTGCGCGCAGGTACAAGCCCTGCACTTTGGGCACATTGGCCTGCAGTTGCTGAATGCGCTCGGGGCCGGACGGGTGGGTGGACAGAAAGTTGAGCCCGCTTGCGCCACCTGCGCCGCCGCTGGCCTGGCCCATTTTTTCCCACAGGCTGACCGCAGCCTGGGGGTTGTAACCACCGCGCGCGGCCAGCTCCAGTCCGACCAGGTCGGCATCGGTCTCGTCTTCGCGGCTGAAGCGCAGCGTGAGCAGTTGCGTGCCTATGCTGGCCGCCATATCACCCAGTTGTCCCAGGCCCAGCAGCTGCGCGCCCAGCGACAGCAAGGTGCCGGTGCCCTGGGTTTTGGCGATGCGCGCACGGGCATGTTCGCGCAGGGCATGGGCCATCTCGTGGCCCATGATCATGGCGGCCTCGTCGTCGCTGAGTTTGAGCTGCTCCAGAATGCCGGTGTAAAACGCGATCTTGCCGCCCGGCATGCAAAACGCATTGATCTGCTTGCTGCCAATCAGGTTGACTTCCCAGCGCCATTGTTTTGCGCGCTCATTCCATTGCGCGGTGTGCGGCACCAGGCGCGCGGCAATGCCGCGCAGCCGTTGCAGTTGCGGATTGCCTTGCGGTGCCAGTACGCCCTTGGAGCGGGCCTCCGCCAGCAGCTTGGCGTATTCCTGCGCGGCCGCGTCCTCCAGCTCTTCGGCCGGCAC
Organism: uncultured Polaromonas sp.; assembly: GCA_964633095.1. GTDB lineage: Bacteria > Pseudomonadota > Gammaproteobacteria > Burkholderiales > Burkholderiaceae_C > Polaromonas. Next base: position 4,846 of record CAZWDK010000018.1, on the reverse strand, counting down.
CAGCTTGCGCAGCTCGGATGATTGGCCCACGTCGACCTGCGCCAGCAGCGGCGTGGTGGCGGCCGTCGCCGCGGCGCCAGCCGCAGCCAGCAAAAATGCCCGGCGGCCAGCCCAAGCGGAATGTTTGGCCTCGCATAAAAAGCACATGGGTGAATAATAGTCACAAATCCAAATGCCCATGTCAGATAAAACCGCCTCCTCCGGACTCCCGCTCCCCGTCCAGGCCGCCACACCGGCGCCCGCAGCGGGCCGCCCCGCCAGCAAAGCGCCCTGGCGCGATGTCTGGCATGTTTATACCGAGGCGGCCACGCTGCGCATGCTGCTGCTGGGCTTTTCGGCCGGGCTGCCGCTGCTGCTGGTGTTTGGCACGCTGAGCTTCTGGCTGCGCGAGGCCGGCATTGACCGCAGCACCATTGGCTACCTGAGCTGGGTCGGGCTGGCTTACGGCTTCAAATGGGTGTGGGCGCCGCTGGTGGACCGGCTGCCGATTCCCTTGCTGACACGCTGGCTGGGGCGCCGGCGCAGCTGGCTGCTGCTGGCGCAGGCGGCCATCATGGCGGGCCTGGTGGGCATGGCGCTGAGCGACCCGCGGCTGGCGCTGGCGCCGGTGGTGTGGTGCGCGCTGGCCGTGGCCTTTGGCTCGGCCACGCAGGACATTGCACTGGACGCCTACCGCATTGAATCGGCCGACGTGCCGCGCCAGGCGGCCCTGGCCGCGGCCTACCAGACCGGCTACCGCGTGGCGATGATCTGGGCCGGCGCGGGCGCGCTGTGGATTGCCGCGCGCGCCGAAGTGGCCAGCGGCGCGGTCTACCAGCATGGTGCCTGGCAGATTGCCTACCTGGCGATGGCGGCCTCGATGCTGCTGGGCGTGGCCACCGTGCTGCTGTCGCCCGAACCGGCGGCGCGCGCCATGGCGCCGGCCCGCAATGCCGCCGAATGGCTTAAAAGCGCGCTGATCGCGCCATTTGCCGATTTTCTGCGCCGCTACGGCAAGCAGGCCGTGCTGATCCTGGCGCTGATTGCGATTTACCGCATCAGCGATGTCGTCATGGGCATCATGGCGAACCCGTTTTATGTGGACATGGGTTACACCAAGGACGAGGTCGCCATGGTGACCAAAATCTACGGCGTCATCATGACGCTGGTGGGCGCCTTTGTGGGCGGCGGGCTGGCCATGCGCTTTGGCGTGATGCGGGTGCTGATGCTGGGCGCCATCCTGAGCGCCGGCAGCAACCTGCTGTTTGCCTGGCTGGTCACGCGCGGGCACGACGTGACCTCGCTGATTTTTGTGATTTCGGCCGACAACCTGTCCAGCGGCATCGCCTCCGCGGCCTTTATCGCCTACCTGTCCAGCCTGACCAACATCAACTATTCGGCCACGCAGTACGCGCTGTTCAGCTCCATGATGCTGCTGCTGCCCAAGTCGCTGGCGGGCTATTCAGGCCGGTATGTGGATGCCTTCGGTTACAGCAATTTTTTCACCGCGACCGCCTTGCTGGGTCTGCCGGTGCTGCTGCTGGTGTGGCTGGCTTCAAGACAAAATCCGGCAGAAACCCAATAAACACGGGCGCAAGAAGCTATTTATTCAATAGCAAAAAGGCGAACTCCAGGCGCCCGGGGCGAGGGAGTATGCTGCGGCAAGGCGCGGCGGTTTACCGTAACTTTACGGTGGCTTCAAGCGCGATTGTTGCGCCAGGCGCAGCATCAAGCCCCCTGTAACACCCGAGCCAGGAGCAGGCCCTGCAAGCAAGGATAGGCCCATGACACAGCAACATCTGTTGATGATCGAAGACGACACCCGCCTGGCCGCCATGGTCGGCGAATACCTGCGCCAGTCGGGCTACGGCTTTACCCATGTGGCCGATGGCACCAGCGGCCTGGCCGCGCTGCAGGACAACCCGCCCGACCTGGTGATTCTGGACCTGATGCTGCCCGACATGGATGGCCTGGAGGTGTGCCGCCGCATCAAGGGACAGGGCGGTGCGTCCGCGCACACCGCGGTGCTGATGCTGACCGCCAAGGGCGACCCGATGGACCGCATCGTCGGCCTGGAAATCGGCGCCGACGATTACCTGCCCAAACCCTTTGAGCCGCGCGAGCTGTTGGCGCGCATTCGCGCCGTGCTGCGCCGCGGCGCGGAGGCCGGCAGCGCCGGCGCGGCGGCGGGCAGCCACAAGCTCATGCGCTTTGGCTCGCTCGAAATCGACCGCGATGCGCGCAGCGTGTCGGTCTCCGGCAACCCGTGCGAGCTGACCTCTTACCAGTTTGACCTGCTGGTGGCGCTGGCCGAGCGGGCCGGCCGGGTGCTCAGCCGCGACCAGATCATGGAAGCCGTGCGCGGGCGCGAGCTGGAAGCCTTTGACCGCTCGATCGACGTGCACATGGGCCGCATCCGCAACGCCATCGAAGCCGATGCCAAGGATCCGAAACGCATCCTCACGGTGCGCGGCGTCGGCTACGTTTTTGCCAAGCAGCAGGATTGAAACGGCAGGGCTGATCGGATCATGTGGGCACGTTTTACCTCGCACCTCTATGTGCGCATCTGGCTCGCCGTGGTGGCGACCGTGATGGTGCTGACCTTTCTGGTGGGCGCTGCCTGGCACCTCAACCGCGACCCGCCGCAGCTGCCGATACGCGAGGTGCTGGTGCACAACGTGCAAGGCGAGGTCATAGGCACGGCGCAAACCAGACCCGACCGCAAGCTCGGCGAAGACCTGGAATTTGAGGTGCTGACCAAGGACGGCCAGACCCTGAACCTGCTGCTGCCCCGGCCCAAGCGCCCGCCCGGCGGCAACCCCTGGCTGCGGCCGCCCTTTGGTTTTGGCTGGATGCTGGGCCTGGTGGCGCTGGCCGTGGCGCTGGGCGCCTACCCGGTGATACGGCGCCTGACCTTGCGGCTGGAGGCGCTGCAGCGCGGCGTCGAGCGCTGGGGCGCGGGCGACCTGTCGGCGCGCGTGCAGGCCGATGGCAGCGACGAGGTGGCCTTTCTGGCCGGGCGCTTCAACCATGCGGCCGAGCGCATTGAATCCCTGATGGAGTCGCACAAATCCCTGCTCGCCAATGCCTCGCACGAGCTGCGTTCGCCGCTGGCGCGCATCCGCATGGGGCTAGAGCTGATGGGCGCAGACGCGGCATCGCCGCAGCGCAGGGAAATCTCGCGCAGCATCAACGAACTCGACCAGTTGATCGACGAGATCTTGCTGGCCAGCCGGCTCGATGCCAAACAGGCCGACGCCGAGCCCTTTGAAACGCTGGACCTGACCGGCCTGGCGGCCGAGGAATGCGCGCGCGTCAATGCCGAACTGCATGCCGAACTGGGCACGCCAGCGGACGGGCCCGTCCCGCAGCACAGCCTGACGGTGCAGGGCTCGCCGCGCCTGCTGCGCCGCCTGATTCGCAACCTGCTGGAAAACGCCAGGCGCTACAGCCAGGGCGAGATCAGCCTGGAGTTGGCGCAAGCCCGCGTGGGCAGCCAGCAGCTGGCCGTCATCAAGGTGCATGACCGCGGCCCGGGCGTGCCGGCCGCCCAGCGCGAACGGATTTTTGAGCCGTTTTACCGCCTGCCGGGCGCCAGCGAGCGCGAGGGCGGCGTCGGCCTGGGGCTGGCCCTGGTCAAGTCCATCAGCCAGCGCCATGGCGGCAGCGTGCGCTGCGAGGCGCGGCCCGGCGGCGGCGCCTCCTTCATCGTCGAATTGCCGGCGGCCGCTTGATGGGCATCCAATAAGCCATCAAACGGCGGCTTTTTTTCCGCACGTCGTTTCAGCATAATGGGCCCATGAACGACGCCAGCTCCCCCGTACATCCGCATCTGCAAACCCGCTTGACCCGCCAGTTTGGCCTGCAGGCGCCGCTGGTGCTGGCCCCTATGGCGCTGGCCTCGGGCGGCGCACTGGCCGCCGCCTGCGCCCAGGCCGGCACGCTCGGACTGGTCGGCGGGGCTTATGGCGACCTGGCCTGGACGGAGCGCGAATACACCCTGGCGCTGCGCGGCACCGATAGCGGCGCCGAGGGGGCGCGGGCGCGCCTGGGCTGCGGTTTCATCACCTGGAAGCTGGACCAAGACGCCAGCGCACTGGACTGGGTGCTGGCGCATCCGGCCGGCGAAAAGCCGCACGCCATCATGCTGTCGTTTGGCGACCCGCGGCCTTATGCGGCCCGCATCGCCGCCGCCGGTGCCGCCCTGATTTGCCAGGTGCAGCGCCTGGAGCAGGTACCGCTGGCGCTGGAGGCCGGCGCCCGCATCATCGTGGCGCAAGGCGGCGAAGCCGGCGGCCACGGCATGAATTCCCTCAACGGCCGCGCCACCATCACCTTTGTGCCCGAACTGGCCGACTGGCTGATCGCCCATGCCCCCGACACCTTGCTGCTGGCCGCCGGCGGCATTGCCGACGGGCGCACGCTGGCCGCGGCACTGGTGCTGGGCGCCGACGGCGCTCTGGTCGGCTCACGCCTGTGGGCCACCCATGAAAGCCTGGCCGCCCAGGGCGCGAAAGAGCAGGCGCTCGTCACCAGCGGCGACGGCACGGCACGCAGCCCGGTGTTCGACATCCTGCGCCGCAAGAACTGGCCCGAACCCTATGACTTCCGCGCCATCCGCAACGACCTGCACCGCCAATGGGAAACACGGCTGGAGGCGCTGCGGGCGGAGCCGGCCGCCGCTCGCGCCGCCTATGACGAAGGCGTCAAGGCCGGTGACTATTCCCGGGCCCACGCCACCGTCGGGGAAGCGGTCGGCCTGATTGGCCAGCTGGCGCCGGCCGCCGAGGTGATTGCCCGCATGAGCGCCGATGCCGCCCAGGTCTTGAGCAAGACAAGGCTCTAGCCCGCACCCAGCGGGCGCAAT
>CAZWDK010000017.1:0-23075 GCA_964633095.1 uncultured Polaromonas sp. | reverse complement strand
TTGCGGCGGCGTGTTGAGGTCAGGCTGAAGGCGTGGTTAGACGGGTATCAAGCCGGCCAGTGGACTGGCCGTGATCCTGAGACCCTCATCCGCCAGGGCGGCGGCTGGGGTTCACTGCCGCCGTAGGCGTCAGGGTTGATGACGTTGTCGTCCTCTGACGTGCGATGGGTGCGGGGGTGATTACGCGCACCATGGATGCCACGCGGTTTGGGAATCGGCTGGGGCAGCACTTCGCCTGCCGGCACATACATGGCCCGCGTCCCAGTCGCGCCACCCTGCCCCGCCCCGTCAAGCGGCACCAGCGCCCCCGTTGACAGCCGACTGGCCAGCAGCCGCTCCATGGCCGAGCCATCCTGGCGCGTGAGGTTGGGCACATAGCGGCTGTAGACGCGGAACAGCATCTCGGTGCTGGTGTGGCCAAGTTGCCGGGCAATCCACTCCGGCGCTTCGCCCGATGCCAGCCACAGCGTGGCCGCCGTGTGGCGCATCTGGTAGGGACGGCGCTTCTGCAGCCCGAGGTGGCGCAGCAGCGGGTACCAGATGCGGTCGGAGAAGTTCTTGTTGTCCAGTGGCGTACCGAGCAGGTTGCAGAACACGTACTCGGAAACCGTGCCGGTCGCCCTGAACTGTTCCTGCAGGGCTTCGAACACCGGCTGGCTCATCTGGATGTCGCGCTGACTGCCGTCGGTCTTGGTGTATTCGTCCTCACCGAGTACGAAGGTTTCGCGCACCCGGATGACGCGCAGGTCAAAGTCGACGTATTTCCACTTCAGGCCGTGGACCTCGCCGGTGCGCATGCCGGTGAAGAAACGGGTGACGAAATACTGCTTGTAGTCGGCCCTGACGGTGGCCAGGATGCGCTGGACGTCGGTCAGACTGAAGGGATCCACATCGGTTTTACGCAGACGCAGGCGTTTGATGTTGGTGGTCGGTGACGTAAACTCGAATCGGTCGGCTGCTTCGGCCATGATCTGGTTAAGCAAACCAATGATTTCATTGATGCGCTTGGGTGAGAGTCCTTCTTTTTCTCCGCGACCTTTAACTTTGGCGAGTGTGGCGCGGAAGGCAAGAATGTCAGATTTGGTGATTTGGCCGACCGCCTTTCCTCCAAAATGAGAAATCAGGCGGCTGTTCAACGTCGACAGCAGAGAACGGATGTGGCTGCGCCGCCATTCGATGCTGCGTTCGTCGACCCACTGGTTGGCGAAATCGCGGAACAGTGGTGTAGCCCGTATCGCATCGACCACTGATTCCCCTGCAGCGACAGCTGCCGCCTGAGCAACTGCTGTCTCGACCAATTCCGGCACAGCAGGCCGCGACAATCGCCTGAGGGCCTTGCTGTTGGGGAAGTAGTTGGCATAGACGAAGGTGCCGGCCTCGATTTCGGATTCGATCTTGGCCAGGACCTTTTCTAGCTTCTTGCGGTTGGCGGGGGTGTCGGGCAGCAACGTATATTCGCGGCACCGCTCACCGTCGTACCGGAAATCGAAGAATAACGCGCCGTTGGGCTTGTGTACGCGAACACTAGGCATGGAGGACACCTCCATTGGCCATCGGGATTCCAACCATGCCGACCGGCCTAATCCGCGACTCCACCATCATGTCACGCTGAATGCTCTCCCATATGTAGAGAATCTTCCGCCCACCAAATGGACGAAAGTAATGGACCCCCTCCAGCAATACGCTGTCCTTGAGCCGTTCGCGTATGGTGCGAACGTCATATTTGATACGGGCCGACAGCTCGTCTGTGGTCAAAAACTCTGAACTCATTTTCGCTCCTTTCGCTACCATTAATATTGGTAGACATATTTATATTAAGCAAAACAAATGAATTGTCAACATGTCTACCGAAATAATTTTTTGCTGGCTAGAATTGGGTTCTTTCACTCACACGCCATGGAACGCAGTCAACTCAACCTTCGGATCTCCGATCAACTCGGTAAGTTGATTGACGCCAAGCGGATAGAGCTTTCCGCTCAAATGGGTACTATTCCGTCCCGATCTGACATCCTGCGTTTTGCGCTGGAGATGTACCTGGACCTAGACCTATCTGACAGTGAAGTTGATCGCAGAAAATCCACTACTAAAGGTTCAAAGGCGTGATGAGCCAACTGAGCGCACCATGCAATGCACTCAAACCGCCCGGCTAAAGGGCAGGCAACCTTGCCGCGCCACTCAAGGCTCGGTTGACGACTACGCGCTGCCGCTTACCGGTGCCGCCTTTCTCGGACGCCTCAAGGCTCAGCTGCTCTTGAGGCAAACCCTTCGAATTGCGATATATGATGAGCTGTACTTCGGCCGGCTGGGACTTTCATAGGTGGATAACAACAGGGCCGGCCAGCGTCTGCTGGTGCTCGACGATCTGTTTCTGGCCAAACGCATCTGGGAGGTTGCGTATTCCGGTGAATGTGACCGCTGATTCCGGCCGCGTGACCGGTATTCCGGAGAGCGTGACCGACGGTTCGGATAAGTTGTGAAATCGCGATGGGGAGTATGTCCTCAAGAAATCTCTTCAATCTAGGCCCCTGCCAGGCCGCCGGAGGCCCCTCCATGATCGTGCATGTACTCATGCATGATCCCGCCGTGAGGCGTTGCCGCCTTTTCAACACCGGTCACGCGCGGCCGGAATACTCAGGAGGTGGCGGCCGAGTTCCTGCAGAGCCTGGTGCACCGGCTATACAAGCTGCGCGCAAGCATCGTCGTGACGTCCAACCGGGTGATCCAGGACTGGGGCACTTACCTCGGGAACACGATCATGGCGTCCACCATCCTGGACCAGCTCATGCACCGATGCCGGATGTTGCAGTTCGAGGGGCGCAGCTACCGACTGAAAGAAGCCGCTCAAAAACTTGCCATCAAGCTCGACTCAGAGTGACCATACCAGCGTCCTGCCATGGGGGAACTTAAACTGGCCATCCGGGCAAGGAGAGCAATGCCGTCTCCTTCCTTGCGCGGCCCTTGATTTTCAAGGCGAAGTCCGGAAAGAACCCTGTCCCGCCAGACCATTTGTACAGGCTCACGGAGTCGGGATGCGAAGCGCCTACAGGGTTGCGGCACCACCACTCGACCTCATTGGCGGTGTCCAAACGCTCTGCAAACTCCCGTTCCTGGGACGACAAGGTATCGGGGTATGGGCCGTGGGTACCCAATGGTCACAATTGCAAGCTCCCAAAAATGTTGGGCTACAAGCGGGCTAGAAATGGGCTATGAGTGGGCTACAAAGCAAAACGCCCACATGAAGTGGGCGTTTGCTACCAGCCTAGACGGCATGGATGTTGGTTGCGCGGGCAAGATTTGAACTTACGACCTTTGGGTTATGAGCCCAACGAGCTACCAGGCTGCTCCACCGCGCGATATACATTTATTATAGCTTACTTTGCTTCAGCCACATCAGCCGTAGTGTCTTCCGACACCTCAGGACGGTCCACCAGTTCAACCAGTGCCATCGGCGCATTGTCGCCAACACGGAAACCCATTTTAAGAATACGGGTGTAGCCGCCGGGACGAGCCTTGTAACGTGGGCCCAGTTCGGCAAACAGCTTGACCACCATGTCGCGATCGCGCAGGCGGTCAAATGCCAGGCGTTTGTTGGCCAGCGTTGGCTCTTTGCTGAGCGTAATCATGGGCTCAACCACACGGCGCAATTCCTTGGCCTTGGGCAGCGTGGTCTTGATGACTTCATGCTGAAGCAGCGAATTCATCATGTTGCGCAGCATGGCGAGGCGGTGCTCGCTGGTGCGGTTAAGTTTACGTAGTCCGTGTCCGTGTCGCATGGTGTTTCCTTTTTAATATCCGGACAGCCGTATCAGGTACTGCCCGTGCGCCATCCATTCAAAGATGGTCAGTTTTCAAATTAGCGCTTGTCGAGACCCGCAGGAGGCCAGCTTTCAAGTCGCATCCCAAGTGTAAGGCCGCGAGAGGCCAGTACTTCCTTGATCTCATTGAGGGATTTTCGTCCCAGATTGGGAGTCTTCAGCAGCTCGTTTTCAGTGCGCTGAATCAGGTCGCCAATGTAGTAAATATTTTCCGCTTTCAAGCAGTTGGCGGAACGAACGGTGAGTTCGAGCTCATCGACGGGACGCAGCAGAATCGGATCGAACTGCTGTGAACTACGCTGGACCGGCGCATCAAAAGCAGCCAATTCATTGCCTTCCAGCTGGGCGAACACCGCAAGCTGCTCAACCAAAATCTTGGCCGATGCGCGAACCGCATCTTCTGCAGTGACCGCGCCATTGGTTTCGATTTCAAGTACCAGTTTGTCCAGGTCCGTGCGCTGCTCGACGCGGGCGCTTTCAACCGTGTAGCTGACACGCTTGACCGGGGAAAACGAAGCATCCAGCACAATCCGGCCAATCGATTTCGGCGACTCGTCACCGTAACGGCGCACGTTACCAGGCACATAACCACGGCCATTTTCAACCTTGATCTGCATATCGATCTTGCCGCCATGCGACAAATTCACGATGACATGCTCAGGGTTGATGATTTCCACATCATGCGGCGTCTGAATATCGGCAGCGGTGACAGGACCCTCTCCGTCCTTGCGCAAGCTGAGCGTGACTTCGTCACGGTTGTGCAGCTTGAAAACGACGCCTTTGAGGTTCAGCAGAATGTTGACGACATCTTCCTGAACTCCGTCAATGGAAGAGTATTCGTGCAAAACACCGGCGATGGTGACTTCGGTCGCAGCGTGGCCGACCATGGATGACAGCAATACGCGGCGCAGCGCGTTACCCAGCGTATGGCCGTAACCACGCTCAAACGGCTCCAGAGTCACTTTGGCACGGTTGGTACCAAGTGGCTCAACATTGATAGTTTTTGGTTTCAACAAATTAGTCTGCATGCAGTCTTCCTCTCAATACCCTCGGTTCGTTACACCGATAAGGCCGGCGAAGCACACCCTGGCGATACGGTGCCCCGTATCGCAGGAACGAAATTAGCGTGAGTACAACTCGACGATCAACGATTCGTTGACGTCGGCAGCAAACTCATCGCGATCTGGCACTTTCTTGAAGACGCCTTCGCCTTTATCGGCGTTCACATCCACCCACGCAGGCAAGCCCACTTGCTGAGCCAACTGGAGAGCTTCGGTAACGCGAGTCTGTTTCTTGGACTTTTCACGAACTGCAATCGCATCACCGGCCTTGACCATGTAGGAAGGGATGTTGACGGAGTTGCCATTGACCAGAATGGCTTTATGCGACACCAGCTGACGGGCCTCGGCACGAGTAGAGCCAAAGCCCATGCGGTACACCACGTTGTCCAGACGCGATTCCAGGATGAACAGCAGATTGGCGCCGGTGTTGCCCTTGCGGCCATCAGCTTGCTCGAAATAACGGCGGAATTGCTTTTCAAGCACGCCATACATGCGCTTGACTTTCTGCTTTTCACGCAGCTGCAGCCCGAAATCAGAGGTGCGGGTACCGGAAGTACGGCCGTGTTGACCTGGCTTGGAGTCAAATTTTGCCTTGTCGCTGATTGCGCGGCGAGCGCTCTTCAGGAAAAGGTCGGTGCCTTCACGGCGGGAAAGTTTGGCCTTGGGGCCGAGGTAACGTGCCACGTTTATATCCTTGTGTCATCTGCTGCATTTACTGCAGGAGCCGAAGGTAGCAACCTAACGGCGGTGGGCTTGATTAAAAATGCCTAAAGCCCGGCCAATCGCAAAGCAATCGACCAGGCAAGACCGAGCGAAAATTAAATACGGCGACGCTTTTGGGGGCGGCAGCCGTTATGTGGAACGGGGGTGACGTCTGCAATCGAATTGATTCGAATGCCGAGAGCGCCCAGTGCCCGCACAGACGATTCACGTCCTGGACCAGGTCCCTTGATTTCAACATCAAGGTTTTTGATACCCTGTTCAATCGCCGCACGACCAGCCACTTCCGATGCCACCTGGGCAGCAAAAGGAGTCGACTTGCGTGAACCCTTGAAGCCCTGGCCACCAGAGGAAGCCCACGACAAGGCGTTACCCTGGCGATCCGTGATCGTGATGATCGTGTTGTTGAAAGAAGCGTGAACGTGGGCAATGCCATCCGCCACGTTCTTGCGTACTTTCTTGCGAACGCGCTGAGCGGCGTTACTGCTTGGTGATTTTGCCATGACGACCTCTCAATTATTTCTTCAACGAAGCAGCGGCTTTACGCGGCCCCTTGCGGGTACGGGCGTTGGTCCGCGTGCGCTGGCCGCGCATTGGCAGGCCGCGACGATGACGGAAACCACGGTAGCACCCGATATCCATCAGGCGCTTGATGTTCATCGTGGTTTCACGACGCAAATCGCCCTCGATGGTGAACAGAGCGATCTGGTCACGAATTTTTTCCAGATCGCCGTCAGTCAAATCTTTGACTTTCTTCGCGTAGGCGATATCGCATGCTTCGCAAATTTTGCGAGCACGTGTGCGGCCTATGCCATAGATTGCAGTCAAGCCGATTTCGGCATGCTGCTGCGGCGGAATATTGATACCAGCGATACGAGCCATGTGCGTCCTCTAAATCTCTTGAAAATCAGCCTTGGCGCTGCTTGTGGCGTGGATCTGTGCAGATCACGCGAACAACACCTTTGCGCCGGATAATTTTACAGTTGCGGCAAATCTTCTTAACCGAAGCTGAAACTCTCATTTCTTTCTCCTAAACTTTCACTCTGTGCTTACTTGGCACGGAACACAATTCGTGCACGCGATAAATCGTAAGGCGTCAACTCGACCGTTACCTTGTCACCCGGAAGAATACGAATGTAGTGCATGCGCATTTTTCCCGAGATGTGTCCAAGTACAACATGTCCATTTTCCAGCTTGACCCGGAAAGTTGCATTCGGGAGGTTTTCCACAACCTCCCCTTGCATCTGGATCACATCGTCTTTGGACATTCCATCAACTACCCAACGAAGTCTTGAAGTTCGCCTTTTTCAGCAACGACTCATACTGCTGCGACATCATGTAGTTCTGCACCTGGGCCATGAAGTCCATGGTGACCACCACAATGATCATCAACGACGTGCCACCAAAATAGAATGGCACGTTATATTTCAAAATCAAAAACTCTGGCAGCAGGCAAACGAAGGTGATGTAGACAGCACCCGCCAGCGTCAAGCGGACCAGTATTTTATCGATGTACTTGGCCGTTTGGTCACCCGGGCGTATTCCAGGGATAAACGCCCCGCTCTTTTTCAGGTTATCTGCAGTTTCACGGCTATTGAACACCAGCGCCGTGTAGAAGAAGCAGAAAAACACAATCGCGGCGGCATAGAGCATCACGTAAATGGGTTGTCCAGGCGTCAGAGTCGCAGCGATGTCCTTCAACCAGCGCATGCTTTCACCGGCGCTGAACCAGCCCACCACCGTAGCCGGCAGCAAAATGATCGATGAAGCAAAAATCGGAGGAATGACACCCGCCATATTCAGCTTCAGCGGCAAATGCGAAGACTGCCCACCATATACCTTGTTGCCTACTTGACGGCGGGCGTAGTTCACAAGAATCTTGCGCTGACCACGCTCAATAAACACCACAAAGTAAGTCACCAGCACAACGACTGCAACGATCACGATGGCCACGAGAATACTCATGGAGCCGGTACGCACCAACTCAAGAAGCCCACCCATTGCATTGGGCAGACCCGCCGCAATCCCGGCAAAAATCAGGATCGAAATACCGTTGCCCAGACCGCGCTCGGTAATCTGCTCACCCAGCCACATCAGGAACATCGTTCCCGCCGTCAGACTGAACACCGCCGTCATGCGAAAACCAAAACCAGGCACCAAAACCAGGCCCGGTGAACTTTCCAGCGCCACGGCAATACCCATGGACTGAAACAAGGCCAAGGCCAGCGTTCCATAGCGCGTATATTGCGTGATCTTGCGGCGACCGCCCTCGCCTTCCTTCTTCATCTGCTCGAATGTTGGCACAACATACGTCAGCAGCTGCATGATGATGGAAGCCGAGATGTAGGGCATGATGCCCAGGGCAAATACCGTGAATCTCGACAAGGCGCCGCCGGAAAACATATTGAACAGATTCAATATGCCGCCCTGCTGCCCCTTGAACAGCTCTTTCAGGTGGCTGGGGTCAATACCTGGCACTGGAATATGCGCACCGATACGGTACACGACCAGCGCCAACAGCAAAAACACAAGCCGGTTGCGCAAGTCACCGTATTTTCCGGTTTTTGCAATTTGAGCCGAGTTGGTTGCCACTGATTGGTCCCGTCAAATATTAAACGATGGAGCCGCCAGCGGCTTCAATCACAGCCTTGGCAGCTGCCGTGGCAGAAATACCGTTCAGCTTGACCGCCTTGGACAGTTCACCCGTCTTGACGACCTTGACGTTTTTGGCGAGTTGCCCCACCAAACCGGCGGTCTTCAGGGCCAACAGATCCACTTCGGCCAGGCCGAGCTGTTCCAGCGCGCCCAAGGTAACCTCGGCGTTGAACTTGAGCGATTGGGATTTGAAACCACGCTTGGGCAAGCGACGGTGCATAGGCATTTGACCGCCTTCAAAACCCACCTTGTGGTAGCCGCCCGCGCGCGACTTCTGCCCCTTATGGCCACGTCCAGCCGTTTTGCCCAGGCCCGAACCAATACCGCGACCGACACGTCGCTTGGCATGTTTTGCGCCTTGAGCAGGCTTGATTCCGTTCAATTCCATGATGAGTCTCCGCTCAAACAATCTTGACCAGATAACTGATCTTGTTGATCATGCCGCGCACTGCGGGCGTGTCCTGCAATTCGCTGACGCTGTTGATGCCACGCAGGCCCAGACCGCGCACAGTCGCGCGGTGTGATTCCTTGGTGCCAATCGGGCTGCGAATCAGCTGGACTTTTACTTTGGTTTCTTTGGTCATTTCAATGCCCGTCTTAGCCGAAGATTTCTTCGACTGATTTACCACGCTTGGCCGCAATTTCAGAGGCCGTCGTGGAGTTGTTCAGTGCATCCATCGTGGCGCGCACCATGTTGTAAGGGTTGCTCGAACCATGGCTTTTGGCCACGATATCGGTGATGCCCATTACTTCAAAAACAGCGCGCATAGGACCACCCGCAATGATGCCGGTACCCTTGGGAGCCGGCGCCATCATGACGCTGGCAGCACCCCAGTGGCCGAACACATTGTGATGAATCGTGCCGTTCTTCAATGACACCTTGGTCATGTTGCGGCGCGCTTCTTCCATGGCTTTTTGCACGGCTGCAGGCACTTCTTTCGACTTGCCCTTGCCCATGCCAACACGGCCGTCACCGTCACCAACCACCGTGAGTGCGGCGAAACCGAGAATACGGCCGCCCTTCACCACTTTGGTCACGCGGTTGACCGCGATCATCTTTTCCTTCAGACCATCGTCTGGAGCGTCGTTTTGCTGTTTTGCTTGAAACTTAGCCATACTTAATTCCAGTCTGCTTAGAACTGCAAACCAGCTTCGCGAGCCGCATCAGCCAGCGCTTTCACGCGGCCATGGTACGCAAAACCGGCGCGATCGAACGCCACTTTTTCCACACCCGCTGCTTTTGCTTTTTCAGCAATGCGCTTGCCAATGGCTTGCGCGGCAGCAACGTTTCCACCCTTGCCCGAAGCGCCAATCTCTTTGCGCACTTCCACTTCTGCGGTAGACGCAGCCGCAAGGACTTTGGTGCCGTCGCCGGAGATAACACTGGCGTAAATATGCAGATTGGTGCGATTCACGGTCAGACGGGCAATGCCTTGCATCGCAATGCGAATACGGGTCTGGCGTGAACGACGAAGGCGCTGCTCTTTTTTGGTCAACATGCTGCAGCTCCTTATTTCTTCTTGGTTTCTTTGATCGTGATCTTCTCATCCACATAGCGGATGCCCTTGCCCTTGTAAGGCTCGGGAGGACGAACTGCACGAACTTCGGCAGCGATTTGGCCGACGCGTTGACGATCCGAACCCTTGATCACCACCTCGGTGGGCGTAGGCGTAGCAACCTGGATGCCGGCAGGCATATCCATCACCACGGGGTGAGAATAACCAACCGTCAGGTTCAGTTTGCTGCCCTGGGCTTGAGCCTTGTAACCCACACCGATCAGGCTGAGCTTTTTCTCAAAGCCCTTGGTCACGCCCGTCACCATGTTGTTCACGAGCTGACGCATCGTGCCGCTCATGGCATTGGCTTCACGCGAGTCATTGGCAGGCGCGAAAGTCAGCTTGCCGTCATCATTCTTGATGGTGACGAGTGCGTTTTGTGCCAGCGCCAGGGCGCCCAGAGCGCCCTTGACATTGATTTGGTCGCTTTTGATTGCCACGTCCACACCTTGGGGAATGGCAACCGGCGTTTTTCCTACACGAGACATTTCAGTTTCTCCTCAATGCCGCCGTTAGGCCACGTAGCACAGCACTTCACCACCGATACCGGTAGCGCGCGCTTTGCGATCCGTCATGACACCCTGGGGCGTCGTGACAATTGCCACACCCAAGCCATTCATGACCTGGGGGATGGCGCCATGACCTTTGTAAACACGGAGGCCGGGGCGGCTGACGCGCTCGATGCGCTCAATCACGGGCTTGCCTGCGTAATACTTCAGGGCGATTTCCAATTGGGACTTGCCATCATCGGTCTTGACAGAGAAGCCGTCGATGTAGCCCTCGTCCTTCAACACCTGCGCAATGGCGACTTTGACTTTTGACGACGGCACCAGCACAACAGCTTTTTCAACCATTTGTGCATTGCGGATGCGTGTCAGCATGTCGGCGATAGGATCACTCATACTCATTTGCGGGTTCTCCTATTGCTTACCAGCTTGCCTTGGTGATACCAGGGATATCACCAGCAAAAGCCAATTCACGGATCTTGGCGCGAGCCAGACCAAATTGACGGAACGTACCACGCGGACGACCGGTGATCTCGCAGCGGTTGCGCTGGCGAGTCGGGTTGGCGTTGCGAGGCAACTTCTGCAGCTCGAGGCGGGCCAGAGCACGCTCTTCATCGGAGCGCTTGGCATCGTTCGATGCCGCCTTGAGTTCAGCGTATTTTTTGGCGAACTTGGCGGCGAGTTTTTCGCGCTTCAGTTCACGTTGCAGTAAAGCTTGTTTTGCCATGTCCCGCCTCAGTTCTTGAACGGAAAACGGAAGGCGGTGAGGAGCGCCTTGCACTCTTCATCGGTCTTGGCCGTTGTGGTAATGCTGATATTGAGACCGCGCAAGGCATCCACCTTGTCATACTCAATTTCAGGGAAAATGATCTGTTCTTTGACGCCGATGTTGTAGTTGCCGCGGCCATCAAAGGCACGGCCAGAGATGCCGCGGAAGTCACGAACGCGCGGCAGGGCCACGGTCACGAAACGATCGAGGAACTCGTACATCTGCACGCCGCGCAGCGTCACCATGCAACCGATCGGCAGATCTTCGCGGATCTTGAAACCGGCGATAGCCTTCTTGGCCTTGGTCACCACGGGCTTCTGGCCGGCAATCTTGGTCATGTCGGCAACGGCGTTGTCCATGACCTTCTTGTCGGCAACAGCCTCGCTCACACCCATGTTGAGCGTGATCTTGGTGATGCGCGGCACCTGCATGGGCGAGGTGTAGCCGAATTTTTCAATCAGGCTGGGAGCGATTTTTTCGCGGTATTGATCTTGCAAGCGTGCCATGTTTATGCAGCCTTAATTTCTTCGCCGCTGGACTTGAAGACGCGCACTTTTTTGCCGTCAGCCAGAAGCTTGATACCAACACGATCCGCCTTGCCCGTTGCGGCATTGAAAATAGCCACATTGGATTGGTGAATCGGCATGCTTTTTTCAACGATGCCGCCGGTGGTGCCCTTGAGGGGGTTGGGCTTGGTGTGTTTTTTCACCAGGTTGATGCCCTCGACCACCACGTAGCTGTCGTCTTTGCGCAGCGAAATCGTGCCGCGCTTACCCTTGTCGCGACCTGCGATCACGATGATCTCGTCGCCTTTGCGAATCTTGTTCATGGCGCGTCCTTACAGAACTTCAGGAGCCAGGGACACGATCTTCATGAACTTTTCAGTGCGCAATTCGCGCGTCACTGGTCCAAAGATGCGGGTACCGATAGGCTCCAGCTTGGCATTAAGCAACACGGCTGCGTTGCCATCGAATTTGACGAGCGAGCCGTCACCACGGCGGATGCCTTTGGCAGTACGGACAACCACAGCACTGTAAACCTCGCCTTTTTTGACGCGGCCACGCGGAGCGGCTTCTTTAATGCTCACCTTGATGACATCACCAACGCTGGCGTACCGGCGCTTGGATCCGCCCAGCACCTTGATGCACATCACGGATTTGGCACCCGTGTTGTCAGCAACATCGAGTTTGGATTGCGTTTGAATCATTTAAATTTAGTCCCAACTTGCACCAATTGGCCGCCTCAAGAATCTTGCAGGCAGCCAACCAATCAGTCTTGGGCCCGTCGTCCACACCGCAAACCACTTGCGATGCTTCCGTTAGGCAGAATTCTTCGCCTTTTTAGAGCGAAGCCCACGATTATCAATGAAGCGCACAACACTGTCAACCACTCTTTGTGAAAATAATCCTACAGACTCATCAACCATGCCGCCGCGCAAGCCACGGCGCGCCAGCCCGCCACGCAGCAGCAGGGAATCAAGACGGCCAAATCAGACCTTAGCCCAATAGATACGGTCACCATCAGCTACTAAAAACATAGCAAGCAAGATGCTGCGCCTGACCCCATGGCGGCGGCATGCGCCAGCCCGCCAGCCTCAGGCAGCAGCCCCCGGCACACTGAGGTATTGCCGGCAAAGTGCCAAAAAGGCCTCCAGCCGGGGGTCAAGCCCGTTCTCCTGCAGCAGCAGGGCGGCGACTTCCGCCGCCATGGAGCTGGCCAGTGCGGCATCCAGAAACAGCAGGCGGGAGCGCCTGGCCAGCACGTCTTCCACGCATCGCGCGTATTCGTGGCGGGCGGCGAACCGCACCATGGCTTCGGTCAGGCCGCCGCCCAGTTCGCGGCCGGCACCCGGCAGGCCTTGCACGGCCTCGGCTTCGCTGCCGTACAAATGAAGCCCGGGCGCATCGCTGATCTTGTGCGCCGAGGCGCTGGCGCCCACCAACTTGAGGTGGGCAGTCGCCGCCCCCCTGCGCGCCGGAAGCAAATCCGCGCCAAAGCATTTATCCAGTACATCCTCGGCCATGGCCCGGTAGGTGGTCCACTTGCCGCCCGTCACCGTCACCAGGCCGCTTTGGCTGACCAGCACCGTGTGTTCGCGCGACAGCGCCTGGGTGTTGCCGGCAGCGTCATCGGTCGGTTTGACCAGCGGCCGCAGGCCGACCCAGATGCTTTTGATGTCGGCCGGGCGCGGCGCGCGGGTCAGGTAGCGGGCCGATTCGCGCAGGATGAAATCGACCTCCTCCCTGAACGGCAGCGGCTCGCGCGCCAGGTCATGACGCGGCGTGTCGGTGGTGCCCAGAATGGTTTTCCCCAGCCAGGGCACGGCAAACAGCACCCGGCCGTCAGCCGTTTTCGGAATCAGCATGGCATGGTCGGTGGGCAAAAACGAGCGGTCCACCACAATATGCACGCCCTGGCTGGGGGCAACCATGGGCTTCGTGTCCCGCCCAATGGCCTGGCCATCCTGCAGGCGCAGCTGGTCTACCCAGACACCGGTCGCATTCACCACGCAGCGGGCTTTCAACTCAAAAGAAAAGCCGGTTTCCTGATCCTGCGCCTGAAGACCCGCCACCTTGCCGTGTTCGTGAATCAGGCCCGTGGCCGCACAGTAGTTCACCAGCAGCGCACCCTGCCGGGCGGCGGTGCGGGCCAGCGCCAGCGCCAGCCGGGCATCGTCAAACTGGCCATCCCAGTATTTGACGCCGCCTCTCAGGCCGCCATTCGGCCCTTGCGGCTGGACCGTGGGGAGCAAGCCCTGGGTTTCGGCCCGGCTCAAAAACTCCGTGGGCCCGAGTCCGGCCCTACCGGCCAGGGCGTCGTACATCTTCAGGCCCACGCCGTAAAAAGGCGCCTCCCAGAACTTGTAGGAGGGCATGACAAAGGCCAGCGGCTGCGCCAGATGCGGCGCATTGGCCAGCAGCGTCGTGCGCTCGTGTAGGGCCTCGCGCACCAGGGAAATATTGCCCTGCGCCAGGTAGCGCACACCGCCGTGCACCAGCTTGGTGGCGCGCGACGAGGTGCCCTTGGCAAAGTCGTGCGATTCGACCAGCACCACGCTGAAACCGCGCGCCGCCGCATCCAGCGCCACGCCCAGGCCGGTGGCTCCGCCGCCGATGATGGCGATGTCATACTGACAGGGTTGGGCCAACCGGGCGATCAGGTCATGGCGCCGTGTCGGCAGCGGCGTGGATTCAGGTGAAATAGGCCTCATTTTCCGTAGCGGGTTTTAGGGTTTCCCTAGCCCGAAAAACTCCGCGCTCCGCTCACCGGGTCGTCATGGTGATGACGGTCTGCGACGCTGGCCGCGACCGGAATCGACGCACCGAAGCGCGCGAACAAGGGCAGCGTGGACAGCGGCGCCGCGACCGTGTGCACCCGGCCGGCCTCGAAGCGTGCGCCGGTGTGGAAGTCAAACCACGCCTCGGGGCCCTTGGGCAGGTAGACACTGCGCGACGTGGCGCCGGCCTGCACCACCGGAGCGACGAGCAGTGCGTCACCGAGCATGAAGTCGTCGCTGTCGGCGAAACATTGCGCGTCGTCCGGAAAGTCATAAAAGGTCGGACGAATGATGGGTTGGTGCAGACTATGGGCACGCTCGAAGAGAGACCACAAATACGGCATCAGGGTGTAACGCAGCCGGATCGCCGCAGCCACATCGGCCGTCACCGCCGGGTGCAGCCAGGGCACGTTGACGGTACCGTCCGCTTTCCAGGAGTTCATCACCATGCGCGGGTTCAGGCAGCACGCCTGCACCCAGCGCAAAAACAGTTCAGGGTCCGGTGTCGGACCCGCGAAGCCGCCGACGTCATGGCCCACGTTGAACATGCCCGACAGGGACATTTGCAGGCCGGTGCGGATGTTCCAGCGCAAGGTTTCCCAACTGGTGGTGTTGTCGCCGGTCCAGGTTTGCGCGTAGCGCTGGATCCCCGGAGAGCCGCCGCGCGTGACGGTGAATACCTCTTGCTTGGGGCGGTGCGCGGCCTGCGCTTCAAACGTTGCCCGCGTCATCAGCAACGGATGCAGGGGGCGTGCGCGGTGCATAGCGATGGCTTCGCCAAAACCATGGCACGCTGCACCATCGTCCATGATGGCGTATTCGTTGTTGTCGTTCCAGCCGGTATCGATTCCGTAGTCGAGCACCTGCTCCTGCAGGTTCTTTTGCCACCAGGCCACGGCCGCGGGATGGGTGAAGTCGAGGTGGGCGCCGACGCCGTCCCAGAATTGCTCCACCACGGGTTGCCCGCTTTGGGCGTCGTGGATAAAGCCGCCCTGCGCGCGCACCTCGCCATAGGCGGGGTGGTCGTCGAGCAGGCAGGGTTTGATATTGGCCACCACGTGCATGCCGGCATCATGGAACCTGGCGTTCAGCGACTTCGGGTCAGGGAACTTGTCGGTATTCCAGGTGAACACATAACGGCGCTTCCCGCGCGACGAGTAGCCCGAGCCGTAATGGAACGACGAACACGCGATGCCCTCGGCCTCAATGCGCGTTATGAAGGCATCGAGTTGCTTTTGCGCGTCGCTCGCATCGGTCAGCCCCATCGCCGTTTGGGCAAACCCCAGCGACCAGCGCGGCGGCAAATGGGTGCCACCGATCAGCCGGACAAACTGCGAGATGACGTCTCCGGGGGTAGCGCCCACCATGACGTAGTAGTCGAGATCGCCGTTGTCGATTTCAACATAGCGGAACAGATCGTGGTAGTTGTCGTGTTCACAGCCGAGGTCGAAATTGCAAGCCGACAAGGTGTCGTAGTAGATGCCCCACCACTGACCGTTCGGAGCACGCGTCAGCGTAAACGGCCAATGCTTGTACAGCGGATCACCAGTTTCAGGGTTGTAGCCCAGAGAGTCCAGCGCCAGCGTGCGCAAGCGCCGGCCATGCAGATCCAGCGGGCCGGTCTTGTCGCCCAGCCCATAGTACCGTTCCGCGCGATCCCGCTGCAAATAGTGCCGCACAGCGCCGGTCCGCTGGCTCGCGAAATAAGATGATGTGGACCGATCACTGAACAATGGTCGGCCTTGGTCATCGAGCCACGACAAGGTAAGTGGATCTTCTTTCACAGTCACCGAGAGAGCTGCAGTTTTCAGGGTCACCTGTCCGGGCTGGGCGATCACTTGTGCCACGGGACGCGTGAATCCGTCGATGTCGTCACGTTGGCGCCCGGTCCAGGGGACGTCTTTGCCGGCCTCAGGTGCGATCGCCCAGGTGCGTGGTTCGAGGTAGCCAGCCGCAGGCTTGTAACGCACGCGAACCATCGCGTCCTCCAGCACCTGAATGCTGAAACTGGCGCCACCTTCCAGGGCGAACTCGGCACCATGTTCGTGCGCCCGGGATACTTGAGCGCGTCCGAATGTATTCATTTTTTCTCCAAGTGGTTGATTTTTCCCTGCCCATTCGGCTGGGCAGGGGTTGACTAAAGCCGCAGGCCGCTCTGGTCGAAACAGTGCAGGTGTTCCGCGGGCGCGCTGACCTGGACGGTGTCGCCGCGCTTGATCGAGGTCTGGCCGCTCAGGATCAGCTCGAAAGGTGCGTCGGGCACCACGTGGCCGTGCAGGACGCTGGTGCTGCCCAGCTGCTCGACCTGCGACACCACCATCTGCAGCGGCCCGTCGTCGGCGATTTGCGCATGCTCAGGCCGGATGCCCACGGTGTGGGTGCCGGGCGCGGCGTTGGGCAGTTGGGCCACGGGCACGAAATTCATGCGCGGGCTGCCGATGAAGCCGGCCACGAACTGGTTGCGGGGCCGGTTGTACAGCTCCAGCGGCGTACCCACCTGCTCGATGCGGCCGGCGCGCAGCACCACGATCTTGTCGGCCATGGTCATGGCTTCGACCTGGTCGTGGGTGACGTAGACCATGGTCGCGCCCAGGCGGGCGTGCAGGTCGCGAATTTCCGAGCGCATCGACACGCGCAGTTCGGCATCGAGGTTGGACAGCGGCTCGTCGAACAGGAACAGCTTGGGCTCGCGCACGATCGACCGGCCGATGGCCACGCGCTGCCGCTGGCCGCCGGAGAGCTGAGTCGGCTTGCGCTGCAGCAGCTGGTCGAGCTGCAGCATCTTGGCGGCCGCCTGGACCTTGGTCTCGATCACCGACTTGGCCACGCCCAGGTTCTCCAGGCCGAACGCCATGTTGTCGTACACGCTCATGTGCGGGTACAGCGCATAGGACTGGAACACCATGGAGCAACCGCGGTGCGCGGCCGAGACCTCGTTGACACGCTGGCCGTCGATGCGGATCTCGCCGCCGGTGGCCGGCTCCAGCCCCGAGATGATGCGCAGCAGCGTGGATTTGCCGCAGCCGGAAGGCCCGACGAAGACCACGAATTCACCGTCGGAAACTGTGAGGTCGACCCCGTGAATGATGGTGGTCTTGTCAAAGGATTTGACGATGTTGGCGAGTGCTAAAGTGGCCACGAAAGTGTTCCTGTGTTGATGTCAGGCAGTTACTTGACGCCGGCGCTGGCGATGCCGGTGGCGATGTATTTCTGCAAAAAGGTGAAGACCAGGCTGATCGGGATCAGCGTGATGACCGTCATGGCCAGCAGGTAATGCCATTGGGTGTTCAGCTCGCCCTGGAAGGCGTTGAGCGCGAGCTGCAGCGTGAAGTTTTCCGACGTGGACAGCACGATCAGCGGCCACAGGAAGTCGTTCCAGCGCCACATGAAGGAGAAGATGGCCAGCACCGCCATGGCCGGCGCGGCCAGCGGCAGGATGATCTTCCAGTAGATGCGCCATTCGCTGGCGTTGTCCATGCGCGCGGCCTCGAGCAGTTCGTCGGGAATCGTCAGCATGTACTGGCGCAGCAGGAACACACCGGTGGGCGTTGCCACCGCGGGCAGGATCACGCCCCACAGGTTGTTAAGCAAGCCCATGCTGGAGATCACCAGGAAGGCCGGCACCAGGATGATGGTGGGCGGGATCATCAGCGTCGCGATGATCAGCACGAAGATGGTCTTCTGGCCGGTGAACTGGTACTTGGACAGCGCGAACGCCGCCATGGAATTGATCAACAGCGTAATGACGGTGGCCACCACGGTGATGAAGACGCTGTTCCACAGGTAGGTGCCGAAGGCGAACTTGCCGAACAGCTCGGTGTAGTTGCCGCCGGCGAACTGGAGCTCGTTGACCGGCTTGCGGTCGTTGATGTTGATGCGGATCTCGGTCTGCGGCTGCTGCGGGTCGACCATGGTGGCCATGATGCCGATGCGGCGCACCTGCGCCAGCTCGCGCGTCTGGCCTTGCCCGTCCTTGGCCAGGAACAGCGGCAGGGGTTTGTCGTGGCCGGCCACCGTCACCGATTTCTGGCTGTAGGGCAGGAAACTCGGCGGGAATTGGCTCAGGGCGCTTTCGGTCTTGAAGGACGACAGGACCAGCCAGAGCACCGGCCCGAACATCACGATGAGGCCCAGCACCAGATAGCCGTAGGAGACCCAGTCGGTCCAGTGCAGCTGATTGCGGCCGCGGGTGCGGGTGAGAAAGTTCGCCATCGGTCGGTCCTTGTTTCTTCGCTTATTTCTTCACTTTGCCGGCGTCGCCCGCTTTGGACAGCCGCAGCTGCGCCAGCGTCAGGGCCATCAGGCCGACGGCGAGGATCAGCGATGCGGCGGCGGCCAGGCCATACAGATGGATCTGCTCGGCAAAACCGGTCTGGTAGATGTACTGCACGATGAAGGTGGTGGCCGAGCCCGGGCCGCCGCCGGTGAGCACGAACGCTTCGTCAAAGGTCTGCACCGCGCGGATCATCACCAGCACCAGCACCACGATGAGGTTGGGCATGAGCAGCGGCAAGGTGATGCGCGACAACACCCGAAACGGCCTTGCGGCATCCATCTCCGCGGCCTCGTACACGTCCTTGGGGATGGCCTGCAGCCCGGCCAGCAGGATCAGGGTGTAGAACCCCATGTGCGCCCAGATCGACACCACCACCACCCAAAAGAAGGCCCAGTGGCTGTCGAGCAGCCATGCCATCGGCTGCGAGCCCATCGCCACCAGGCCGGCATTGAACACACCCTGGCTTTGCAACAGCCATTTCCAGATCAGCGCGACCACCACCGGCGACAGCAGTACCGGGTAGAAGAACACGCCACGCCAGAAGCCGCGGCCGATGATCTTGCGGTTCAGCACCAGGGCCGTAACCAGCGAGAAAAACACCATCAGCGCCACCTGGACCAGGCTGAACTCGATGGTGTTGAAGATCGATCGCCAGAAGATGTCGGTGCGGCAGGTCTGAAGGTCTGTGTAGTCCCGGCATTCCAGCAGGTTGGTGAAGTTCTCCGCGCCGGTAAACGGGCGCTGGGTCGGCAGCAAATTGACCCCGCCCGTCACCGCATAGACGAGGTTGATGACGATGGGCAGGAAGGAGAACACGCTGATCACCAGCAGATTCGGCCCGACGAAGAGCCAGCCGATGCGCGAGGGGCCGAGCCATTTCTGGCCCAGCCTGAACAGGGGCTCGAACAGGTTGAAGCAAAAGCCCAAAGGACTGGAAAACACCGACATACCGACTCTCCATCAAGCCAGCGGGTTCACGCCCGCCGGACCTGTCTTCCTGTTATTTCCCCGCCTGCTTGACCGCTTCGGCCATGTCGGCGCTGATCTTGGCCACGGCGTCGTCCGCACTGATCTCACCCACGATCGCCTGCGTGACGCGGGTCACGGTGGGCAGCATGATGGCGCGGCTGTACTTGTAGCCTTGCAGTTGGTAGGCCGCCGGCGCCAACGTCGCGGTGCCGCTGGTGAACACGCCGAGCGCGGCCTGCGCCGCCGGGCCGGCGCCGGGATAGCTGACACCCTTCTTGGCCACGCCGGCGTGGGCCGGAATGTTGTTGGTACTGGAGGCGAATTCGGCAACGTTGGCATCCTGCGCCATGAAGTCGAGGAACTGGCCCACTTCCTTCGGCGACTTGGTCGTCTTCAGCGCCACCCAGGCGGCGCCGCCGGGCATGCCGCTGCAGGCAGACGGGCCGCACGGGTTGGGCACGGCGACCCAGTCGAACGCATTGCCGATTTCCTTTTGCATGCGGTTGATCTGCCAGGAGCCCGACAGCACCATGACCAATCGGCCATTCTTGAACTCACCCACGGTATCGGCATAGCTGGAGCCGCCCGAGCCGCCCCACACGTCCTTCAGCATGGTGCCGTCCTTGTGCCAGCCGACGAACTTGCCCACCATGGTCTTGTAGCCTGCGTCCAGAGCCAGGTTGCCCTTGGCGTCGAAGATTTTGGCGCCATAGCTGATGGCCGGACCGGCGAAGCGGTGGCCGGAGCGGTCCCAGGCCATGGCGGCCGGCGTCTGCGTGGCCTTGGCCACCTTGCGTGCCGCATCGGCCCACTCATCCCAGGACGCTTTCGGCCCGGGCATGGCCACCTTGGCTTGTTCGAACAGCGTTTTGTTGACAAAGGGTCCGGTCATGGTCAGCTGCGACATGAAGCCGTAGATGCCTTTGTCGCCGGCGCTGGGCCGGAGCCAAGGCAGGGTGGCACCGAAATTCGCTTCCCAATATTTGCGGTCCTTCACGTAGGGGCCGATGTCCAGGTAGTACTTCGACAGCCCGCCCACGTCGGTGACGCGTGCAATATCCGGCCCCTGTCCCGCAGCCAGTTGCACCGGTAGCTGCTCCACAATCGTCTTGAACGGGACGACGTCAACAATCACCTTGATGCCGGCGTTTTGGGCCTCAAAACGTTTTGCCAGTGCGGCCGTTACGTCGCACTCGTTGCCATCCTGGTAACACATCACACGGATGTCTGCGGCACATACCGACACCGGCAACGCAACGACGGCTGCCGCCATGGCGGCCAAGCCATTCTTAGAAACACGAACTCGCATGGTGAAATCCTTAATAACTCTCATGGTGAAATCCTTCATGGCAGTGGAACTGGGGGTTGGCGCAACGGCATACCGGTCACGTCGCGCCCATCGACCTGAACACGCCCATGGCCGGGCTCATCCAAGCCGGCCATAATGCGCATCAGACTGGTCTTGCCGGTCTGCGTGGCACACAGCAACACGGTCACCGCGCCGCTGCGGGGTGCCAGGCTCATCTCATGGAGCCAGGTCTCGGCCCCCAGCCTTTTACTGATGCCATCGAGCGTCAGCTGCATCGCGCAACCTTTCCAGTGTCTTGAAATTCGTCCACCTGCATGACCACGTGCCCCGCTTGCGTTGACAGTTTGGATTCGCGGTTCATTGAAATGGAATTCGTATTTTTCTATTTTTATTCTTTTACGTTCGTTTTAGATTAGAGTTTTCCCTTATTAAGTTCGTTTTGATTCGATTTACAGTATTTCAATCTGATGCCCTCCGAAAACCCTGTCTCGCATGAACTCCAACCCCCGGCAAATCAATCTGCTCGACGTCGTGCGAGCCCGCGGCTCCATGACGGTGGAACAGTTGGCCGAGATGCTGGGCGTCACCCTGCAAACCGTGCGCCGCGATGTGCAGCGACTGGCCGAGGCCGGCCTGCTGGCACGCTTTCATGGCGGCGTGCGAGTGCCCAGCACCGTCGTTGAAAACATCGCGCATCCCCAGCGCGAAAGCCTCCATGCCGAAGGCAAGGCTCGCATTGCAAGCGCCGTGGCCCGCCGTGTGCCCAATGATTGCTCGCTGATTCTGAACATCGGCACCACGACAGAAGCCATCGCCAAAGCCTTGCTGCAGCACACTGGCCTGCGGGTGATCACCAACAACCTCAATGTGGCGGCCATCCTGAGTGGCAACCCGGCCTGTGAGGTCATCGTGGTGGGCGGGGTGGTGCGTGCCCGTGACCGGGGCATCGTGGGTGAGGCGGCCGTTGATTTCATCCGGCAGTTCAAGGTCGACATTGCGCTGATCGGGATCTCGGGCATCGAGGCCGATGGCACCCTGCGGGACTACGACTACCGGGAAGTCAAGGTGGCCCAGACCATCATCGAGCACGCACGCGAAGTCTGGCTCGCGGCCGACAGCAGCAAATTCAATCGCCCGGCGATGGTGGAGCTGGCCAACCTCGCACAGATCGACCGCCTGTTCACCGATGCCCCGCCCCCTGAACCTTTTCCGGCCCTGCTGGCCGAAGCCCAGGTGCTTTGCGAAGTCGCCTCGGCCTGAGCGGTCGTACCCTCGTCCACCACTTTGTCACACCACCCCATGACCTACCTGCTCGCCCTCGACCAAGGCACGTCCAGCTCCCGCAGCATAGTGTTTGACGACCAAGGCCATGTCGTGGCCCAGGCCCAGCAGGAACTGCCCCAGATTTACCCCCGACCGGGCTGGGTCGAACATGACCCCATGGAGATCTGGCGCACCCAGCTGGCCACCGCGCGCGAGGCGCTCGGCAAGGCGGGACTGAAGGCAAGCGCCATCCGCGCCCTGGGCATCACCAACCAGCGCGAAACCACGGTGGTCTGGAACCGCGCGACCGGCCAGCCGATTCACCACGCCATCGTCTGGCAAGACCGCCGCGGAGAACCCAGCTGCGCGCAACTGCGCGAGCAAGGCAAGGAGGCGCTGATACAGGCCAAGACCGGCTTGCTGATCGATGCCTATTTTTCCGGCACCAAGCTCAAATGGCTGCTCGACAACGTTCCCGGCGCCCGCGCGCAGGCCGAACGCGGCGAACTGGCCTTTGGCACCATAGACAGCTGGCTGATGTGGCAGCTGACGGGCGGCGCGCTGCACGCCACCGATGTCAGCAATGCCTCGCGCACCATGCTGTTCAACGTGCACAGCAACCAGTGGGACGCCGAACTGCTGGACCTGCTGGGCATCCCCGCCGTCCTGATGCCCAGGGTGCGGCCCTCCAGCGCGCATTACGGCGAGGTGCGGCCCGAGTTGCTGGGCCACGCGATTGCGATTGGCGGCGTGGCCGGTGACCAGCAAAGTGCGCTGTTCGGCCAGGCCTGCTTCCAGGAAGGCATGGCCAAGAACACCTATGGCACCGGCTGCTTCATGCTCATGCACACCGGCCGCCAGTTCCAGACCTCGCGCAACGGCCTGCTGAGCACCAGCGC
>CAZWDK010000016.1:0-23629 GCA_964633095.1 uncultured Polaromonas sp. | reverse complement strand
TTGGGCGGCATACACTGACAGCATGAAATCTGCCGACATTGCCCCGTTTTTTGCCACCCTGAAAGCCGCCAACCCGCAACCCACGACGGAACTTGAATACACCAGCGTGTTTGAATTGCTGGCCGCCGTGCTGCTCTCCGCACAGGCGACCGACGTGGGCGTGAACAAGGCGACGTGCAGGCTTTTCCCTGTGGCCAACACACCGGCAAAGATGCTGGCGCTGGGCCTGGAGGGGCTGGAGGCGTACATCAAGACCATCGGCCTGTACCGCACCAAGGCCAAAAACCTGCTGGCCACCTGCCAAATACTGGTAGAGCAGCATGACGGCCAGGTGCCGCGCACCCGCGAAGCCCTGGAAGCCCTGCCTGGCGTGGGCCGAAAAACCGCCAACGTGGTGCTCAACTCGGCCTTTGGCGAGGCCACCATGGCGGTGGATACGCACATCTTTCGCATGGGCAACCGCACCGGGCTGGCACCGGGCAAGACACCGCTGGAGGTGGAGCTCAAGCTGCTCAAGCGCATCCCGCCCGAGTACCTGGTGGATGCACACCACTGGCTGATCCTGCACGGACGCTATGTCTGCATGGCGCGCAAGCCCCTGTGCTGGCAGTGCGCGGTGGCGCCCTGGTGTGACTACCGCCCGAAGACGCCGGCGCCACCGGCCTGAAAAGGCCGGACCCGGCCTGCAACCGGATCAGCGGGCGAAGGAGCCATCGGCGCGAATCATCGTCAGGTTGACAAAGCGCGAGCCCAGGTTGCTGTGCTTGCTGTAGGTGAGCGAAAAACCACCCAGGTCTTCGTTGGTGAAAGACTCCAGCGTGCTGATGAGCTTGGCACGCGTCAGCGCGCCCGGCGTCTTCTGCAGGGCGCGGACCACCAGCTTGGCGTTCAAAAAGCCTTCCATGCTGTTGTAGCTGAACTTCTTGTCGGCCGTCTGCGAGATGATTGACTGGTATTCGCGCACCACCGGGTTGCCCAGCTCGGTAAACGGGTAAGGCACCACCTGGCTCACAATCACGCCGGCAGCCGGCTCCTTGAGATCGGCATGCAGGCCCGACGACACGCTCAGCACGAAGAACTGCGGGCTCAGCCCTTTCAGGCGAAGGCCTTTGATAAACGCCGCACCGGGCTTGGACTGGCCGATCAGCAGCACCGCCTGCGGCTGGGCCGCCGCGATCACCTCGATGGCCTTGGCCACATCCACCGTTCCACGCGGCACCGGGGCCACGGCAGCGGGTGCAGCGCCGCGCTTTTGCATGGAGGCATCGAGCGCCTCCAGGCCTTCCTTGCCAAAGGCGTCATCCTGGTAAACCACCGCAATCTTCTTGATGCCTATGGTCCACGCATGGTTGACGGCCGCCTCGATCTCGTCGGTGGTGCTGGCGCGCACATGGAACAGGTTCGGCACATGCGGGTCGCGCAGCGACTTGGCACCGCTGGTGTTGCCGATCTGGGCGATGCCGGCGGCCTGAACAATCGGCACGATCTTCAGCATATTGGCCGTGCCGCGAAAGCCCACCAGGGCCACGGCGTCGTGCGTCTCTATCAGGGCCTTGGTGTTTTCGGCCGTCTTGTCGGGGTTGAAGCCATCGTCCAGGCTGACCAGCCTGATCTTCTCGCCGCGAATGCCGCCCCGCTTGTTGAGGTCGTCAAAGTACGCGCTCATGCCGCGCACATAGTCGCTCGTCAGGGCGGCAGAGGTACCGGATAAATCCCCGGAATGTCCGAGGACGATGTCTGCCGACGCGCCGGAACTGGCGAAGCACAACAGCAGCGATGCCAGCAAGCTGCCCGCCCTTGAAAAGTTAAGCACATTCATGCGCACATCCCTGCTTTCTATTTGTTAAAAAACTTCTTCTGAAAATCTGCGCCCAAGTGCCTCGCGCACGCCAGGCATCGGGCCTCAAGCATCAACCGTCAGGCATCCACCCGCACCTGGGCCTGGCTGGCAACCTGCGCCCACTTTTTCTGCTCCGCGCGAATAAAGGATGCGAACTTCTCGGTGCTGCCGCCGCCGTCTTCGGCGCCGTACTGTTCCATTTTTTCCTGCACGTCAGCCATGGCCAGCACCTTGTTGACGTCTTCGTTCATGCGCTGCACCATGGCCGGCGGCATTTTGGCCGGACCCATCAGGCCGTACCAGACCGTGGCTTCAAAACCCGGGAAGCCGGACTCGGCCATGGTCGGCACATTGGGGTGGCCCTTGGCGCGCTTGAGCCGGGTTTGCGCCAGCGCAATGGCCTTGCCGCTCTTGACATGCGGCGTGGCCGAGGTCATGGTTTCAAAGCAGTAGTTGACCTGGCCGCCAATCAAATCGACCAGTGCCGGGCCGGAACCGCGATAGGGAATGTGCAGGGCAAAAATCTTCGCCTGCAGCTTGAACATCTCCAGCGCGAAGTGCTGCGCGGAACCGCCGCCGGCCGATGCAAAACTGATCTGGCCCGGCTTGCTGCGGCACAGCGCCACCAGGTCCTTCACATTTTTGGCCGGCTGGTCCGCGTTGCAGACCAGCATATTGGGCGTCACGCCGACCATGCTGATGGGCACGAAATCACGCTCGGCGTTGTAGCCCAGCTTGATGCCCAGCGCCGGTGCCAGCGCATGGCTGTTGATGTGGGCCATCAGCAGCGTATTGCCGTCACCCGGCTGCTTGGACACATAGTCAGCCGCAATCACGCCCGCAGCCCCGCCCTTGTTTTCGATCACGACCGAGGTGTTCCACATCGCCGTCAGTTTTTGCCCGACCACGCGCGCCAGCGCGTCGGTGCCGCCGCCGGGAGGAAAGCCCACCACGATCTTGATGGGACCGTTGGGCAGGGTTTGCGCCTGCAGCATGGGGGCCGCCACGGTGGCGGCCGTGGCGGCCGTCGCGCTGATAAAGGTTCTGCGTTGCATGCTTGTCTCCAATGTTTTTTTTGCTGAATTGTTGAATGCGCTTGCAAAGAAGAAGCGCCGGGCCCGGCAATCAGGCCGCCTTGCGCTGCGGCAGCACGGCGGCGTGGCTGGAAAAATGCTCCATGGCGGCCTGCACGCCCGAGCCCGCCAGCTTGACGCCCGCGAGCTTCAGGCCCATCTCGCAGCCCGACAGGGCCGCCATCAGCGTCAGGTCGTTGCAGTCGCCCAGGTGGCCGATGCGGAACATCCGGCCCTTGACCTTGCCCAGGCCGGTGCCCAGCGAACAGTCAAAGCGCTCGTAAATGATCTTGCGCACCGCGTCGGCGTCTATGCCCTCCGGCATCATCACGCCGGTCAGCACCGGTGAATAAAGCGTCGCATCGGCGCATTGAATCTGCAGGCCCCAGGCCTTGACGGCCGCGCGCACGCCCTGCGCCCAGCGCTGATGGCGCGCAAACACGGTTTCCAGCCCATGCTCCAGCAGCATGTCGCAGGCTTCGCTGAGGGCGTACAGCAGGTTGGTGTTGGGCGTGGACGGCCAGTAGCCGGTCTTGTTCATCTCGATGATCTCGTCCCAGGCCCAGAAGGCCTTGGGCAGCGTGGCATTTTTGCTGGCTTCAAGGGCCTTGGCAGACACCGCGTTAAAACTGATGCCGGGCGGCAGCATCAGGCCCTTTTGCGAGCCGCTGATGCTGACGTCCACCCCCCACTCGTCGTGGCGGTAGTCGGCCGACGCCAGGCCCGAGATGGTGTCGACCAGCAGCAGCGCCGGGTGTCTGGCGGCGTCGATGGCCTTGCGCACCGCAGCGATGTTGCTGGTCACGCCGGTCGAGGTTTCGTTGTGCACGACACACACCGCGCGGATAGCGTGCTGGCTATCGGCCTTCAGCCGTTCCTCAATCAGGCCGGCCTGCACGCCGTGACGCCACACATCGGTGCCGGGGTGGCTGATCACCTCGGTTTCAAGGCCAAGCCGCGCGGCCAGTTTTTGCCACAGCGCGGCAAAGTGCCCGGTTTCGTACATCAGCACATGGTCGCCCGCGCTCAGCGTGTTGCTCAGGGCCGCCTCCCAGGCGCCGGTGCCGGAGGCCGGGTAGATGATGACGGGCTGCCGGGTCTGGAAGATTTTTCGCACATCGGCCAGCACCTTCAGGCCCAGTGCCGCGAACTCCGGCCCGCGGTGGTCGATGGTGGGCAGGCTCATGGCCCGCAGGATGCGGTCCGGCACCGGCGACGGGCCGGGAATCTGCAAAAAATGCCGGCCCGTGGGATGGAAATCAAGCGTCAACATAGCGGTGTTCTCCTGAGGTAACGATCCTATTTTTTGCATACAAAATTCATTTGTCAACGCAAACTAGGGTTTTCGATCGATTTGACAGCCCTATTTTTTGCATACAAAATTTATACATGGCAGCAGAAATCATCCCCATCCCACGTGCCGCACTGCATGAGCAGGTGGCCCACCGCCTGCGCCAGATGCTGGTGGAGAACCGCATCCCGCCGGGCGCCAAACTCAATGAACGGGAACTCAGCGAGGTGCTCAATGTCTCGCGCACGCCGCTGCGCGAAGCCATCAAGATGCTCGCCGCCGAAGGGCTGGTCGAACTGCTGACCAACCGCGGGGCGATTGCCGTGGAACTGAGCGAAACCGATGTGCTGAATACCTTCGAGGTCATGTCAGGCCTGGAAGCACAATCCGGCGAGCTGGCCGCCCAGCGCATCACCGATGCGGAGCTGGCCGAGATCAAGGCCATGCATTTTGAAATGCTGGCCGCCTACACGCGCCGTGACCGGCCCACCTACTACCGGCTCAATGCGGCCATCCATAACGCCATCAACGCCGCGGCCAAGAACCCCATCCTCACCAGCACCTACCAGCAGGTGAATGCGCGCCTGCAGGCGCTGCGCTTTCGCTCCAACGATGACCAAGAAAAATGGACAACCGCCGTGAAAGAGCATGAACAGATCATGAGCGCCCTGACGGCGCGCGACTCCGCCGCCATGCGCCATGTGCTGCTGGAGCACATGAACAACAAACGTGAAGTGGTGATTCAGCAGTTGCGTGCCGCCGGCAAAACCCCTTCATCCGCAACCAAAGCATGAACGCCCCCCTCCCCCTGAACATTACGCAACAAGCCGCGGCGCAGCGCTACGACGCGGTGGCGCGCGTCAGCAATGAAGTCGCTGGCCGACTCGCCGCCCGGCTGGCGACAGAAACCCAGGGCGAGGTGCTGTTTTCGGCCGCAGACCGGGGCCGCTACGCCACCGACGCGTCGATTTACCAGGTGATGCCGGTCGGCGTGCTGGTGCCGCGCACCGCGGCCGATGTCAAGACCGCGCTGGACATTTGCCGCGACCTCAGGGTGCCCATCGTTCCGCGCGGCGGCGGCACCAGCCAGTGCGGCCAGACCGTGGGCGCAGGCCTGGTGATAGACCATGCCAAACACATGCGCAACATGCTGAAGCTGGACCTGGGGGCGCGCAGCGCCGAGGTCGAGCCCGGCATGGTGCTGGACCACCTCAACGCCGCCCTCAAACCGCACGGCCTGTGGTACCCGGTCGATGTCTCCACCAGCGCGCAGGCCACGCTGGGCGGCATGGCCGGCAACAATTCGTGCGGCAGCCGCAGCATTGCCTACGGCAACATGGTGCACAACGTGCTGGGCGCCAGCGCCTGGCGCTCCGACGGCAGCCTGCTGGAACTGGGCCGTTACGACAAGGCAAGCGGTGTTGCACGTGAACTGGGCGACTACGTCAAGACACTGTCGGACCAGCTCAGGCCAGAACTTGAAGCGCACTGGCCCAAGGTGCTGCGCCGCGTCGCCGGCTACAACCTGGACATTTTCAACAACCAGAACGAAAAGCCCTACACGCCAGACGGCTCGGTCAACCTGGCGCATTTGCTGATTGGCAGCGAAGGCACGCTGGCACTGACCAAATCACTCAAGTTGCGCCTCGCCGAACTGCCGCGCACCAAGGTGCTGGGCGTGGTGAACTTTCCGACCTTCTACCAGGCCATGGATTCGGCCCAGCACATCGTCAAGCTGGGCGATGGCACGCTGACGGCGGTCGAGCTGGTCGACCGCACCATGATAGAGCTGTCGCTGCAAAACCCGGCCTTTGCCCCGACCGTGAAGACCGCGCTGATAGGCCAGCCCGATGCCATCCTGCTGGTGGAGTTTTCGGGTGCCTCCAAGGCCGAGCTCACGCCCAAAATCAAGCAACTGGTGGAGCTGATGGGCGAGCTGGGCCTGCCCGGCTCGGTGGTTGAAATGATCGACGACGCGCCGCAGAAAAACCTGTGGGAAGTGCGCAAGGCCGGGCTCAACATCATGATGAGCCTGAAGGGCGACGGCAAGCCGGTCAGCTTTATTGAAGACTGCGCCGTGCCGCTGGAGCACCTGGCCGAGTACACCGAGGGCCTGGCCGAGGTGTTCCGCAAATACGGCAGCAAGGGCACCTGGTACGCCCACGCCTCGGTCGGCACGCTGCATGTGCGGCCGATTCTGGACATGCGCCGGGACGGTGCGGCCAAGATGCGCGCCATTGCCGAGGAGGCCTCGGCAATGGTGCGCCATTACAAGGGTGCTTACAGCGGCGAACATGGCGACGGCCTGTGCCGCGGCGAGTGGGTGCAATGGCAGTTCGGCCCCCAAATCAACGAGGCCTTTGCGCAGATCAAAAACCATCTCGATCCGCTGAACCTGCTGAGCCCTCAGCGCATCATCAACCCGCCCAGGATGGACGACACGCGGCTGATGCGCTTTCCGCCCGGCTACAGGGTGATCCCGATCCAGACCGCGCTCGACTGGAGCGCCTGGAATGTGCAGAACGACCCGGTGACCGAGCAGACCAGCGCACCGGGCAGCGGTGGCGACGCGGCGCAGGGCTTTGCCAAGGCCGTGGAGATGTGCAACAACAACGGCCATTGCCGCAAGTTCGATGCCGGCACCATGTGCCCCAGCTACCGCGTGACGCGCGACGAAAAGCATTTGACACGCGGCCGCGCCAACACCTTGCGCCTGGCCTTGTCGGGACAGCTGGAAGGCATGAAGGCAGAAGACGCCTTCACCAGCGACACCGTGCAGGAAGCGCTGGATCTGTGCGTGGGCTGCAAGGGCTGCAAGCGCGACTGCCCGACCGGCGTGGACATGGCCAAGATGAAAGTGGAGTTTTTGCACCACTACAAGGCCAGGCACGGCTACACGCTGAAAGACAGGCTGGTGGCCCGCCTGCCCGACTACGCGCCCTGGGCCAGCCGCCTGGCGCCGCTGCTGAATCTGCGCGACAAGATTCCGGGCCTGGCCGCCCTGAGCGAGAAGCTGCTGGGCTTGTCGGCCAGGCGCACGCTGCCGCAGTGGCAGACAAAAACCTTCTTCAACTCGGCCCCCGCGAACAAGGCGCATGGAGCCACCCGCGACGAGGTGCTGGCCGCCAGCAAGCCGGTGGTGCTGTTTGTCGACACCTTCAACGGCTATTTCGAGTCGGGCAACGCCAGTTCGGCCCTGAAAGTGCTGCAAGCCGGCGGCTACACCGTGCATGTAGCTACCAAAAAGATAGCAGATGGCAAGAGCCTGTGCTGCGGCCGCACCTACCTGGCCAGCGGCATGGTCGACCAAGCCAAGGCCAAGGCGCGCGAGCTGGTGGCCGCCCTGCTGCCCTTTGCCGAAAAAGGCATCGCCATCGTCGGGCTGGAGCCGTCCTGCCTGCTGACCCTGCGCGACGAGATGCTGGTCATGGGTCTGGGCGAAGCGGCCCACACCATCAGCGGCCAGGCCCTGCTGTTCGAAGAGTTTCTGGCGCGCGAAGCGGCGGCCGGCCGGCTGGATGCACTGAAGGCCCAACTGCAAGCGGCGGACAAAGCCATACTGCTGCACGGCCATTGCCACCAGAAGGCCTTCGGCGCGGTCAGCCCCATCATCGATGTGCTCAAACTGATCCCGGGCGCACAACCCGAGCTGATCGAGTCCAGCTGCTGTGGCATGGCCGGCAGCTTCGGCTACGAAGCCAGCCACTACGAGGTGTCCATGCAGATGGCCGAACTCAGCCTGCTGCCGGCGCTGCGCAAGCAACCCGACGCCATCGTGGTGGCCGACGGCACCAGCTGCCGCCACCAGATCAAGGACGGCGCGCAGCGCGAAGCGATGCATGTGGCGGTGCTGCTGGCGCGGCAATTGCGCGACTGAAGTCAGGCGCTATATTTTCAGTAGCTGTTTGCGCCTGCAGCCATTGGGCTGCAGCCGATTCCGCTTGAAAACCCGGCACTGCGGCCGGCGCCACTGTTATCTCTGTTATTGCTGGAAAATACCCCTCTTCCCGTCTACCCGTGAAATGGAGTTCCCCATGGTCAGCCCGCAACGCAGGCATGTCTTGAGCACGCTGCGCAACACCCTCGCCCTCGGTGCCCTGCTGCTGGCAGGCCTGGCGCAAGCACAGACCGGCACCATCCGCCAGGCGGCCGATCCGGCACCGTCCTCACGCAAGGCAGCGGCGCCGGCCGCCGCCTCATCCGCTCCCGCACCGCGCCCTTTGCTCGGGACATGGAGCTGGACCCTGCCCGGCAAAAGCTGCGCTGAAACCTTGCAATACCGCAGCAACAGCACCCGGCAAAGTCGCAGCGGCGAGGAGCTCACGCAGGCCGATTACGACATAGCGGCCATGCCCAGCCTGCTGGGCTTTTACCGGCTGGTCGAAACCGTGACGCAGTCCAACGGCAAGCCGGATTGCGCGGGCGACCTGCATGAGGCCTCTGGCGAAAGCAGCACGCGTTTCATCCAGTTCAGCCCGCAACTTGACCAGCTGATTGTGTGCAAAGAGGAGTCGCTCAAGGCCTGCTTTGGGCCCTTGAAGCGGGTCCCCGGCTAGCCAGCGGCCTAACCATTAAGGCTTTTCTATCGGGCAATCAGCGCGGGCAAGACACCGGCCTCGAAGTGCTGCTCAATGTAATCGGCCAGGCCCTCAAACACCGAATCAAGCGTTGGGGTGGCCGCGCCAAACAGCGCCTGCAGCACGCGCGGGTCTTCAAACAGGCCGTGCAAATACAGGCCCAGCACATTGCCGGCCGCGTTCTGCCAGGCCAGGCCATCGGGCATGACGGGCTCGGCCACATCGCCCGCCGCCGCCATGGCCGCATGCGGCGCCGTCTGGCCATGGTGGATTTCGTAGCCCTGCACGGCCACGCCCGACAGGCTGGCCCAAGGCCCGCGCAGCGCGGCAAACGCCGCCTGCCGGTGCTGCACGGTTTTGGCCTCATGAAACAGCGTCACCACCGGCAGCAGGCCCAGACCCGGACCGTTGCCGTCTATGCCGTGCGGGTCGATCAGCGCCTCGCCCAGCATCTGCAGGCCGCCGCAAATCCCCAGCACCGCGCCGCCCCGGCCCGCGTGCGCGGCAATCGCCTGGTCCAGCCCCTGTTGGCGCAGCCATCGCAGGTCGCCGCTGGTGTGTTTGGAGCCAGGCAGGATGATCCAGTCGGCCTTGGCCAACCCTGCCAGCTCAGCCGGGCTGCGCACCCATTTGAGGTGTACGCCCGGCAGGTTTTTGAGCGGCTGGAATTCGTCGAGGTTGCTGATGCGCGGATAGGCCACGACGGCCACGGTCTTGCTCACCCGGCCCGCGGCCGTGCTTCTATCGTCAAACACCCCGTCCTCTTCGGGCAGGCCATGCTGCCACCACATGGGCAAGGTGGCCACGGTCGGCACGCCGGTCAGCTCTTGCAGCATCTGCGGCGCCGGGGCCAGCAGGCTCGCATCGCCGCGAAACTTGTTGAGCACAAAACCTTTGATCAATTTTTTTTCAGCTTCATCGAGCATGGCCCAGGTGCCATAGAGGTGGGCAAAGGCGCCGCCACGGTCGATGTCGGTGACCAAGAGGCAGGCCGCGTTGGCGTGCAGCGCCACCCGCATGTTGACGATATCGCTTGATTTCAGGTTGATCTCGGCCGGCGAACCCGCGCCTTCGATCACCACCACGTCGTTTTCCAGCAGCAACTCGTCAAGCGCCTGGGCCACCACCGGCCAGACCGAGGCACTGCGGCCGCGCCAGGCCATGCGCGACAGTTCGGCGTTGACCTGCCCCATCAGCACCACCTGGCTTTGCGTGTCTTTTTCGGGTTTCAGCAGCAACGGGTTCATGCGCACATCGGGTACGGCGCGCGCTGCCAGCGCCTGGAAGTACTGGGCGCTGCCAATCTCGCCGCAATTGACCACACGGGCGTTGTTGCTCATGTTTTGGGCCTTGAACGACGCCACCTTCAGGCCCTGACGGGCGTAGTAGCGGCACAGCGCGGTGGTCAGCCAGCTTTTACCGGCACCGCTGGTGGTGCCTAAAACCATCACGCTTTTTGCTTTTTTTCTGCTCATGCAGTCGTCCTGATGATGTGTTGCCAGGCATTGTGCAATGCGTCTTGGGCGGCGGGTGGCTGCACGCTGATGCGCACATGGCCGGGCAAGCCGAAGGAGGCGGTATCGCGCAGCTTGATGCCCCGGGTGCGCAATTCGGCCAGCACCTGCGGCAAGGTAACGCCCCCCGGCACGGCGGGCCTGGCGCAAAAAAAGTTGGCGTGACTGGGCAGGCAAATCCAGCCCAGGGATTCGCATACCGCCATTTGCCGCGCTTTCCAGTCGCGCAAGGTGTTCAGGCTGGCAGCCAGCCAGGCCTGAACGTCAGGACAGGTCCAGGCCTGCAACATCGCCACACCGTGTGCGCCGACCGGCCACGAGGGGCACAGTTGCTCCAGCACGATCACATGCGCATGGGCATCCGCAGGCGCAATGGCATACGCAGCGCGCACGCCCGTCAGGCCCAGCGCCTTGTTGGGCGTCCAGAGTTGCCAAAAGCCTTGCAACCGGGCCTCGGACAGCGCCAGCGCGCCCTCAAGGCGCAAAGGCTCGTAAGCCCGGTCCAGCACATTGAAGGCGCAGGTCTCATCCATCAAACCCTCCAGACCGGCCTGCGCCGTGCCCAGCGGGCTGGAAGGCTCGCATGCCCAGCGCAGTTGCGCCTCGCTGGCAAGGTCCGTCAGCGCCAGCCGATGCGCCTGGGCGGCCTGCGCATAGTCGCCATAGCTGTGCGGCGGCAGCCCAACGAATTGCCCGCCCCGCTGCGCCACCAGCGCCGTGATGCGAAAAATAAATTCACTGGCACTGGCGGCGAGCAGCACACGCTGCACGTCTACGCCATGAAAGGCAGCGAGCTGCTGACGCAGGGCGGTGTAGCTGGCATCGGGGTATTGCGTGGCATCCGCCCGGCTGACGGTGGTTTGCGCCGGAAGGCACGGCCCGCAGGCGTTGCTGTTGGTGGAGAAGTCATGCAGCGGCACGCCCTGCTGGTCGGGACCGCCGTGAATTCGCAGGCATCGCGTTTGCGGGGAACTCATAAGGAAGAATGTGCAATTGCTATAAATAGGATAGCTGACAGTGCAAACAACACGAGGGACAGAAGCACTTTTGATGCATGTTTTTGCGCAGAAACGGTGTCGGCAGCCTGTGGCGGTTTGCCCTCGGCGTTGAGCGTGTAAACACCCGGCTTGCGCAGGCTGACGCCCAGCGCCATCGCCATCGCCGCCATGGGCCAGCCGCTGTTGGGCGATGGCGTTTTACGCGCTTCAAGCCGCAAGGTTTTAAAAGGCAAGCCGCCGGCAGCGAGGGCCAGCAGCAAAGCCGTCAGGCGAGCCGGCACCCACGACAGCACATCGTCAGCCCGCGCCGCCCACTTGCCCGCCCACTCCCAGTTTTTCCCCTTGTAAACCCCGCGGTAGCCCCACATGGCGTCGGCCGTATTGGCAAAGCGGTAAATCGCGGCACCGGGCAAACCCAGCAGCACAAACCAGAAGATGGGTGCCACCACGGAGTCGTTGAGGTTCTCGGCCAGCGATTCGATGGCGCTTTCGCGCACTTCGCTTTCATTGAGCAGCACGGTGTCGCGGCTGACCAGCCACGACAGGCGCTCGCGCCCGGCTTGCAGCGATTGCTGCAAGGCCGTTTCAACCGCATCGACTTCAGTGCGCAGCATGCGCCAGGCCAGCATGGGCTTGAGCAGCACCGCCGTGAGCAACGCAGCAATGACCGGATGCAGGCTGGAACCCATCTGCAGCTGAGCAAACCAGGCCAGGCCACCTGTCAAAGTCGCACCGGCCAACCACGCCAAGGCGCCCAGGCCGAATGCCGGGAAGGGCCGCAGACCAGGCAAAAGCTTGCCACACCACGACAGGTACTTGCCCATGCCCACCACCGGATGCGCCCAGGAAGGCGGTTCGCCCCATGTGACATCCATGAGCAACGCCAGCAGCAACGCCGCCGCCATATGCGGTGCACTGTCACTCATGGGGTGAGGCCGGCTTGGCCCAGCAGTCCTCAAACACCATGTCGGCCAGCGGCGCACGGTGCGCCCATTTCTCGGCCTGCAGCATGGGCTGGTCATAAAACGCCGGGACCGGGCCCAGGCACAGAACGGCAATGGGTTTGCTGCCTTCGGGCATTTGCAGCAGTTGGGCCAGCTGCAGCGGGCAAAAGATCGACACCCAGCCCATGCCCAGCCCCTCGGCCCGCGCGGCCAGCCAGAGGTTTTGAATGGCGCAGGCGGCAGACGCCAGGTCCATCTCGGGCAGGGTGCGGCGGCCAAAAATATGCTGCTCGCGCCCTGGCGGCAGCGCCACCACCAGCACTTCGGCGGCATCGAGCACGCCCTGCACCTTGAGCTTCATGAACTCGTCTTCACGTTCGCCCAAGGCCCGGGCCGTCAGGACGCGCTCCTGCTCGATCAGCGCATGCACAGCGGCGCGCAGCGGCTGACTGCGCACGCGGATAAAACGCCAGGGTTGCATGAAACCGACGCTGGGAGCATGGTGGGCGGCAGACAGAAGGCGCTGCAACACCTCGTCGGCCACCACGCCGCCGCTGAAATGGCGCATGTCGCGCCGCTCGTAAATGGCGCGGTAGACCGCCTGCTGTTCGGCGGCACTGAAGGCGTGGGATTCTGCGGATGCGCTCACTGCGGTCCTAATCTTCTATTCCGCGCTGGGCGGGAATGCCGGCATTGAAGGCATGCTTGACCTTGGTCATCTCGGTCACGGTATCGGCCAGCGCGATGATCTCGGGCGGGCAGCGCCGACCGGTAATGACCACGTGCACGTCTTTCGGGCGGTCGCGCAAAGTCTGCAGCACATCGTCCAGCGGCATCCAGCCGTAAATCAGCGGGTAGGTCAGCTCATCGAGCACCACCATGAAGTTCTCGCCGCTCAGAATTGCAGCCTTGGCTTTCTCCCAGCCGTCGCGTGCCAGTTGGGCCGAGTGCTCCAGGTCCTGGCTTTTCCAGCTGAAGCCGTCGCCCAGGCCTTCGATGGAAATGCCCAGCTGCTCGAACATGCGGTGCTCGCCAAAGCGGGCGCTGGGCACTTTCATGAATTGAAAAATCTTCACGGCCTTGCCGTGGACATGGTGACGCCCCTGCGCGCGCAGGGCCAGACCGAAGGCGGCGGTGCTTTTGCCCTTGCCGTCGCCGGTGTTGACGATGATGAGGCCGCGGCGTTCGCCCTCAGGCTTTTCGTAAGGCTTGTCGGACGGAGGGGTTTCAATTTGCATGGCAATCACCGAGGAGGTTTGAAATCGGGGCTGAGTTGCACAGTCTCACCAATGATGAGCAAGCCGGGCTGGGGGCCATACGCCGGCGCGCGTGCCACCAGGTCGCGCAGCCCGGTGGCGATGACGGTCTGCGTGGCGCGGGTGCCGTCGCGCACGATGGCGGCTGGGGTATCGGGTGCCAGGCCGTGCGTGACGAGCTGGTGGGCAATCTGCGCCAGGCGCTGTACGCCCATGTAAAAAACACGGGTCTGGCCTGGGCGCGCCAAGGCCTGCCAGTCGTGCGTGGCCTCGTCGTCAGCCAGGTGGCCGGGCAGAAAAACACAGCTGCCCGCCAGGTCGCGGTGAGTCAACGGAATACCCGCTGCTGCCGAGCAGCCACTGGCTGCAGTCACCCCCGGCACCACTTCAAAGGCAATAGCCGCGGCCTGCAGGGCCTGCACCTCTTCGCCCCCGCGCCCAAACACATAGGGGTCGCCGCCCTTGAGGCGAACCACGCGCCGCCCCAGGCGCGCATGCTGAACCAGCAGCGCATGGATGCCCTCTTGCGGCACGGCGTGGTTGCCCAGGGCCTTGCCCACATACACACGTTGGGCGGCCTCGGGGATCAAAGCCAGTACTTCAGGCGCGATCAGGCGGTCGTGCACCACCACCTCGGCCCGCTGCAGCCTATCCAGCGCACGCAGCGTCATCAAATCGGCCGGGCCGGGGCCCGCGCCCACGATGGACACAAAGCCGCGGCGGGTCTGCCCCTGTGCCTCAAATGTCATGGCAGTCACCCGGTCCCTGATGGAACACCAGATCGGTCACGGGCTGGCCGCCCACCAGGTGCTGGTCAATGATGCGGTCCATGTTGGCGGGCGTGACGTTGTAGTACCAGGTGCCATCAGGCTGCACACACATGACCGGCCCGCCCTTGCAGGCGGCAAAGCAGCTCACCCGGCTGCGCTTGACGCGCATCTCGCCGTCGTGCAGCCCGGCCGCCTTGAACTTGTCGCCCAGGCTGTCGAACAGTTCCTGTGACGCGCCATCCTGCGTGCAGCGCGGGCCGGTGCAGACCAGCACATGGCGCTTGTAGCTGCCGATCTTGGGCTTGACCATCTCGCTCATGCTTCCGATTCCTCGGTGCTGGCCACGGCCTCTTCCTCCTCGAGCGGCGTGTTCAGCACCGCTTCGATGTAGTCCGCAGGCAGCTTGTGCTGCTGGGCCAGCGCGGCAATGCTGATGCCCTCCGCATGGTCGGCGCGCAGGTTTTCCATCCAGCCCAAAAGGCCGGTGGACAGCGAGCGCCCCGCCCTTTCCCCAGCGCGGGTGCTGCCGCCATCGTCCAGGTCGTACTTGTTGGCATAGCCGCGCGGCGTGACCATCAGGCCGTGCTGCACAAAGGTGTGGCTGTTGCCAATCAGCACCGTGGTCAACATGCCGATGTCGCAGTCGCTCATCTTGTCCAGCGTGGTGAACTCGATGCGCTCGCGCCTGCGGTAAGCCGACTTGACCACCGCCACCGGCGTATCGGGCTTGCGGTGGCGCAAAAACAGCGCCTGCGCCTGCACGATCTGCTGGGTGCGCCGACCACTCTTGGGGTTGTACAGCGCCACCACAAAGTCCGATGCCGCCACCGCGTCCAGCCGGCGTGCGATCACCGGCCAGGGCGTGAGCAGGTCGCTCAGCGAGATGGAGCAAAAATCGTGGGTCAGGGGGGCGCCCACCAGCGCCGCACAGGCGTTGATGGCCGAGGCCCCCGGCACGACTTCGACTTCAACGTCAGAGTCTGGTGTCCAGCCGGCCTGAAACAGCACTTCGTAAGTCGGCCCGGCCATGCCATACACCCCAGCGTCGCCACTGGAGATGAGCGCCACCTTCTTGCCTTCGCGGGCGCTGGCCAGCGCGTGCACCGCGCGGTCCAGTTCCTCGGTCATGCCTTTGCGCACGACTTCCTTGCCTTCCAGCAAATCGGCCACCAGCTTGATGTAGGTGACGTAGCCCACCACCACGTCCGCCTCGGCAATGGCGGCGCGGGCGCGCTGCGTCATGTGGTCGTGGCTGCCGGGGCCAATGCCGACCAGCATGATTTTCCCCTGATAAGCGCTCATTGGGGAGCTTCCGCGGGCGTTGCAGCCATGGCGCCAGAGCGCTCCAAACCAGCCACGACAACGGGACGCAGCCAGCGCTGGAACGCCAAGCCACCCACCAGCCCCATGCTGGTCCAGAACGACAAGGACACCCAGGTGGTTGCCCAGATGAACTGCGCACCCAGTTGTTCCAGCGCAGCATGTGCCTGGGCGCTATAGCCTGCCAGCGGATCGCCCTGCAACTGCGGCGCGCCCACGGCAAAGGGCAGCGCCAACAACACGGCTGCGGCCGCCCAGCGCCAGGGTGCGCGGGCAAAGCCCAACACCGCACAGGCCAGTGCCGCGCTACCCACGGCCAGCACCCACCAAAGCTGGCGTGCGTGCAGCGGTGCGGCTTCCATGCCAGGCACCTCCGCGTGCAGGCCAAGCGAAGGCCAGAAGTGAAAACTCAGCCAACCCGCTGCAGCGACCAACCCCGCCAGCGGCAGCGAAGCCAGCGCCGTGCCGCGTTGGTGCAGCCACACCCCCATCACGGCAAACACCAACAGGGCCATGCTGAAAGCGTGCAAGATGTTGGCAACCCAGGTCCAGCCGATGCGTTCGGCACCGTTTTCGGGTTCCCATTCCTTGGCCGCACCATGCTCGTGTTCGTGTTCGTGTGCATGGGCCACGCCTTCGGCATGCGCAGGGGCCTTGAGCAATTCCGTGGGGGCAGGTGCTTCAGCTTTCTGCTCCTCGTACACCTCTGCCGCCAAAATCAGTGGTGCGGCCTGCCAGCGCTGCACGCCGGTTTGCACGCTGCCCACCACCACGGCGGTCGCCAGAGCCGACCAAATCAATCGTTGGAAAATCATGGGAGTCTCCCGGTGAAATGGCTGGATTAGTGGCAAGGCTTGACGGTGATGTGGCGCACGTCATGCGCGGCGTTATGGGCCAGCGGGCTTTCTGCAAAAGCCACGCCGTACAGCACGACCAGGCCCAACGCGGCACCGGCGGCCAATTGCAACAACAGGCTGCGGGTTGCGCTGACAGGAAGGG
Organism: uncultured Polaromonas sp.; assembly: GCA_964633095.1. GTDB lineage: Bacteria > Pseudomonadota > Gammaproteobacteria > Burkholderiales > Burkholderiaceae_C > Polaromonas. The sequence continues at coordinate 7,047 of CAZWDK010000016.1, read as the reverse complement.
AGGTAGAAGAAGATGCGGAAGCTGCGTTCATGGGTTGCTCCATTTCAGGGTTGAGAAACTAAAAAACAATAAAAACAAAAAGAAGTCACAGCGGGAAACCGTGACAGCGAGCCAATGAAACCGTGGCGTTGCGCCCATCGGCGCCCCGGTACTTGTGTTTTTCGACCAGCAATGCTGTGGCGGCAAGCGCTTGCCCCGCTACCGATGCCGCCGTCAGCAAGGCGGCGGCTTCGCTCACGGAGGGGCTGCCGGTGTACTTGCGCACCGTCTCGGACGGGTTGGGCACGGGCACGGCTGCCAGTTGCTCAGGGGTGTAGAAGGTCAGCGTCCAGCGGTGCCGTGCGGCCAGCGCCAGCAGGCCCGGCTCGTCGGCCTTCAGGTCAATGCTGGCGGCCGCGGCCACATCACCCAGCCGGACACCGGCCAAGGCCAGCGCTTCGTCCAGCGCCTGCTGCAGCGTGGCCAGCGGCGTGCCGCGGTCGCAGCCCAGGCCCACGGCGACTTGCATCGAGGGGCTGTTCATGCTGCCTGCGCTTGCGGCGGGCGGTACACCACCAGGCGCTCGTTCAATTGTTGCCAGCGTTCAGCCGTGACCTCGGCGTGGGTAATCCACAGCACCGCCTTGAAGTGGTTCAAATCCACGTCTTCGAAGCGTTCGAACTTGTGAATCGTGGCGGGCAGCGGCGTGGGCCGGGTCCACCAGTCGGGACTGCCGGCTTCCTGCACCACGGCAATCGGCTCGCCATTGACCACGTGGGCCGAGACGCGGGTGATGTTGATCTTGGGCGCCTCGACCTTCCAGCCGAGCTCGCGGCCCAGAATGTCCACCGGAATGGTTTTTCCCACGTCTGAGGCCGTGGTCAGCACAGCGGTCGCGCCCAGCAGCGACGCGACCTGCTCCGCCATGGCGTTGGCGCCGCCCACATGGCCCGAGAGCACGGGAATGACGAACTGCGCCGCATCATCGACCACCAGCACGCCAGGATCTTCGTCCTTGCTCTTCAGGTGCGGCGCTATCAGTCGCACCACCGCGCCCAGCGAGACAAAGAACACCACCTGGTCAAAGTCGGTGAACAACGCGGCGATTTCGTCGCGGAAAGCCCCGCTGTAGGCGCGCACCGGGTTGGGCAAGCCGGCCATCAGCGGCGCGAACTTGTCGGCCACGCACACGCTGGCCTGGGGCAACTGGCGTGCCAGCTCTGCCGTTTGCTGGGCGCCGTGTTTGGTGATGGCGACCAGAACGACGCGCACGTCGGAGTTGGTATCGGGCAAAGTGTTGGCGCTCATTCCTGGGTTTCCTCTTCAATTTCAGTGCTTGTCTTCTTGCGGCAGCCGCGCAGCATTTCGCCGCGCTCGCGCTCCGGGTTTTTGACCAACAGCAGCGACAAATAATTGACCTTGGTGCCTTTAAGTTCGGCCACGTTATGCACGATGCGCTCGACCGGCGAGCCGGCTTTTTCAATGAAGCGGCTGTGCGCCAGCAACCCCCGGCGCTCCAGCAGATCAATCAAATCATCCAGCAGCGGTTTGACTTTCATCAGCACCAGGGTGTCGAAGTCATCCAGCATTTTTTCGACGGCCGCAATGCCGTAAGCAGCGGGCACGATGGCAATCGTGTCGTCCTGCTCGGACAGCGGCATCTGCAACTGGGCGCAGGCAGCGTTGAACGAGGTCACGCCGGGCACGATGTCAATCTGCGCATCCGCATCGAGCTCGCGCAGCACGCGGGCCAGGTAGCAAAAGCTGGCGTAGGTAGAGGCATCGCCTTCGACCAGAAACAGCACGTCCTGCCCGGACGCCAGCAGGGCCTTCACGGTTTCGGCGGCTTTGAGCCAATGGCGCGCAAGTTTTTCCACGTCGTGCGTCATGGGGAACAGCAGCGACTGATGTTGCGCGGGCAGCGCCAGCCCGGCCCGCAGTGCGATGTCGAGCGCGTAGCTTTCCTTGCGCAGGCTGCGCACCGGGTAGGTCCACACCGCATCCGGGCGCTCCAGCAAAGCCCAGGCGCGGCGGGTGATGAGGCCGGGGTCACCGGGGCCGAGCGACACGCCGTAGAGTTGACCGGGCCTAACCATGCTGAACTCCCGCTTGGGCACAGACGATCCACACCGGGTTCTCGGCCGCCATGCGGTGCATGTGCAAAATCGGTTTGCTGCGCGAGGCCTGGAGCTGCAGTACATCCCAGCTGGCGCCCAGGGTTTTGAGCGTTTCGACCGCCGCGCCCAGGTTTTCAATGGTCACGAAATTCATCACCAGCCAGCCGCCGGGTTTGAGGCGCGTCAGGATCAGCGCAATCAACTCGGCCAGTTCACCGCCCGAGCCGCCAATAAACACCGCATCGGGGTCGGCCCAGGCGGCCAGGCCCTCGGGGGCTTTGCCGTGCACCAGGGTATGGTTGCTGATGCCCATGGCCTGCCGGTTACGGGCCACGATGGCGCTGTCGTCCACGTTTTTCTCGATCGCATAGACATGGCCCTGGCGGCACAGGCGGGCCGCCTCCAGACCGACCGAGCCCGAGCCCGCGCCGATATCCCATACCACGCTGTCGGCACGCAGTTGCATGCGCGCCAGCGACACGGCGCGCACCTCGTTCTTGGTGATCAGGCCCTTCTCGGGGTGGCGCTGTTCAAAGCTGGCATCGGGCAGGCCGAACAACACTTGCGGCGCACGCAGTCTGGTGCGCCACAGCAGCACCACGTTCGGGTCGGCGAACGGCATTTGCGCGGCGGCATGAATGCCGATGCCGCTGACGATGCGTTCCCCGGGCTGGCACAGGCGCTCGGCCACCGCCATCTCGAAGTCATCCGCCAGGCCTTCCGTCACCAGCATGCGGGCAATGCGATCGGGGGTGTTGTCCGGGCTGGTCAGTACCGCCAAACGGTCATGGTGACGGATGTCGCGCAGCAGGGCGTACAGGCCGTGGCTGGGGCCAGCACCTTCCACCCAGTCACCGGCGTCCCGGCTGTGCACGGACGAAAATTTCATGTCCTGCCAGGGCAGCCCCAAGCGCGCGCAGGCCAGTTGCAATGTTGAGACGTTCGGCAGCACCTCCAGCGCCTCGATGCACAGGCGCGATGCCAGATAAGCCGCAATGCCGTGGCACAGCGGGTCGCCGGTGGCCAGCACCACCACCCGCTGGCCTGCCGCCAGCGCAGCGCGCACCCATTCGGGCACCTGCGACAAGGCCCCGGTCAAGTCGCGCTGCTGGGCACTGGGGTGGATCTGCGGCGCGAACAGTTGCAGCGTGCGCAGGCCGCCTATCACCAATTGCGCTTGCTGCAGGTGGGCCAGCGCCGTGCGGCCCAGGCTGGCGATGCCATCATCCAGAACGCCGAGGATGCGGCAGCGCTCGAGGGTGTTTTCGTTGGTATTGTTCAAGGAGCCTCCGCGATCTTGCGACCATCAAAGTCGCAAACCAGCACTTTCAGTTCAAATTGATCGGGGTAGCGCGTGCGCAGGGTCTGTATGACCCGCTGCGCCAGCGCGGTGTGAAAGGCAGTGCCCAAGCCCAGGGCGTCCATGCGTTCACTCGCATAACGGGCGGTTTCATGGCCGCGAATGGCCTCGCACACCTCGGGCGGCGCACCCACGCTCGCGGCCAGTTCGGCCAGCAAGCCGGTATCGACTTCGGCGCGGCCTGCGTGGGTGATGGTTTCGCCCTGCGCAATCTTGGTGAGTTTGCCGACCATGCCGCCAATCACCACCTGCTTCAGGCCCGCCTTGACCGCCGCGCCCATGGCGTAGCGCAAAAAGTCGCCCATCTGCACAAAGGCGGCTTGCGACAAATGCGGCATTTCGTCCATCACAAATTTTTCGGTGCGTCCGCCCGTGGTCAGCACCACCACGCCATGGCCCAGCGTGCCGGCCACCTGCACGCCCTGCACCACGCTGGCGCGGTAGGCGGCGGTGGAATACGGCTTGACGATGCCGGTCGTGCCCAAAATGGAGATGCCGCCCAGAATGCCCAGGCGCGCGTTCAGCGTCTTCTTGGTCATCTCCTCGCCTTGCGGCACGGAAATCGTCACTTCAAAGCCGGCCTCGTCGAGCAGCGATGCGCCTGCGGCGCGTACATTGGCCTCGATGTTGCGACGTGGCACCGGATTGATGGCCGGACCGCCCACCGCCAGACCCAGGCCCGGCATGGTGACCGTGCCCACGCCAAAGCCACCGGCCAGCAGCACCTGGCCCGGCAGGTCGCGGCGCAGCCGCACATCGGCGGTGAGGTGCGCTTTGTCGGTGCAATCCGGGTCGTCGCCCGCGTCCTTGATGACCATGGCGTGGGCTGATGTGCCTTCAACGCGGCCATCCTGTACGGCAAAGGTCACCAGGTCGCCATTGGGCAGCAGGCACTCCACCGCGTCGGGCACCTGGCCGGTCACCAGTCCGATGACCGCCGCCCGCGCAGCCGCCGCCGAACACGCGCCGGTGGTAAAACCGGTGCGCGTGCCGCGGGGCGGGCCTTTTTCCATCATGCCGCCAACTCCCTGGCTTCGGCCAAACCAAGCAAGGCATGGATGGCAGCCACCACCAGGGTAGAGCCGCCCTTGCGGCCACGGATCACGACCCAGGGCACGTCTGTTTCCAGCGCCATCAAGTCCTTGGATTCGGCGGCGGAAACAAAGCCCACCGGCATGCCCACCACCAGCGCCGGGCGGGCGCCCTCTTCGCGGATCAACCGGACCAGCTCGATCAGCGCAGTGGGCGCATTGCCGATGCCGACGATGGCACCCTCCATCAGGCCCAGCCGGTGCGCCTTGCGCATGGCCTGCACGGCGCGCGTGCTGCCTTCGGCCTTGGCGGCCTCGATCACATCGGGGTCGCTGATGAACTGGTGCGTGCGCATGCCGAAGTGCCCCAGACGCGGCGCCGACAAACCCACGCAGATCATCTCCACATCGGCCACCACGCGGGTGGCGCGCGACAGGATGGCGGCCACGCCCGCGTCCACTGCAGCGGGATGGAAATCAGTCAGGCCGTTGAAATCAAAATCAGCATTGGCGTGAATCATGCGGCGCACGATGGGCCACTGCTCGGGGCTGTAGGCATGTGGCCCCACTTCACGGTCAATCACGGCAAACGAGTCGTGCTCGATGGCCCGGCCTGCCGCGGTGAGCTGCTCGGTGACGGTGTTGACGCTGCTCATCGGGTAACCTCCGCACCATGTGCTGCGGTGCTATGAGCCTTGGGAGCGGCCAGGCAGCTCATGCCTGGGCCACGCTGGGAGCGTGCTCGTGATGCTCGTGGCCATGGTGGTCGTCTTCATGGCGATGCCCTTGCCACTGCGCCGCTTCCGCGCTGACGGGCACCGCCGCCAGGCTGCCATTGAGCAGGCCCTGCACCCGCTCGGCCAGCAGGCCGGCCACCTCGGGCTCGAAGCCAAAGTACGAGCCCAGCGCGAAGCGCACGCCAGGGTATTGCAGCCGCAAATGCGCCACCTGGCGCCCTATGCGCTGGATCAGCGTGCCCGTGAACAGGTAGTAGGGCAGCACCACGATCTGTCGCAGGCCGATCAGCGCCTGGCGCTGCACCACGCGCTCCAGCCGCGGGGTTGTGATGCCCGTGAAGGCCAGATCGACCAGCTCATGACGGCTCTCCTCCTGCAGCCAGCGCGCCATCTTGGCCATCTCGCCGTTGGCCAGGCGATCCGACGAGCCACGCCCCAGCAACACCACGCCGGTGCCGCCGGGGTCGGGCATGTCCAGCGCCTGCATGCAATCGTGTAGCTGGCGCTGCAGCACCGCCAGCAGCGGATCACACACGCCCAGGTGCGGTGCGTAGTCAAAGCGCACACCGGGAAAGCGCTGGCGGGCTTGCGCGATGTGCGCCGGGATCTCCGTCTTCACGTGGCCTGCCGCGTTGAGGATCAGCGGCACCACGATCACCCGTTGCGCCTGTTGCGCGGCGCGCGCCAGCCCCTGGTCCACGCCGATCTCGGCGAACTCGATGAAACACAGCTCGGTGGGCCACTGCGGGTGGGCCAGGCGCCAGCGCGCCGTGAAGGCCTCGATTTCGTCGTTACCGGCGGGCTCGCGTGAGCCGTGGCCCACCAGCAAAATGGTTGTAGAGGTCATGGAGTCTCCTGGGGGATGGCAATGGTAGCGCGCCTGAAGCGGTGCGTGAAACTGGCGTCATACAGCTTTGACTTGGCCAGGGTCGTCCACTGGCGGGCGCCCAGCGTCGGGCTGGCAATGATCATCGACTGGCTGATAATTTTGGCCTCGCGGCACAAATTCTGGATGGTGGCGAGCGTGCCGCGAATGACTTTTTCCTCGCCCGGCCAACTGGCCTTGTGCACCACCACGATGGGCGCATCCGGCGACCAGCCAGCCGCCGTCAATGCCGCCGTCACCCGGCTCAAGAGCGTGATGCTCAAGAAGATGCACAGCGTGCAGTGGTGCGCGGCCAGCGCCTCCAGCGATTCGCCCTCGGGCATGGGCGTGCGCCCCTCCACCCGGGTGAAGATCACACTCTGGGTCACTTCGGGCAGGGTCAGGCTCTCCACCGCCGCCGCCGCCGAGGCCATGGCCGACGACACGCCGGGCACCACCTGGATCGCGACGCCTGCGGCGTCCAGGGGCTGCACGAGCTCGATCAATGCGCCATACAAACCGGGGTCGCCGGTTTGCAGGCGCACCACGGTTTCATGCTGGCCGGCCTGCTCTATCAGCCACGCCGACATTTGCTCCAGCGTCATGTCCTTGCTGTCTGCGATGACACAGTTCGGGGGCGCCCAGCGCGTGGCCGCGACGTTGACCAGCGAACCGGCAAACAAAATTGCCCCGGCGCGCTCGATCAAGCCGCGGCCCTTGACGGTGATCAGCTCCGGGTCGCCCGGGCCCGCGCCAACGAACCAGACGGTGCCCGGGAGTCTGTCGGACTTGGGTGGTGTGTCAATCTGCATGGTTTATTCCGATTTGAGGTTGTTGGTCGCCAGCTGGATTTTTGGCAAAGCCACCCACTGGCCCGCCAGCTGGTGCACGCCAATGCGGTGATCAAACACTTCTTCCAGCGCGCGGTGGCTGGCCGCTGCGCCGCAAGCGCCCTGGT
>CAZWDK010000015.1:0-23803 GCA_964633095.1 uncultured Polaromonas sp. | reverse complement strand
TCCAGCACCGACTTGGGCGCGGTTTTCAGGCGCACGCCGACGGCATGAAAGCCAAAAAGAACTTTGGGAGAAGAGGACATGGGCCAATTATCGCCGCTGGCGTTGCGGTGGCGCGTCGGTGCGGCGGCGAACGAGCCGCGTCGCAGCGCCCGTCGCTTCCTAATTGATAGCACCCCATGCCCACCCGCTCAGGGCAGGCGCCCTGCTTCCTGCTCAGGAAGCGCTGACCCGCCCGGCCTCGATGGTGATGCGGCGCTGGCAGCGCGCCGCAATCGCCGCATCGTGCGTGACCAGCACCAGCGTCGTGCCCAGTTCCTGGTTCAGTTCAAACATCAGCTGCATCACGGTTTCGCCGGTGGCGAAGTCCAGGCTGCCGGTCGGCTCATCGGCCAGCAGCACGGCCGGCTCGACCACAAAGGCCCGCGCCAGCGCCACGCGCTGCTGCTCGCCGCCCGACAGCACCTTGGGGTAATGGCCCAGCCGCTGGCCCAGGCCCACCCGTTTGAGCATGTCGCTGGCCAGCGCGCGGGCATTTCGTTTGTCCGCCAGTTCCAGCGGCAGCATGACGTTTTCCAGCGCCGTCAGATTGCCCATGAGCTGAAAGCTCTGGAAGACAAAACCCACTTTCTGGGCCCGCAGGGCGGCGCGCTCGTCTTCGCTGATGGCAAACAGGTCCTGCCCGGCCAGCCGCACCGTGCCCTGGGTCGGCGTGTCCAGACCGGCGATGATGGACAGCAGCGTGCTTTTGCCCGAGCCGGAGGCGCCGACAATGGCGGCGGTTTCCCGCGGCGCCAGCGCAAAATCAATATCGCGCAAAATAGTCAAGGTGCCGGTCGAATCGCTGACCGACTTGAAAACATGCTCCACGGAAATAATTGAAGAGACCAAAGCGCCGGGGGACCTTGAAGACGCCTCGCCAGGAGCGGAAACCGCAGGTTCGAACATGTCAGCCTTATCAGAAAACTTGAAACCCATGACTGCAGACTTTAACAAGCTTGGCCCTTCGGCCGGCAGGCGCTGGCTAAAACCATTCGGCGCGCTGCTGATGGCGGCCTTTCTGGGCGCAGCGGGGCTCGCCACGGCACAAACCACGCCGCCTCCCCCTAACACGGCCGCCACCATTTTGGTGGTCGGCGACTCGCTGAGCGCCGAATACGGCCTCAAGCGCGGCACGGGCTGGGTGGCCCTGCTGGAAAAGCGGTTGGCCACTGGCCCCAATCATGCCAAGGCGGTCCAGGTCGTCAACGCCAGCATCAGCGGCGACACCACCTCGGGTGGCCGCTCGCGCCTGGCGGCCCTGCTGGCACAGCACCGGCCGGCCACGGTGGTGATAGAGTTGGGCGGCAACGACGCGCTGCGCGGCCTGCCGCTGGAGATGACCGAGAACAACCTGACGGCCATGGCCCAGGCCGCCAAAAAAGCCGGCGCCAAGGTGCTGCTGGTCGGCATGCAGGTGCCGCCCAACTACGGCGGGGCGTATGCTGCCGACTTTGCCGGCCTGTTCCCCAAGGTCGCCAGGGCCGAAAAAGTGGCGCTGGTGCCTTTTTTCCTCAAGGGCATTGCCGATGTGGACGATTCCGCCGCGCGCTTCCAGGCCGACCGCATTCACCCCAACGAGTCCTCACAAGCCGGCATGCTGGCCAATGTGTGGCCCGAACTGAAGAAACTCATCCCGTGAGCCTTGAACGCATTTCCGCTGAGCAGGCGCTCAGCACACTTGGCAGTTTTTCCGCCGTGATCGATGCCCGCAGCGAGGGCGAATTCGCCGAAGACCACCTGCCGGGCGCCGTCAACTGGCCCAGCCTGAATGACGATGAGCGAAAAATCGTCGGCACCCGCTACAAGCAGATCAGCCAGTTCGAGGCCAAAAAACTCGGCGCCGCGCTGGTCGCCAAAAACATTGCCGAGCACATCCAGCGCGAGGTGCTGGAAAAACCCAAGGAGTGGCAGCCGCTGGTCTACTGCTGGCGTGGCGGCAAGCGCAGCGGCTCGCTGGCGCTGATTCTGGACCAGATCGGTTTCAAGGTGACCCTGGTCGACGGCGGCTACAAGGCCTTCCGGGCGGCGCTGCTGGCCGACTTGCCGCAGCTGGCAGCGCGCCACCACTACCAGGTGGTGTGCGGCACCACCGGCTCGGGCAAGACCCGCTTGCTGCATGCCCTGGCGGCGCAGGGCGCGCAGGTGCTGGACCTGGAAGCGCTGGCGAATCACCGCAGTTCGGTGCTGGGCATGATTCCGGGCCTGGCGCAGCCCAGCCAGAAGGCCTTTGACAGCCGCATCTGGGCCGCGCTGCGCGGCTTTGATGCGGCACGGCCGGTCTACATTGAAAGCGAAAGCAAAAAAGTCGGCAACGTCGCCGTGCCCGAAGGCCTGATTGCCGCCATGCGCGCAAGCCCTTGCCTGCAGCTGGACCTGCCCGAGGACGAACGGGTGGCGCTGCTGCTGGAAGACTATGCTTTTTTTGTCAAGGACATCGAGTTTTTCTGCCAGCGCCTGGGCGCACTGACCGAGGCACGCGGCAAGGAAACCGTGCAGGACTGGCAGGCGCGCGCGCGCAGCGGTGATGTGGCCTCCGTGGTCCGTGAATTGCTGATCAAGCACTACGACCCGGTCTACCTGCAATCGATGCGGCGCAACTTTCTGCAGTATGAAACAGCCCGTGTGTTTGCCCCGCGCGACCACAGCGTCGCCGCGATGGCCGAGCTGGCCCGAACCCTGTTGGCAAGCTGAGCCCGCAGCCCGAGCCCAAACAGTAAACCCTGCGTCACCGGCGCCGGGCTGGGCGCTGGATGCGGCAGGGGTCAAGGCTGGCAAGCGACCTCAGTCGCTATCAAAACAGTAACTGTTTGCGCCCGTTTTCATTGGGCAGTTGTGCCTTTTCGTTTGTTATTCTGGCTGCGCTGCGTGACCGGCCCAGGCGCTCAAGGCGCGGCGTCGGTGGGCGGCAGCTTGCCGGTGTCCGCCGGGTCGCTGTCCTGCAGCTCATCCGTAGCGGGCGCGTCGTCGGGTTTGCCTTCGGCCTTGCGCTTGAGCTTGTCTTCTTTTTTACGCTTTTTGGCGAGCTCTTTCTGGCGCTTTTCGTAGGAATAATTAGGAGTTGCCACAGCCTGCTTTCATGAAAATTAGACCTTACTGTACTGCATTGCCTTTAGCCCCTGAGCAATGTCGGCCTGCAGGTCGGCAACGGCCTCCAGGCCGACCGAAAAGCGCACCAGACCGCCCTTGTACGGCCATGGCGTGGTACGCAGGGCCGGCACGTCGTAGGGCGCGCACAAGCTCATGGGGCCGGCCCAGCTGTAGCCCAGCTTGAACAGCTTCAGACTGTCGCAAAAGCCGTCAATCTGCGCCTGCGTGTAGCCGGGCTGGAACACGGCGCTGATGAGGCAGGCCGCGCCCGTGCAGTCGCGCTTCCAGGCTTCATGGCCGGGCGAGCCGGCCAGCGCCGGATGCAGCACGGCCGCGATCTGCGGCTGGGTTTGCAGCCAGCCGGCCAGTTGCCGGGTCGCGGCATCCTGGGCGGCGTAGCGCAAGCGCATGCTGTTCAGGCCGCGCAGCACCAGCTCGACATCGTTGCCGCCCACGCCATAGCCGACGCGCATGTGGCAAAAGCTGAGCAGGCGGTGCAGCGCTTCATCGCGGGTGACGACCGAGCCCATCAGCACGTCCGCGCCGCCGCTGGGGTATTTGGTGAGCGCCTGCACGGAAATGTCAACGCCGAGGGTGAAGGCACTGAACGCCAGGCCCGCGCCCCAGGTGTTGTCCAGCGCGCTGACGATGCCCTGCGGATGCGGCGCTGGGTGCGCCTTGATGGCAGCGACCAGCGCTGGAAGATCGGGAAACTCCAGGGTGATGGAGCCCGGCGCCTCGAGCCAGACCAGCCGGGTTTTGGCGCTCAGCTTGGCCGCCAGGTCGGCGGGGTTCATGGGATCGTAAAACTGGTGGCTGATGCCCCAGGCCGCAAGTTCGGCGTGCGCGAACGCCTTGTTCGGGCCATAGGCGTTGTCGGGAATCAGCAGCTCGTCGCCGGTTTTCAGCAGCGCCATGCCCACCAGCACGACGGCGGCCAGTCCGCTGGGCACCAGGGTGCAGAACTTGCCGCCTTCCAGCGTGGCGATGCGCTCTTCCAGCGTGAAGGTGGTGGGCGTTCCGTGCAGGCCGTAGGTGTAGCCGGTTTTGTGCGTCCAGTCGCGGTGACGCAAGGCCGCGACGCTGGGAAAGATGACCGTAGAGGCCTTGTGAACCGCCGGTGGAACGGCGCTAAAACCGGCGGGCGGCGTGTAGGGGTGATGGATCAGTTGGGTAGATGAATCGCTCATGCGCCCATGTTAACTGGCCCCCACGCTTTTCACTTCGTGTAATGCGCTGCCCCCCGAGGGGGCTAATTTTCCTAGGGGCGGCCCGTCGGAAAATTGCCTCGTCGTTGGAGGTCGTGGGGCTCCGCTTGCTGAACTTCAACGAAGTGGCACGCGTAGCGAAGGGCCGCCCCGAGCAAGCGACGGCCCCCTCGGAGGGCAGAGAGCCACATGTAGTGGGCGAACGTGGGGGCTATATTTTCCACTTGGCGATCAGTTGCTCCGGCGTGAGCGCGTCGTAGCTTTCGAAGGGCTGGTGGATCCAGGGATTGGTCGGCAGCAATTCGACCGAGTAATCGGCCTGGAAAGTGGACAGCCCTTTGGTCCAGATCACGGCACTGCGCAGCTCGGTAATCGGCTTGTAGTTGGTGCGCAGCTGATGGATCACGGCATTGAGGGTGTGCCCGGAATCGGCCAGGTCGTCCACCAGCAAGACCTTGCCGGCGATTTCGCCCTTGGGCGTGGTGATGAAGCGGGCGATGTCGAGCTTGCCCTGCACCGTGCCGGAATCCGCCCGGTAGGAGCTGGTCGACATGATGGCCAGCGGCTTGTCAAAAATACGTGAAAGAATGTCGCCCGGGCGCATGCCGCCGCGTGCCAGGCACAAGATGGTGTCGAACTGCCATTCCGACTGGTGAATCTTGATGGCCAGTTTTTCGATCAGGCTGTGGTATTCGTCATAGCTGACGTAGAGATGTTTGCCGTCTTCGGTCAACATGGGATTGCTCCTGATTTAATAGCTGCTTGCGCCCGATCCCATTGGGCCAGACGCTGATTTTATTTCAAGATTCAGGGTTCAGGCGGCGTAGGGGTTACGCAGCAAAATGGTGTGGTCGCGGTCCGGGCTGGTCGAGATCATGTGGATAGGCACGCCCGTCACCTCTTCAATCCGTTTCAGGTAACGCTGGGCTGCGGCGGGCAACTTGTCGTATTCGGTCACGCCGACCGTGCTTTGCGTCCAGCCCGGCAGGCTTTCGTAAATCGGCTTGCAGCGGGCGATGTCGTCGGCGCCCATGGGCAGGATGTCGGTGATCTGGCCATCGAGTTCGTAACCGGTGCACAGCTCCAGCTGCTCGATGCCGTCGAGCACGTCGAGCTTGGTGATGCACAGGCCCGACAGGCCGTTGACCTGGGCCGAGCGCTTGAGCAGGGCCGCGTCAAACCAGCCGCAGCGGCGGCTGCGGCCGGTGGTCACGCCTTTTTCGGCGCCCACCGTGCTGAGATGGTAGCCGACGGTGCCGGGTTGTTCCCAGTCCAGCTCGGTCGGGAACGGGCCGCCGCCGACGCGCGTGCAATAGGCCTTGGTGATGCCCAGGATGTAATGCAGCATGCCGGGGCCGACACCGGCGCCGGCGGCGGCATTGCCGGCCACGCAGTTGCTGGAGGTCACATAGGGGTAGGTGCCATGGTCCACATCCAGCAGCGTGCCCTGCGCGCCTTCGAACAGCAGGTTGGCGCCATCGCGGTGGGCGTCGTTGAGTTCGCGCGAGACGTCGGCCATCATGGGCTTGAGCAGTTCGGCGTGGCGCATGGCTTCGGCGTAGACCGTGTCAAAGTCAACCGCCGGCGCGTTCAGGTAGCCGGTCAGCACATAGTTGTGCAGGTCCAGCAGCTCGCGCAGTTTGGCGGCAAAGCGCTCGGGGTATTTGAGGTCCTGCACGCGCAGCGCGCGGCGGGCGATCTTGTCTTCGTAGGCGGGGCCGATGCCGCGGCCGGTGGTGCCGATCTTGGTCACGCCGCCCTTCTCGCGGAAAGCCTCGCGGGCAATATCAATCGCCGCATGGAAAGGCAGGATCAGCGGGCAGGCTTCGCTGATGCGCAGGCGCGAGCGCACTTCGACGCCGGCTTTTTCCAGCCCTTCGATTTCTTCAAGCAGCTTGGCCGCCGACAGCACCACGCCGTTGCCGATGTAGCACTTGACGCCCGGGCGCATGATGCCGCTGGGGATCAGGTGCAAGGCGGTCTTGACGCCGTTGATCACCAGCGTGTGGCCGGCGTTGTGGCCGCCCTGGAAGCGCACCACGCCCTGCGACATTTCGGTCAGCCAGTCGACCAGCTTGCCCTTGCCTTCGTCGCCCCACTGGGTGCCCACGACCACGACGTTGCGGCCCGCAGCCACTGTTTGTTTGTTTGTCATTGCAATTTCTCGTTAAGGATTCGTTAAAAAAGGGCCCAAGGCCGGTCAGCGACCAGACCCTCTATGCCGCTTTGTTCAGGGGCTGGACCACCCATTGACCGGCCGCCAGGGCCAGTTCGCGGTCGCAGTCGAATTCATTGACTTCGTGTTCATGACCCGGCAACACGCAGGCCACGGTCTCGCCGCTGGCACGCAAATGGGCAATGGCGGCGCGCAGGCCGGCATCTTCGCCCCAGGGCGCACGAATGGCGGCCTTCAGCGGCCGCGGCGGCAGCACGCTGACCAGTTCCTTCAGGTCCAGGCTGAAGCCGGCGGCCGGCCGGTTCCGGCCAAACACCGCGCCCACCTCGTCATAGCGGCCGCCACGCGCCAGTTCGGCGCCCTGGCCATAAATGGCGAAGCGGGTGCCGCTGTAATAGGCATAGCCGCGCAGGTCTGCCAGGTCAAAGCTGACCTGGACATCGCCTTTCAGGCCTCGCGTGTGGGAGCCCAGCCACTTCAAATTTTGTAGCGCCTCGTGCACGCCGGGCGTGGCCTGCAGGGCTTTTTCAGCCTCAATCAGGACTTTTTCATCGCCATAGAGCTGCAGCAGCGCCTTCAGGCCTTGACGCGCCGCCTGGGAAATGCCGTCCTTCAGGCTGGCCGTGAGGCTGTCCAGTTCGCTCGCATCCTTGGCCGCCAGCGCGGCGTGAATCAGCGCCAGGGTTTTGGCGCTGATGCTGGCACCGGCCAGCAGGCTGTTGACGATGCGCACATCGGCCATGTCCACGCTCAACGCGGTGACGCCGGCAGCCTTCAGGCCTTCGAGCGCCAGCAACTGGGCCTCAAGGTCGGCCTCCAGCCCGGCATGGCCATAAATTTCTGCGCCAAACTGCAAGGGCTCGCGGGTGGCCAGGGGGCGGTCGGCGCGGGTATGCAGCACCGGGCCGCAGTAGCAAAGCCGGGCCACGCCATTGCGGTTCAGCAGGTGCGCGTCGATGCGGGCGACTTGCGGCGTGGTGTCGGCGCGCAGGCCCAGCGTGCGGCCGGACAGCTGGTCCACGATTTTGAAAGTTTGCAAGTCCAGCGCTTCGCCGGTGCCCGTGAGCAGCGACTCGAGGTGCTCCAGCAGCGGCGGCATGACCAGTTCATAGCCATAGCTGCGGGCCGTGTCCAGAAACAGGCGGCGCAGCTCTTCGATGTGACGCGCCTCGGAGGGCAGGACATCGGCAATTTGATCGGGCAATTGCCATGATGACGACCAGGCGGGCATTGTAATTTTCGTGGGCTGTTAAAAAAGGGATTTTACCGGGCTTGGGGCCGCTTTTCGGCCGGCGGGCGGCAGGATGGCCGGCCGCGCGCAAATACGCGGGTCGGCGCCGGCGTCAAACGGCGTGCAGCTCAGACCAGCAAGGCCAGCAAGATCAAGCCGGCGAGAATGCTGCACAGGCCGAAAAAACGGACCTGCCCGTTGCTCAGGCGGAGGATTTGTTCGAACATGCCGCGCCAGCCACGCGGCGAAAACAGCGGCAACAAGCCTTCGATGACCAGCATCAGGGCCAGTGCCTGCCAGAGCGTGTTGCCGTCCACGCGGTTTATTTTTTGCCGGATGATGCGGCCGCGCCGCTGCCAGAACCCCCTGAACCACGCATGGCCTTGAAGAAGTCGGACGATGGATCGATCACCATCACATCGCTTTTCTTGGCAAAGCTGGCCTTGTAGGCATCAAGGCTGCGGTAGAACTGGGCAAACTGGGCATCCCGGCCAAACGATTCGGCATAGATGCGGGCGGCTTCGGCATCGCCCTCGCCCTTGACCTTCTGGGCATCGCGGTAGGCATTGGCTACCGTCACTTCACGCTGGCGGTCGGCATCGGCGCGGATTTTTTCGCCTTCGGCCGCACCGGTGGAGCGCAGTTCATTGGCCACACGCTGGCGCTCGGCCACCATGCGCTTGTAAACCGAGTCGGTGATGGCTTCGACGTAATCGACGCGGGTGATGCGGACATCGACCACATCCATGCCCAGGGGTTGTGCACCACGCACTTTTTCAAGCACTTCACGCTTGACGTCCGCCATAAGGGCTTCACGCTTTTGCGACAGCAAGTCCTTGAGCGTGTATTTCTTGATCTCTTCCTGGAACGCATTGCGAACCACCCGGTTGAGCTGATTGGCGCCGGCTCTTTCATCAAGGCCGACATTACGGATGTAGTCGGTCGGCTGGGTGATGCGCCAGCGCACATACCAGTCGATCACCACCCGCTGCTTTTCAGCGGTATAGATGGGTTCCACATCGGTGCTGTCCAGCGTGAGCAGGCGTTTATCGATATACGAAACGGTTCTGAAAGGCGGAGGCAATTTGAAATGCAGACCAGGATCGGTCACCACGTCCTTGATTTCGCCGAGCGCATAGACCACGCCAAACTGGCGCTGGTCGACCACAAACAGCGTGGAACTGAGCAATGCCAGGACGACCAGCAGGGAAGAAACGATAAATCCGACTCTATTCACTTTTTTCTTCCTTAGCGTGTTTCACGTTCGCGGGTGCGCGAGCTATCGCGCGCGCGCGCATCGAGGGGCAAGCTGGTGGCCGGTGCCGAAGGTGCTACCGGCGGGGATGCGACCCCGGCATCAGCAGCGGCAGCGGCACCGCCCTGCGCCGTCATCTGCATGATCTTGTCGAGCGGCAGATACAGCAGATTGGAGCCCTGGCGCGATTCCACCAGCACCTTGGTGACGTTGCTGTAGACCTGCTGCATGGCATCCAGGTACATGCGGTCACGCGTGACCTGCGGCGCCTTCTGGTACTCGGCCAACACGGAACGGAAACGCTGCGCGTCACCCTCGGCCTGGGCCACGATGCGTGCCTTGTAGGCCTCCGACTCCTCCTTCAGGCGGGAAGCCGAACCCACGGCCCGCGGAATCACATCGTTGGCATAGGCCTGGGCTTCATTCTTGGCGCGCTCGCGCTCTTGGCCGGCCTTGAGCACATCATCAAACGCCGCTTGCACCTGCTCGGGGGGACGTACACCGCTTTGCTGCAAGTTGATGGCGACAACCTCAACACCAACCTTGTAGCGGTCGAGAATCGTCTGCATGAGGGCGCGGACTTGGGGCGCGATTTTGTCGCGGTCCTCGCTGAGCGCGGCATCCATGCGCATCTTGCCGACCACTTCGCGCACCGCCGTTTCGGCGGCCTGGACCACCGCCGCGGCCGGGTCCTTGCTTTCAAACAGGTAGGCGCGCGCATCGCTCAAGCGGTATTGAACGGCAAACTTGATTTCGACGATGTTCTCATCCGCGGTAAGCATCCCGGATTCGCGCAGCCCCGTTGCCTTGATGATGATGTCACGCCCCACATCGACCGAGCGAATCTGCGTCACCACCACCATTTCATGGCGCTGTACCGGGTAAGGCAAACGCCAGTTGAAACCTGCGCCCACCGTCGAGTGGTATTTGCCGAATTGGGTGATGACGGCCTGCTGCCCCTCTTGCACGATGAAAAAGCCGGTGCCCAGCCAGATCAGTGCCGCCACGCCGGCAATCAAACCGACGCCTATGCCGGCGCTTTTCATGTCGGGCTGAAAGCCACCATTGCCGCCGCCCTGGCCACCGCCGAAGCCGCCCTTGGTGGCGCCATTTTTGACGCCGCCAAAAAGGCCGCCCAGCTTGCGATTGAAATCGCGCCAGAGTTCGTCCAGATCGGGCGGGCCCTGGTTCGGGCCCTGGCCTTGCGGTCGGTTGACCGGCCTGGGAGGCTGCTTGTCGCCCTGAGGTGCCTCCGGCCTGGTCTCATCAGGCGATGACTTGTCGTCGTCGCGCCCCCAGCGCGGATCATTCAGGTTGAACATGCCTTGGGCGCGTTGCTTGAGTCGGCCTGGCAAGGTCGTCAACGTCTGCAGCACGGGGTTCAGGTTCATGGGATCAAACTCACTTTATTCTGTTACACCGACATTGTGCCTAATGAAACTGCCCGATCAGGCAAGGTCTTCGACTGTTTGAGGACTTTCCTCCGCAGGCACGGTTGCCGCATAGCTGGCCAGCAAGGCGCGCAACAAGGGCAGGCCTTCACCGGTCTGGGCGCTGACAAATACCCGCTCCACGCTGCGGCCCGAGCCTTCAAAGGCATCCTTGAGTTCGAACAGGTCCTGCAGTTGCAGCGGCAAGCTGTCTTTTTCAATCGCATCGAGCTTGTTGAACACCAGTATCTGCGGCACGTCGGCCGCACCGATCTCGGCCAGCACACGCTGCACCTGCTCGATTTGTTCCAGATAGTCGGGGTTGGCGCCATCCACCACATGCAGCAGCAAGTCGGCATCGGCCGCCTCCTGCAAGGTGGCGGCAAAAGCGTCAATCAGGCCGTGCGGCAAGTCCCGGATAAAACCCACGGTGTCCGACAGGGACACCGCACGCGCGGCATCACCCAGGTACAGCTGCCGGGTCGTGGTGTCCAGCGTGGCAAACAGCTGGTCGGCGGCATAAGCGCGCGCCTTCACCAGCGCGTTGAACAGCGTGGATTTACCCGCATTGGTGTAGCCGACCAGCGAGATGGTGAAGGCGTTGCGGCGATCACGCTGCTTGCGCTGCGTTTGCCGCTGCCTCTTGACTTTGCCCAGGCGCTCCCTGGTCCGCTTGATGGCCTCGCCAATCATGCGCTTGTCGAGCTCGATCTGCTTTTCGCCGGGGCCGCCGCGCAGACCGGCCCCGCCGGTTTGCCGCTCCAGGTGAGACCAGCGCCGCACCAGACGCGTAGACATGTACTGCAGCCGGGCCAGCTCGACTTGGAGCTTGCCCTCATGGCTGCGCGCCCGCTGCGCAAAAATTTCCAGAATCAGCAAGGTACGGTCGTTGACCGGCATCTCCAGATGCCGCTCCAGGTTGCGCTGCTGGGCAGGACTGAGCGACTGGTCGAACAGAATCTCCGTGGCGCCGGTACCCTGTGCCAGCATCTTGATTTCATCGGCCTTGCCGCTGCCAATGAAGAGGGCCGCATCGGGCGCCCTGCGTTTGCAGGTCACGCGCGCCACCGGCTGCAAGCCTGCGGTTTGCGCGAGCAAACCCAGTTCCTGCAGATCTGCGTCAAAGTTTGGCAAGCCCAGGTCGACCCCTACGAGAAGGGCGAGAACTTGTGTATTCACCGGGGCATCGTACGAACTCAGTTCGCCGGGCTTTCTTCGGATTCGCTGGTGCTAAAACTCACAGCGCGGCCGGGAACGATGGTGGAAATCGCATGCTTGTAGACCATTTGGGTCACCGTATTGCGAAGCAGCACCACATACTGATCGAAAGACTCGATCTGACCCTGCAATTTGATCCCGTTGACGAGATAAATGGAAACAGGCACATGCTCGCGACGCAAGGTGTTGAGAAATGGGTCCTGCAGCAGCTGACCTTTGTTGTTGCTCACGATATTTTCCGTGTTCAAAAAGTTGATAGAGCTTGACCTTACCACAGCCTTTCGGCTAAGTATGCAGTTCTAGGCCGAATCCTTGTCTGTGAAGGGGTTGTGTGAGCTTTTCATCTGGATCCGCATCGGTGTGCCGACCAGGTCAAACTCCTTGCGGAAGCGCCCTTCCAGATAGCGCTTGTAGGCCTCTGTGACATGTTCCAGCGAATTGCCGTGAATGACGATGATGGGCGGGTTCATGCCGCCCTGGTGCGCATAGCGCATCTTGGGACGGAATATGCCGGAACGCTGGGGTTGCTGGAACTGCACGGCCTCGAGCAGCAGGCGCGTCAGCACCGGGGTGGGCATCTTGCGGTTGGCCGAGGCATGGGCCTGGACAATGGATTTCCAGACCGGGCCCAGCCCCTGGCGCTTGATGGCCGAAATCTGGTGAATCGAGGCAAACTTCAGGAAAGGCAGCCGGGTTTCAATCGAGCGCGCCACGAGTTCGCGCTGGTAGGCATCCACGGCATCCCATTTGTTGACGGCCAGCACCACCGCACGGCCGCTCTCAAGAATGTAGCCGGCAATATGCGCATCCTGATCGGTGACGCCCTGCGTGGCATCCAGCAGCAACAGGACGACGTTGGCATTTTCAATGGCTTGCAGGGTCTTGACGACGGAGAACTTCTCGATCGCCTCAAACACCTTGCCCTTGCGGCGCAGACCGGCGGTGTCAATCAGCTCAAACCTTTGTCCGGAACGCTCAAAAGGCACCGAAATCGCGTCCCGCGTCGTGCCCGGCAGGTCAAACGCCACCAGGCGCTCCTCACCCAGCCAGGTATTGATCAGGGTTGACTTGCCGACATTGGGACGGCCCGCCACCGCCAGCCGGATGACGGACGGGTCTTGCGGCTCGGCCTCGTCGTCGGGGTCGGGCAGATTCAGCGGCTCAAGCGCCATATCCACCAGGGTGCGCATACCCTGGCCGTGGGCGGCCGCAACCGGCAGCACTTCACCCAGGCCCAGTTCGAAAAACTCGGAGAACTGAACGCCCTGGGTCATGCCCTCGGCCTTGTTGGCCGTCAGCACCGTCGGTTTGCCCAGCTTGCGCAGGTAGTTGGCGATGTCGTGGTCTTGTGCACTGATGCCGGCCCGGGCATCGACGACAAAAATCACCACATCGGCCTCGGCGACGGCCTGCCGCGTTTGCTTGGCCATTTCCCTGTAGATGCCGGAAGTCGCATCGGGCTCGAAACCGCCGGTATCGATCACGATGTACTCATGGCTACCCAGGGTGCCATTGCCATAGTGACGGTCCCGCGTCAGGCCGGCAAAGTCGGCCACGATCGCATCCCGCGTCTTGGTCAGCCGGTTAAAAATGGTTGACTTGCCCACATTCGGGCGGCCAACTAGGGCAATGACAGGTTTCATCAATCAGGTTTCTGGCGGGGTGGCGCTTATTCCGGCTTGAAGCCGTAAACGCCACCGTTATGGGTGACAGCGATCAGCGTATTGCCGGCCAGCACGGGGGCGGCGGCGATGGCAGAACCGTCGGTCGGCAAACGGTTGAGCAGCGAGCCGTCGTCGCGCGACAGCAGGTGGATAAAGCCGGAGAAATCGCCAATCACGACGGAACGACCGGCCAGCAGCGGCGCCGTCAGGTTGCGGTAACGCAAACGGTCGGTGGACCAGACGCGCTCGCCATCGGCACGGCGCCACGCATTCACGGTTCCATCGGCTTCGGTGCCGAACAGCAGGCGATCATCGCCATGTATGCCCTGCACGCCGTTGGCGGGCTTGGTCCAGAGCAGGTTGCCGCGAGCCGTGTTGACGCAACCGATGCTGGCCTGGAAGGCCCGTGCGCACACGGTATCGCCATCGCGGCTGACACGTCCCACCAGATCGACCAGGCGCTCGACATCGTTGATGCCGCGCGGCGAGGCGATCGGCGCTTCCCAGCGAATGCTGCCGTTGCCCGGGTTCAGACCGGCCAGGCGCCCGGCCAGGCCCACCACCAGGGTATCGCCGACGGCCAGCATGACGCCGGACTGACGCAAAATCAAAGGCTCGGTGGGGCGCTGCTGCGTCCACAGCTTGCGCCCCGTCTGCCCGTCAAAGGCATTGACCGAACGGTCGCCGGCGAGAACGAACACCCGGCCACCGGCAACAAAAGGCGCGGTAAAGGCCTGGGCAACGAGTTTTTGGCGCCAGAGTTCACGGCCATCCTGCAAGGCGACGACTTCATTCGCCTTCGTGACAAGCGCCGCGACTTTTCCATCGGTTCCCACGCCCGCAGCGACCGGCGTGTTGAGCGCGACGCGCCACAGGTCACGGCCGGTTTGGGCATCCAGCAGGGCAACCGTGCCGTCGCCGCTCGCCAGCGCCACGCTGTCGCCGGAAACGCTCACCTGCAGCGGGAAGTTCACCTGCCCGACCCGGGTATTCCAGCTCTGGCGGGCCGATACCAGCGCCGTCACCGCCTGCAATTCGGCGGGCTGCGGCTTGGTCGCGCCACCGAAACAGCCGCCCAAAAGCGCTACCAAAACAATAGCTGCTGACGCCCGAAGTACCTGGGCTAGAGGCCTAAATGACTGGTATTTCATGGTTTTCCCGCCTCGGCAGTGGCTGCGACGGTTGCTGGCTTGGCCTGCCCGGCAAGCGGGTCAACCCCCAGCGCATTGAGCTTGACCTCCACCAGACGCCGGTACTCGGCGCGCTCGTCCAGGCCTTTGTAGGCTTTCTCGTATTCGGCCTTGGCTTCATTTTTTTTGCCCTGGGCCATCAGGATGTCGCCACGCCGGTCGGCTGCCAGCGCCACAAAGTCCTTGGAAAAAGCGCCCGAGAGCTGCTGCAGGGCCTCGTCATAGGCTTTCTTTTCCAGCAAAAGCCCGGCCAGGCGCAGCCGGGCAATCGCCTGGTAACCCTCATCGGAGGCCTTCCCGGCGACCCAGTTCAGGGCGGCGCGCGAGGCATCCACATTGCCTTGATCGTAATAAGCCCTGGCCACCAGCAAGCCGGCCTGCTGGGCATAGGTGGTGCTGCCGAAACGGTCCTTCATGTCGGCCAGCGAACGGTCTATCCTGGCGGCGTCGCCCGACTGCACGGCGCGTTCGATTTCGTCATACATCACCGAGGCCTGCGCCGCCTGGCTGCGCTGCCAGTATTGGTAGCCATTCCAGGCCGCAAAAGCACCCAGTACGGCAATCAAGGCCCAGGTAATCAGGTTGCCGTACTGCTTCCAGAAGTGCTTGAGCTCATCAAGCTGTTCCTGTTCTTCCAGATCAAGGTGTTTTGCCATAAAAGTCTGTTGGTTTTGCCCGATAACGGTGCGGTTGAATTGGGGTGATTGTAGAGGGCCAAAAAAACCCGAAACGGGCGCCTAGCTGCGCAGGGTATGGGCCCAGGCGGCGACATCGTCCAGCCGCCGAAGGCTTTGGGCTTGCGTGGTTTCGGCTTTATCGCCGCGCAGCGGTTTGACCGCGACCTGGCCCTCGGCCAGTTCGGCCGCACCAAAAATCAGCGCGAAACGGGCGCCGCTGCCATCGGCCTTCTTGAACTGTGACTTCATGCTGCCCATGCCTTCCGCATTGGCGCCGGCATGCATCTGCACGCTGATGCCCGCCGCGCGCAAGGCCTGCAGGGTTTGCAGGACCACCGGCAGGGCGGATGCCTCGGGAATCACCGCGTAGGCATCCGGCACCGGAAGCGCCATCTCCGCGCCCTGCTCCTTGATGAGCTCGAGCACCCGCTCGACGCCCAGCGCCCAGCCCACGGCGGGTGCGGCCTTGCCGCCCATCTGCGCAATCAGGTAGTCATAGCGGCCGCCTGCGCAAATCGTGCCTTGCGCGCCCAGCCGGTCGGTGACGAACTCGAACACCGTGAGGTTGTAATAGTCCAGCCCGCGCACCAGGCGCGGGTTGAGCGTCCAGGCAATGCCGTTGGCATCGAGGATGGCTTTCAGACCCTCAAAATGCGCCAATGACTGCGGCCCCAGAAAATCGATGAGGCGGGGCGCGCTCTCGACCACGGCCTTCATGGCCGGATTCTTGGTGTCCAGAATGCGCAGCGGGTTGCTGTGCAGGCGCCGGCGCGCCTCTTCGTCCAGCATATCGGCATGCTGTTCGAAATGGCTGATGAGCTGGGCGCGGTGCTGGGCCCGTTCTTCGGGCTGGCCCAGGCTGTTGATTTCGAGGCGCCAGTCATTCAGGCCCAGCTCCTTCCAGAGCGCGGCGGCCAGCAAAATCAGCTCGGCGTCGACTTCCGGACCGGCAAAACCCAGCGCCTCGGCACCGATCTGGTGAAACTGGCGGTAGCGGCCGCGCTGCGGCCGCTCCCGGCGAAACATGGGCCCCATGTAATAAAGGCGCTTGCCGCCCTCGTAGAGCAGGTTGTGCTCGGTGACCGCGCGCACCACGCTGGCCGTGTTTTCCGGCCGCATGGTCAGGTGATCGTAGTCGCCGTATTTGTCGGACCGGTCTTCGAAGGAATACATTTCCTTTTCGACAATGTCGGTGACCTCGCCGATACCCCGCACAAACAGCTGCGTGTGCTCAAGAATCGGGGTGCGGATGTTGCGGTAGGCATAGCGCCCCATCAGCAAGCGAACCTTGTCTTCCAGCCATTCCCAGCGCGCCGAATCCGGCGGCAGGATGTCGTTCATGCCCTTGACGGCCGAGAGTTTTTCCATTTTGGCCAAGGGCGACTTCTCCGCCCGGCCGGCATTCATTTTTTCAAGCATGGAGTTCAGGCGGCTTCAGCGACGGTTTGCGTGCCAAAGCGCTTTTCAATGTAGTTTTCAACGATGACCTGAAACTCCTGCGCAATGTTGTCGCCGCGCAGGGTCAGTCTTTTCTCGCCATCAATAAATACCGGTGCGGCCGGCGCCTCGCCCGAACCCGGCAGGCTGATGCCGATGTCGGCATGCTTGCTCTCACCCGGACCATTGACGATGCAGCCCATCACGGCAACCTTGAGGCCCTCAACGCCCGGATACTGCTCACGCCAGACCGGCATCTGGGCCCGCAGAAAATCGTCAATCTGCTTGGCCAGTTCCTGGAAGGTGGTGCTGGTGGTGCGGCCGCAGCCGGGGCAAGCCGTCACGCTGGGCACAAAGCTGCGCAAGCCCAATGCCTGCAAAATCTCGGAAGCAATCACCACCTCCTGCGTGCGGGCCTCGCCGGGCTGGGGCGTCAGGGAGACGCGAATCGTGTCGCCAATGCCTTCCTGCAGCAGGATGGACAGCGCCGTTGCCGAAGCCACCGTGCCCTTGGTGCCCATGCCGGCTTCCGTCAGCCCCAGATGGAGCGCGTAATCGCTGCGTCGGGCCAACTCACGGTAGACCGAGATCAGGTCCTGCACACCGCTGACCTTGCAGGACAGAATGATCTGGTTGCGCCGCATGCCCATTTCCTCGGCACGCCGGGCGGACTCCAGGGCCGAGGTAATCAGCGCCTCGTACATGACCTGCTTGGCATCCCAGGGCATGGCGCGGGCGCTGTTGTCGTCCATCAGGCTGGCCAGCAACTCCTGGTCAAGGCTGCCCCAGTTCACGCCAATGCGCACGGTTTTATTCCAGCGCATTGCGGCTTCAATCATTTGTCCGAACTGCCGGTCACGCTTGTCGCCCTTGCCGACGTTGCCCGGGTTGATGCGGTACTTGGACAGCGCCTCGGCACAGGCCGGGTAATCGGTCAACAGGCGGTGGCCGTTGTAGTGAAAATCACCGATCAGCGGCACGTCGATGCCCATGCGGTCCAGTTGCTCCCGCACATGCGGTACCGCCGCAGCCGCCTCGGGGGTATTGACCGTGATGCGGACCATTTCGGAGCCCGCCAGCGCCAATTCCTTGACCTGAATAGCGGTGCCAATGGCATCGACGGTGTCCGTGTTGGTCATGGACTGGACACGCACCGGTGCGTCGCCGCCCACGGTCACTATGCGGGAACCCCAAACGATCTGCGCCTGGGTGGAACGTCGCGCCTTCGGAAAAGCCGACTCAATCGGGAGACAGGGTTGCACTATTTCACCTCGAATCGGGCTACGTTATCGCGGGTCAGCCCGCGCAGATCCAGGGCCTGGCCGCGCACCTGAACCTGCGTTGCGTCGGCCCGGCCCACCACGGCTTTCAGCGGCAGCACGCCGGACGCGCCAGCGACCTCGCCAGCAACCAGGGTACGGCGCAACACCACGGTTCCTTTGGCATCGGTGACTTCAACCCAGGACTCGCGCTTGGCGCTGAAGCTCACAATACTGGAAGGCGTCGCTGGCACGGCCGGATTTGCCACCGCAGCGCTCAACGCCGCCGCTTGCGTGGCCGGCGTTGCGGCCGGAGCTGGCGTTGCAACTGCGGCCTGGGCGGAAGCCGGCGCCATGGGGGGCGCGGCGCCGGAAGAAGATGGCAAACCCTCGGCAACGGCAGTACTGGCGGTGGCGGCCGTTGCGGCTTCGCCCGCCTGGCCCGGCAATACCGCAGAACCGGCACGCTCTGCCGGGCTCGCGTCCACCGTGACCACGGACTCGGAAGATGGCTTGATGCCGGGCAGGAAAATCAACACCAGCGCGCCCGCCAGCAAAACCAGGCCGGCGATGACGGCTGGCCGTGAAACCTGTGGCCATAGGGCCCATCCCGAACCTTGGCCGGGCGTGCGGAAAGGCGTGTTGATGCTCGCACCCTTGGCGGTCAGCATGGGGGCAGCGGTTTGCGGCAGGCGCTCAAGCACCAGGGCGGGATCCAGCTTCAGGGTACGAAAAACGCTGGAGGCCAGTGCCCGTGCAAAAACCAGATCAGGCAACAGGTCATAACGGTCCTGCTCCAGCGCTTCCAGTTTTTTGACCGGCACCTTGAGCGACACCGCCAGGGTGGCGATATGCAGGCCAGCCGCTTCCCTTGCCTCGCGCAGCAGGGTACCTGCAGAAGGCTGCTGAGGGCTTGCCCCCCTGCTGTCGCCAAAGCCGGAAACACCCATACCAGCACCGGGCTGCCCGACCGGCACCGCGTCGAAATTAGTCATTGAACGCACCTTTTTCGTAGGATGCGGCCTGGGAGGACTGCACAAAACGTTTTTTCAATTGATCACCCAACTGCAGCACAGCTTCCCGATTGTTCAGTTTTCGTTCAGTCTTGATGCCCAGCCAGAGCGTTTCAGCATTGGCCAGATCGCTGTTATTGAGGCGACGGATATAAAACTGCGCCCGCGTAAAGTCACCACGCTCATAAAGCAGGCTGGCCAGGTTGTACCCGGTCACCGGGTTGCCCGCATCAAGCTCATAAGACTGCATCAGGCTTTGTTCGGCCTCGGCACGCTGGCCGGCACGCACCTGGCACACACCCTGGGTCATCAGGGTCTTGGCTTTGCCGCTGTAAGCCGGATTGGCCGCGGCCTGGGCAAAAAACCGGAAGGACTCAGGGTAACGGGCCTGCTGGCAAAGAAGCCAGCCATAGTTGTGCGCCACACCGGCGTCACGCGGATCCAGGGCGAGGGCCCGGCGAAAACTGTCTTCGGCCAGCGCAGCGTCGTTGAGCCGCAGATAAACCAGCCCGCGCAGGTTGTATGCATCCACAAAAGCCGGGTCAGTGGCCAGCGACTGCTTGATTTCATCGAGCGCGACATTGGTCTGCCCCTGCTCGAAATAACCGGTGGCCAGCTCCAGCCGCAGCCGAGCACGCCTGCGCTGAGCGGGCTCGTCCGACTCGGTGATGATGTCATTGCGAGCACCGGATGCCGATGGCGCGCCTTGCTGGCTGGCACAGCCCGCGAGCAGCACTGCGCCCCAACAGGCTGACATGGCGATCACATTGACGACAAGCCTCATATATCGGTCTCCTTGGCCACGACCACCTTGATTCCCGCCAGCATGCCTTGCCGTTGTGCCGCGATGCGCTGCTCCACGCCGGTCCGGTCCTGCACGTCGCCCGCCAGTTGGCCACAGGCTGCGTCAATGTCATCACCACGGGTTTTTCGCACCGTGGTCACAATGCCCGCATCAAGCAAAATTTTCGCAAAGGCCATGACTTGCGGCATGGCCGAGCGCTTCAGGCCCGAGGCCGGGAATGGATTAAATGGAATCAGGTTGAATTTGCACGACAAACCCCCTGGGGCGTGCGCCTGCATCAGGCTCACCAGCTGGCGCGCATGCTCGGGCTGGTCGTTGACCCCGTCAAGCATGCAGTATTCAAATGTGATGAAGTCGCGCGGCGCCGCCACCTGGTAGCGGCTGCAGGCCTCCAGCAATTCGGCGATCGGGTATTTTTTATTCAGTGGCACCAGGTTGTCGCGCAGCGCGTCCTGGGGTGCGTGCAATGACACGGCCAGGGCTACCGGGCAGTCTTTGGCCAGCCGGTCAATCATGGGTACCACGCCGGAGGTCGAAACCGTCACCCGGCGGCGCGACAAGCCATATCCATGGTCATCCAGCATGACCTTCAGCGCCGGCAGCAATTGTGAGTAGTTCTGCAAGGGCTCGCCCATGCCCATCATGACCACATTGGAAATGACGCGTTCGTCCTTGCCCAGATGCTGGCGCAGGAAATGCTCGGCGAACCAGAGCTGGGAAATAATTTCCCCGGTGGTGAGATTGCGGCTAAAACCCTGATGCCCGGTCGAGCAAAAGCGGCAGCCCACAGCGCAGCCGGCCTGCGATGAAATGCACAGGGTTCCGCGGTCGGCTTCGGGAATAAAGACCGTCTCTATGACATCGCCCGCGCCCACGTCAAACAGCCATTTGATGGTGCCGTCGGACGAGTCGTGGCGGGACACCACTTTGAGCCCCTGGATGTGGGCCGATACGGCAAGTTTTTCGCGCAAGGACTTTGCCAGATCCGTCATCTGCTCAAAATCTGACGCACCTTTCTGATGAATCCAGCGAAACAGCTGGGTGGCGCGAAAGCGCTTTTGGCCGAGCCGCTCACAAAAGGCGGCCAAACCCTCCAGATCGTAGTCAAGAAGGTTGGCTGTCATCGCAGTGAGCGACACGCCGGGCCGCCCCAAGCAAGCGACGACCCGGGTTGGGGGTAGCAAGACATGGGGACCAGCATGGTTAGCGCGAGTAAACGTTCATGCCTGGGAAGAAGAAGGCGATTTCCGCCTGGGCCGTTTCGGCGGCATCAGAGCCGTGAACGGCGTTGGCATCAATGCTGTCAGCGAAATCAGCACGAATGGTGCCAGCAGCAGCCTTCTTCGGATCGGTAGCGCCCATCAGGTCGCGGTTCTTCAGGATGGCGCCTTCGCCTTCCAGTGCCTGAATCATGACAGGACCGGAAATCATGAAGGAAACCAGGTCCTTGAAGAAGGGACGCTCTTTGTGCACGGAGTAAAACGCTTCGGCTTCGCCCTGCGACAAATAAGCCATTTTGGCAGCGACCACTTTCAGGCCAGCGGCTTCAAAGCGCGCATAGATCTGGCCAATGACATTTTTTGCCACTGCGTCAGGTTTGATGATGGAGAGAGTGCGTTCGATGGCCATGAATTTTCCTTAACCTTGAATCTTTGAATTGGGAATTTTTAAATTATTCAAAAAACTGAATAAAGCCTATGATTTTAACCCGCAGGGCGGCGCGTTCCGCGCAAGCCTGCAAAATCAAATAGTTGCGGTGGACCTAACGATTTCCGCCACGGCTTCCACCGCCACGATTGCCGCCACCGCGGTTTCCACCGCCCCCGGCATTGCCACCGCCTCGGCGCTGACCGCCGCCGCCCATGCCGGAACCGCCGCCGGTGCGACGTTGGCCCTGGCCTTGACGCTGCCGGGTAAAGGTGTCGGCTCCGATATAGCCAAAAGAGGTTTTCATGGGATCGGGCTGACCGCCGCCGGCATTTTTGTCACCGCGGTCATCGCGCCGTCTCTGCCCTTGCGGGCTATTGCTGCCTGGCGCCGGGCCAGTCCGCGGGCCGGCAGCAAAATTACCGCCCTGACCGCGGCCATTGCCGCCGCGGCGCCTATTACCTCTGGGCGCGGAATCCATCCGGTTCGGCGGCGGCTGCAAATCATGCGGCTCCTGCTCGCCATCCGCCTGGGGCAGGCCATCGCCGGGCCTGGCAGTGCTGGCGGGCGGCCGCCCGCGGCCTCCCCGCGAACGCTCATTCCGGCGCGGACCCTGACGCTGTTCGCCGCCGCCTTCAACGGCCGGGCTTGCCGATGCAACACGCGGGTAGTCGCGGGATTCGGAACGGGTCGCGGCATTGGTCAGCGCCCGAATATCCTGTTCGTCCAGCTCGACAAACGCGCCGCGCTTGAGGCCGCGCGGCAGCACCATGGCGCCATAGCGGATCCGTATCAGACGGCTCACGGCATGGCCGACCGCCTCGAACATGCGCCTGACCTCGCGGTTGCGCCCTTCGGAAATCGTCACCCGGTACCAGCAATTGGCGCCCTCGCCGCCGCCGGCCTCGATAGAGCTGAACTGCGCCACGCCATCGTCAAGGCTCACGCCCTCAAGCAGGCGCTTTTTCTCTTCGTTATTCAGCGCCCCCAACACCCGCACGGCGTATTCGCGCTCCAGCCCAAAGCGCGGATGCATCAGCTTGTTGGCCAGCTCGCCGGAGCTGGTCAGCAGCAGCAGGCCCTCGGTATTCAGGTCAAGCCGCCCCACGGACTGCCATTTGCCCTGAAACAATTTGGGCAAGCGCCGAAACACAGTGGGCCGGTTCTGCGGGTCGTCATGCGTGACCACCTCGCCGACAGGCTTGTGGTAGGCAATCACGCGCGGTGGCGGCGGATCAATGCGCACCCGGATCGGCTTGCCATTGACCTTGACGGTATCGCCAAACTGGATGCGCTGCCCGATATGGGCGGGCTCGGCATTGACCGAAATGCGCCCTTCGAGAATCAGCTGCTCCATCTCCAGCCGCGAACCCAGGCCGGCTTGCGCCAGCACCTTGTGCAGCTTGGGTGTTTCGGGCTGCGGCGACAACACCCGCTTCGAGACTTCCAGCCCGGCATCGTCTTCGTCGGCGTCAAACTGCCCGGTCACCACGTCTTCAAAGCGGATGGCGGTCGCCGCAACGGCTCGCGCCTTGCGCCCAGCCCCGGCCGGGGACGAAGACGCCGCCTCCTGATCGGGTTTTGCTACCGAATCAGGAGCATCTTGCGCCTGCTGTTCCTGGGCTGCAGCCTTGTTTGACGCCTCGTCGGGCGTCGTCGCAGTTTCGGAGGCCGGGTGGTCTTGTTGATTCATATTTTTACATTCAGGTGTTCGGGCCGCTGGCATCGAGCGCAGGGGTATCGAGGACAGAAACTTCACTGTTGTCAGGCGCATCGCCATGCCGGACTTCAGGCTGAACCGGGTTCAGCAGCCGTTCCAGGGTTTCAACATGGGCAAATTCCGGCGAGGCGGCCAACTCGGTCTCCGGCAGCAGCGCAAGATCGGAATTGCCCAGCTCGAATTGTTCGAGTGCAACCACCTGGGCGGGCGGGCTCTCCATGGCCGGCAGTTGATCCAGTGACTCCACCCCCAGATCCTCGAGAAACTGCCTGGTCGTCGCATAAAGCGCGGGGCGGCCCACGGTTTCCTTGTGGCCAATCACCTCGACCCAACCGCGATCTTCCAGTTGCTTGAGGATCATGCTGTTGATCGTGACGCCGCGGATGTCTTCCATGTCGCCACGCGTCACGGGCTGGCGGTAGGCGATGATGGCAAGCGTCTCCAGGGTGGCCCGGCTGTAGCGGGGCGGTTTTTCGGGGTGCAGCCGGTCCAGG
Organism: uncultured Polaromonas sp.; assembly: GCA_964633095.1. Classification (GTDB taxonomy): domain Bacteria; phylum Pseudomonadota; class Gammaproteobacteria; order Burkholderiales; family Burkholderiaceae_C; genus Polaromonas. The sequence continues at coordinate 253 of CAZWDK010000015.1, read as the reverse complement.
TACTCGCGCATTTGCGGCCTGCTCTGGAAGCGCCAGCCGGTCGCCACATGAACCAGTTCCACGCCACGACCCGACCAGTCGTTTTGCAGGTCTTCCAGCACCAGCTTAAGGCTGTCGGCAGTCAGTGCCCCGTTAAACAAGACGCCCATCTCACGCAATGGCAAGGGTTGCTGCGCGCAAATGAGTGCTGTTTCGAGGACGCGCTTCGCATCCGTCGTATTCATGGTTGGTCTTTTCGAAAAAAGGCGGGAAA
>CAZWDK010000014.1:8078-24941 GCA_964633095.1 uncultured Polaromonas sp. | reverse complement strand
ATGGCCAACCTGTTCAAGCAGGTCGGCATTTATTCCAGCGTGGGCCAGCGCTACGCCCCCGAAGACATCGGCTCGGTGCTGAGCTACCGCGAGGCGCTGGACGGCCAGATCCTGGAAGAGGGCATCAGCGAAGCCGGCGCGCTGGCCAGCTGGACCGCCGCGGCCACCAGCTACAGCGTGCATGGCCTGGCCATGCTGCCCTTCTACATCTACTACTCCATGTTCGGCTTTCAGCGCGTCGGCGACCAGATCTGGGCCGCCGCCGACCAGCGGGCACGCGGCTTTTTGCTGGGCGCGACCTCGGGCCGCACCACGCTGGGCGGCGAAGGCCTGCAGCACCAGGACGGTTCCAGCCATTTGATGGCGGCCACCATTCCCAACTGCAGGGCCTATGACCCGGCCTTCGCCTGCGAACTGGCCGTCATCATGGACCGCGGCATACGCGAGATGATGGTGGAGCAGCAGGACGTGTTCTATTACGTGACCCTGATGAACGAGAACTACGCCCAGCCCGAGCTGCGGCCGGGTTCCGAGGCCAACATCATCCTCGGATGCTACCAATTTGATAGCTACTCACACCCATCCAACAAGGACCAGGCCCCTGAAACACTTAAGCATGTGACGCTGCTGGGCTCAGGCGCCATCCTGACCGAGGTGATCAAGGCGGCGCAGCAACTGGCAGAGCTTGGCATCGAGGCGACGGTCTTCAGCGTGACCAGCTGGAGTGAGCTGGCGCGCGACGGCGCGGCCTGCCAGCAGCATGCACTGAACGGGGACAGCACCACGGAAGCCTTCATCACGCAGCAGCTGCGCGCCAGCCAGGGGCCGATTGTTGCCGCCACCGACTATGTGCGCGCCGTGCCCGAAAGCATCCGCGCCTTTCTGCCCGAAGGCCGCAGCTACCTGACGCTGGGCACCGACGGCTTCGGCCGCAGCGATACGCGGGCCGCCCTGCGCGAATTTTTTGGCGTCAATGCGCACAGCATCGTCAAGGCGGCGCTGCATCAGCTGAAAGCCCCGTAAAACAAGAAAGCCCGTGCGCGCTTACACGCACACGGGCTTTCATCGGACACGGGGCCGGCGCGCCCATTAGCCCATTATTTGGGCAGCAACACCTTGTCCACGACATGGATCACGCCATTGGACTGGTAGACATCGGCAATCGCCACCCTGGCCGAGCCGCCTTTTTCGTCGGTGAGGGTCACGCCACCGCCGGCCGCCGTGGCGGTCAGACTGCCGCCGGCCACGGTTTTCAGCGTGGCCTTGCCCTTGCCGTCGGCAATGGCCTTGGCGAGCATTGCCGCGTCCATCTTGCCGGCGACCACGTGGTAGGTCAGGATGCCGCTCAGCATGCCCTTGTTTTCAGGCTTGAGCAGGTTGTCCACCGTGCCGGCCGGCAAGGCTGCAAAAGCGGCGTTGGTCGGTGCGAACACCGTGAAGGGGCCCGGGCCCTTGAGCGTCTCCACCAGGCCGGCGGCTTTGACGGCCGCCACCAGCGTGGTGTGGTCCCTGGAATTGACGGCGTTGTCGATGATGTCTTTGGAAGCAAGCATGGGCGCGCCGCCCACCATCACTTGCGCGAAAGCGGAAACGGTGGCCACCGACAGGGCCAGCGCCAGGCCCAGAGCGGCCAGTTTGTGTTGTGTCTGCATGTGAACTCCTTTGAACAGAGGTTGTTACGAAGGCCGCCATCACCGTGACTGGCAAGCGGCTGTCATGAATACGGGGCAGATCGCCCACTGGATTCAATCCCGAGGTCGCAACAACTTCATTCGGAACGCAGACAGGCCCGCGGCGCTCAGGCGGCGCGCTCAAAAAAGGCGCGAACGGCTTGCGGGTAGATCAGGTGCTCCTGCGTCAGCACGCGCGCCGCCAGCGTGGCGGCGCTGTCGCCCGGCAACACCGGCACCACCGCCTGCGCCAGAATGGCGCCATGGTCCAGCTCGGCCGTCACCTGGTGCACCGTGGCGCCCGCCACCTGGCAGCCGGCATCGATGGCGCGCTGGTGCGTGTTGAGGCCGGTAAAGGCCGGCAGCAGCGAAGGATGGATGTTGATCAGCCGGCCCGCGTAATGCTGCACAAAGCCGGGCGTGAGTATGCGCATGAAGCCGGCCAGCACCACCAGCGCGGGCTGGTAGCCGTCGATCACGCTCTGCAGCGCCGCATCAAAGGCCTCGCGCGATTCGAAGCGCTTGTGGTCCACCACCTGCGTCGCCAGGCCCAGTCCGGCCGCCAGCGCCAGTCCCTGCGCATCGGGCCTGTTGCTGATGACGGCCACCACGCGGGCGCCCAGTTTTTCCTGCCAGGCCTGCTTTTGCGCCGCCCTGGCGATGGCCGCCATGTTGGAACCACCGCCAGAGATCAAAATAACGATGTTCCTTGGACTGCTTGCCATATTGTTTCTTATCGCCTTGTGCTGCTACCTTCAAATTTTAGTTTATGACCCTCAGAACCCTGACCCCGATCGAAGCCCGCGTGCTGGCCACGCTCATGGAAAAAGCCCGCACCGTGCCCGACAGCTACCCCCTGAGCCTGAACGCGCTGGTGGCGGGCTGCAACCAGAAAACCAGCCGCGAGCCCTTGATGGAGCTGAATGACGATGAAGCGCGCGCCGCCATTGCCAGCCTGAAGGCGCAAAGCCTGGTCTTTGAGGGCAGCTCCAGCCGGGTGCCGCGCTATGAACACAATTTCCAGCGCGCCACCGGCGCCACCGAACCCCAGGCCGTGGTGATTGGCCTGCTGATGCTGCGCGGCCCGCAAACCGCCGCCGAGCTGCGCACCAATGGCGAACGCTGGTACCGCTTTGCCGATTCGGCCGCGGTGGAGGCGGTGCTGCTGGAGCTGCAACAGCGCGGCGATGACGGTGGCCAGGCCACGGTGCAAAAACTGCCCCGCGCAGCGGGCGCCCGCGAGCAGCGCTGGGTCCACCTGCTGTGCGGCGAGCCCGACATCCAGGCCCTGCTGGCCAGCGCCCCCACGAGCGCCGAGGCCGACGGCCTGCTGGCCCGCGTGACCGCCCTGGAAAACACGCTGGCCCGGCTCAAGGCAGACAACGCGCAACTGCGCAGCCATGTGCTGAGCATCAGCGAGCAACTGGGCATTGCCCTGCCCGACCCGGAGTGAAGCCCTGAATACCGCCCGCGCTGATTCGCCGGCTTAGGCCGCTTTGTCTCCGCCTTGACAGGTCAAAAAGCACATTCGTGCTAAAACCACCTCTTCACTGACGCGTTACGGAGACATGCATGGATTTAGCGTTTACCCCCGAAGAGCAGGCCTTTCGCAAAGAGATACGCGCCTGGGTTCAGGCCAACCTGCCCGCCGACCTTTCGCACAAGGTGCACAACGCCCTGCGCCTGTCGCGTGAGGACCTGCAGCGCTGGGCCAAAATCCTGGGCAAAAAAGGCTGGCTGGGCTACGGCTGGCCCAAGGAGTTTGGCGGCCCCGGCTGGAATGCCGTGCAAAAACACCTGTTTGAAGAAGAATGCGCGCTGGCCGGCGCACCCCGCGTGATGCCGTTTGGCCCGGTCATGGTGGCACCGGTCATCATGGCTTTTGGCAGCAAAGAGCAGCAGCGGCGTTTTCTGCCCGGCATCGCCAGCGGCGATGTCTGGTGGAGCCAGGGTTATAGCGAGCCGGGCTCGGGCTCAGACCTGGCTTCACTCAAATGCCGGGCCGAACGGCAGGGCGACCAATACCTCGTCAACGGCCAAAAGACCTGGACCACGCTGGGCCAGTACGGCGAGTGGATTTTTTGCCTGGTGCGCACCAGCAGCGAAGGCAAGCCGCAGACCGGCATTTCCTTTCTGCTGATCGACATGAAGTCGCCAGGCGTCACGGTACGCCCCATCATGCTGCTCGACGGCGAGGCCGAGGTCAACGAGGTCTGGTTCGACAATGTGCAAGTGCCCGCCGAGAACCTGATCGGCGAAGAAAACCAGGGCTGGACCTACGCCAAGCACCTGCTCAGCCACGAGCGCACCAACATCGCCGACGTGAACCGCTCCAAGCGCGAACTGGAGCGGCTCAAGCGCATCGCCAAGGCCGAAGGCGTTTACGACGATCTGCGCTTTCGCGACGAAATCGCCAAGCTCGAAGTCGATGTGGTGGCGCTGGAAATGCTGGTGCTGCGCGTGCTCTCGGCTGAAAAATCCGGCAAGAACTCGCTGGACATCGCCGGCCTGCTCAAAATCAAGGGCAGCGAAATCCAGCAGCGCTACAGCGAACTCATGATGCTGGCGGCCGGCCCCTACAGCCTGCCCTTCATCGCGGAAGCCATGGAAGCCGGCTGGCAGGGCGATTTTCCCGGTGGCATGCCGGCCAATGCACCGCTGGCCTCGACCTATTTCAACCTGCGCAAGACCACGATTTACGGCGGTTCCAACGAGGTGCAGCGCAACATCGTGTCACAAGTGGTTCTGGGTTAAAGAGCCGGGCTAAAGGAATACATCATGGATTTTGATTTCACGGACGACCAGGAACAGCTGCGCGACGCGGTGCGCAAATGGGTGGACAAGGGCTACGACTTCGAACGCCGGCGCGGTATTGCCAAGGCCGGTGGATTCTCACGCGAGGCCTACGGCCAGCTGGCCGAACTCGGCCTGACGGGCCTCTATATTCCCGACGACCATGGCGGACTCGGCATGGGCCCGGTGGAAGGCATGGTGGTGATGGAAGAGCTGGGGCGCGGCATGGTGCTGGAGCCCCTGGCCCAGACCCTGATGGCCGGTGCCCTGCTCTCCAGCCATGCGCCGGATCGGCTCAAGTCAGACTGGCTGTCAAAAATAGCTTCGGGCGAAAGCCTGGTGGTGCTGGCCTACCAGGAACGCGCGGCCCGCTACCGCTTCGAAACATGTGAGGCGAAAGCGGCTGCAGTTGGCAACACATGGGCGCTGACAGCTATCAAAAGCATAGTGCCTGCGGGCGACCAGGCCGATGCCTTCATCGTGCCCGCGCTGGCCGACGGCAAGATGGCGCTGTTTCTGGTGCAGCGCGCGGCAGCCGGTGTAGCGACGCGCGGCTACGGCACGCAGGATGGCGCGCGGGCCGCCGAAGTGACGCTGACCAACGCACCGGCCAGCCTGATCACGCGGGACGGCCTGGCGGCTTTGGCCCACGCCATCGACATCGGCATTGCCGCCAGCTGCGCCGAGGCCATCGGCGTGATGGACAAGACACTGGCCGTCACGGTGGAGTACCTGAACACCCGCAAGCAGTTTGGCGTGGCCATCGGCAGCTTCCAGGCGCTGCGCCATCGCGTCGCCGACATGAAGATGCAGCTGGAACTGGCCCGCTCCATGAGCTACTACGCCTCGCTCAAGCTCAATGCGCCGGCGGACGAACGCCGCCGCGCCATGGCCAGAGCCAAGTACCAGCTGGGCGTGTCCATGCGTTTTGTCGGCCAGCAGGCGGTGCAGCTGCATGGCGGCATTGGCGTGACCGACGAGTACATCGTAAGCCACTACTTCAAGAAGCTGACCCAGCTGGAGATGAGCTTTGGCGACACCTTGCACCACCTGGGCCAGGTATCGGCGAACATGCAGGAGACGGCCGGGGTGTTTGCCTGAGGCTTGCCCCCCTTGAACGGGCGGCCCGCCCGCACGCCGGTCTTGACGAACAGCCCACCGCAGCGGTGGGCTTTTTTTTGGGGGGCTGTGCGCCCGGCTCAAAAGTCCAGGACATGTGCCAGCCTCAGGTCAAACGGTATTGAACCGGCTCCAGCCTGGCCCGCGGCGAGGTTTCGCCCAGGGACTCCAGCAGATCGACCTCGATGGTCCGGCACAGGGTATCGAGCGGCAAGTCGTTGGGCTCCAGACCAAACGGTTCCTCGATCTCATCGCCCAGCGCATCCAGGCCAAAAAAGGTGTAGGCCACGATGGCCACCACGAAGGGGGTCATGAAGCCTATGCTGTCGACCAGCCCGAAGGGCAGCAAAAAACAATAGAGATACGCCGTTCTATGCAGCAGCAGCGTGTAGGAAAAAGGCACAGGCGTGCCTTTGATGCGTTCGCAGGAGGCGGCAGCGGCCGTCATGGCGGACAAGGTGTGGTCAATGCTCGCCGCCAGGCAGGGATCAATCCAGCCCTGTTGCTGGCATTGCCCCAGTTCCTTGCCCATTTGCAGCATCAGCGCGTCGTGCTTGCTGCAGGCCTGCTGCAGGCCGGGCCACTCGGCCTCGGGGATCCAGCGCTGCAGTTCGCTGCAGTCCTGCCGGTCACGCAGTTGCAGACGCAGGGCATGCACGAAGGCGATGGCGCGATAAACCAGGCGTTGGCGCGCCAGGGTCGCTGGCGCCTGCCCGGACAGCTCAACCGGCTGGATAAAGCTCTGGCACTGCCTGGAAAGGGTGCGGCAGCGCAGCACCAGTTCGCCCCACAGCTTGCGCCCTTCCCAGTAGCGGTCGTAGGCGGCAGAGTTGCGAAAGCCGAGGAAAATCGCCAGTGGCAAACCGATCAGGGTGAAGGGAATGGTCGTCAGCGTGATCTTGAGCGTGAAGAAGTTGCCGTGCGCAATCGTCACCAGAATCGCGCTCAGCGTGTTGACCAGCAAGGTGGTTCGAATCCGCGGCAGGATGGAACCGCGCACTGCAAAAAACAGCCCGATGCCGGAAGGTCGATCTCGAACGATCATGAAGAAAATATAAGGGAAAACCCTTATTTGACCACAAGCCTGCCCGCCGGCCGGGGCGGTGGCCTCAGGCGTGCAAGCGCGAGGTTTTCGGAAGGTGCGCCATCAAAAACTCCATCTGGTCGGCCAGAATGCGGCGGTTGCGCAGGATGAAGTCTTCCCAGAGGCTGGGCACATAGGGCGTGTACAGCAGCGGCATGCGGGCCTGCTCGGGGGTGCGGCTGCTTTTGCGGTGGTTGCAGGCGCGGCAGGCGGTCACCACATTCATCCAGATGTCGACGCCGTTCTGGGCAAAGGGGATGATGTGCTCGCGCGTCAGGTCTTCTTCGTGAAAATGCCCGCCGCAGTAGGCGCAGACATTGCGGTCACGCGCAAACAGCTTGCTGTTGGTCAGGCCGGGCTTCAAGTCAAACGGGTTGATGTTGGGCACGCCCTTGGTGCCTATGATGCTGTTGACCGTGATGATGGACTGCGCACCCGTGATGGCATTGTGGCCGCCGTGAAAAATGGCCACCTGCGCTCCGATCTCCCAGCGCACCTCATCCGCCGCGTAATGCAGCACGGCCTCTTCAAGGCTGATCCAGGACTGTGGCAATCCCTGGGCTGAGAGCTTCAAGACCTTCAAAACGAACCTCCACCATGGTGAATTACGTCAGGAGACACGACATCAAGCCGATTAACTAGCAATATACAGTGAAATCATGACAAACAGGTTCCAATTTGTCATTCGCCGCCGTCCAGCCGGAACCGTCCACCTGGGCCAGGCCGCTATAAAAACGATAATTGCCAGCATGAAAGTTTTTCGCGGTTATCACCACCCCCAGCTGGCGTCCGATTGCGCCCTGACGATTGGCAATTTCGATGGCGTGCACCGGGGTCATCAGGCCATGCTGGCACTGCTTAAAAACGAGGCCCAGCACCGCGGCGTGCCCAGCTGCGTCATGAGTTTCGAGCCGCACCCGCGCGACTATTTCGCCGCCTTGGCCCGCAAACCCGAACTGGCCCCGGCGCGCATTGCAACGCTGCGCGACAAGCTCACCGAGCTGGCCCGCTGCGGCATCGACCAGTGCGTGGTGCTGCCCTTTGATGCGCGCCTGTCGTCGCAGCCGCCCGAAGCCTTTATCCAGGACGTGCTGGTGCGGGGGCTGGGGACCCGCTACGTGCTGGTGGGCGATGACTTTCGCTTTGGCAGCAAGCGCGCCGGTGACTACGCCATGCTTGATGCGGCGGGTGAACGCCTGGGTTTTGACGTGGCCCGCATGAACAGTTATGAGGTGCATGGCACCCGGGTATCCAGCTCGGCCGTGCGTGAGGCCCTGGCTGAGGGCCGGATGGACCGCGTGGCCAGCCTGCTGGGCCGGCCCTACAGCATCTCGGGCCATGTGGTGCACGGCCGCAAGCTGGGCCGCGACCTGGGCTTTCGCACCCTCAACCTGCGCTTTGCCCACTGGAAGCCGGCCGCCAGCGGGATTTTTGCCGTGCATGTGCATGGCCTGACCGACCAGCCGCTGCCCGGTGTCGCCAATCTGGGCATACGGCCTTCGCTGGACCCCGAGGATGTGAATGGCGGGCGCGTGCTGCTCGAGACCTACTGCCTCGAATGGCCCGCCAGCCTTGGCCCCGAAGGGGCATACGGTAAAATCATCCGCGTGGAACTGCTACACAAACTGCATGACGAACTGAAGTACGACAGTCTGGACAGCCTGAAGGCGGGCATCGACAAAGACTGCGACGATGCTCGGGCATTTTTTGCCCAGTCCTTCCCTGCGTCCATGCACACGGAAACCAGCCGCCAGACCACGCGCGACCGAATTTAGACGATCTCGTCGCCCTGGCTTGTCGCCTCCCGCTCACCGGCGAACGGCCTTTCCCCTTCCCAACTTCCGCACGTTTTCCTGCGGCTTTGCCTTTGCAGGCCGCCTCCCAACAAAAGCAAGCCATGTCCGACACCAAAACCGATTACCGCAGCACCCTGAACCTGCCCGACACGCCCTTTCCCATGCGCGGCGACCTGCCCAAGCGCGAGGCCGGCTGGGCCCGGGAATGGGAAGACAAGGGCATTTACAAAAAGCTGCGCGATGCCCGCTGCGGCGCGCCCAAGTTTGTGCTGCACGACGGCCCGCCCTACGCCAACGGCAAGATCCACATCGGCCACGCCGTCAACAAGGTGCTCAAAGACATGATCGTCAAGGCGCGCCAGCTCAAGGGCCTGGACGCCATCTATGTGCCGGGCTGGGACTGCCACGGCCTGCCGATTGAAAACGCCATTGAGAAACTGCATGGCCGCAACCTGCCGCGCGATGAGGTGCAGGCCAAGAGCCGCGCCTTTGCCACCGAGCAGATCGCCGGCCAGATGGCCGACTTCAAGCGCCTGGGCGTGCTGGGCGAGTGGGACAACCCCTACCGCACCATGGATTTCGCCAATGAAGCCCAGGAAATCCGCGCGCTCAAACGCATCATGGAACGCGGCTTTGTCTACCGCGGCCTGAAACCCGTCTACTGGTGTTTTGACTGCGGCTCCTCGCTGGCCGAGTTCGAGATCGAATACGCCGACAAGAAATCGCAGACGCTGGATGTCGGCTTCAAATGCGCCGAACCCGACAAGCTGGCCGCCGCCTTTGGCTTGAAGAGCCTGGCCAAAGACGCGTTTGCGGTGATCTGGACCACCACCGCCTGGACCATTCCGGCCAACCAGGCACTCAACCTGAACCCCGAGCTGGACTACGCGCTGGTTGACACCGAACGCGGCCTGCTGGTGATGGCCGCCTCGCTGGTCGACAAATGCGTGGAGCGCTACCAGCTCACGGGCACGGTGCTGGCCACCACCCGGGGCGAAAACCTCGAGCGCCTCAATTTCATGCATCCGCTGTACGAGGTGGACGAGGGTTACCGCCGCCTCAGCCCGGTGTTCCTGGCCGACTACGCCACCGCCGACGACGGCACCGGTATCGTCCATTCGTCGCCCGCCTATGGCGTGGAGGACTTCAACAGCTGCCTGACCCACGGCATGTCCTACGACGACATCCTGAATCCGGTGCAGGGCAACGGCCGTTACGTCGATGAGCTGCCGCTGTTTGGCGGCCTCAACATCTGGAAAGCCGCGCCGCTGATCATCGACAAGCTGCGCGAACACGGCCGCCTGTTCGACACCCATGACATCGTTCACAGCTACCCGCATTGCTGGCGCCACAAGACGCCGGTGATCTACCGCGCGGCGGCCCAGTGGTTTGTGCGCATGGATGAGGGCGAAGGCGTCTTCACCAAGGACAAGGCCGGCAAAACCCTGCGCCAGCTGGCCCTGGCCGCGATTGAAGAAACCAGCTTCTACCCCGAGAACGGCAAGACCCGCCTGCGCGACATGATTGCCGGGCGGCCCGACTGGTGCATCAGCCGCCAGCGCAACTGGGGCGTGCCGCTGCCCTTCTTCATCCACAACGCCACTGGCGAGCTGCATCCGCGGACCATGGAAATCATGGACCAGGCCGCCAGCATGGTGCAGGCCGGCGGCATCGAGGCCTGGAGCAAGGCCACGCCCGAGTCGCTGATTGGCGAGCAGGATGCGGCCCACTACACCAAGAGCACCGACATCCTGGACGTCTGGTTTGACTCCGGCACCACGCACGACCATGTGCTGCGGCACAGCCATGCGGCGCAATCCGCCTGGCCGGCCGACCTGTACCTGGAAGGCCATGACCAGCACCGCGGCTGGTTCCATTCTTCGCTGCTCACCGCCTGTGCGATGTACGACCACGCGCCTTACAAGGGCCTGCTGACACACGGTTTCACCGTGGACGGCAAGGGCCGCAAGATGAGCAAGAGCGAAGGCAATGTGGTGGTGCCGCAGGAGGTCAGCGACAAGCTGGGCGCCGAGATCATCCGCCTCTGGTGCGCCTCCACCGACTACTCGGGCGACCTGGGCATTGACGACAAGATCCTGGCCCGTGTGGTCGATGCCTACCGCCGCATCCGCAACACGCTGCGCTTTCTGATGGCCAACGTCAGCGACTTCGACCCGGCCAAGGATGCCGTGCCGTTTGAGCAGATGCTGGAGATAGACCGCTACGCGCTGAGCCGCGCGGCGCAGCTGCAGGCCGACATCCTGGCCCACTACGAGGTCTATGAGTTTCACCCGGTGGTGTCCAAGCTGCAAATCTACTGCAGCGAAGACCTGGGCTCCTTCTACCTCGACATCCTGAAAGACCGGCTCTACACCACGGGCCCGAAATCGCTGGCACGCCGCAGCGCGCAAACCGCCCTGTGGCAGATCACCCATGCCATGCTGCGCTGGATGGCGCCGTTCCTGAGCTTCACGGCCGAAGAGGCGTGGAAGGTGTTCGGCCAGTCCGAATCCATTTTTGTGGAGACCTACGCCGAGTTCAGGCCGCAGGACGACGCGCTGCTGGCCAAGTGGACGCGCATACGCGAGATCCGCGATGCGGTCAACAAGGACATCGAAGCCCTGCGGGCCGAGGGCCAGGTGGGTTCGTCGCTGCAGGCCAATGTGGCGCTGGAGGTCAATGCCGAGGACCACGCGCTGCTGACCAGCCTGGGCGCGGACCTGAAGTTCGTCTTCATCACATCCGCTATTGATTTGATAGCTGGAGGCGCAATCCAGTCAAGGGTAAAACCCAGTTCAGCCGCCAAATGCGAGCGCTGCTGGCATTACCGCGAGGACGTCGGCCATGACGCCGCCCACCCCACCATTTGCGGCCGCTGCACCAGCAATCTGTATGGCGCGGGTGAAGACAGGAAATTCGCGTAATGGCCAAAAGCAGCCTCGGGAAAAACTCAAGCGCCATGCTGCCCTGGCTGGGCCTGGCGCTGATCCTGCTGATCGCCGACCAGTTCACCAAGGTGCTGATCCTGGGTTACTACCGGCTGGGCGACGCGACCTACGTCACCAGCTTCTTCAATGTCGTGCGGGTGCACAACAGCGGCGCGGCGTTTTCCTTCCTGGCGTCCGCGTCGGGCTGGCAACGCTGGTTTTTCACCGCCATCGGCATTGCGGCGGCGCTTTTCATCGTCTGGATGCTCAAGTCGCACGCCGGGCAAAGGCTGTTTTCGCTGGCGCTGGCCTGCATTCTGGCTGGTGCCATCGGCAATGTGATTGACCGCAGCCTGCATGGCTATGTGGTGGACTTTCTGGACTTTCACTACCGCGGCTGGCATTTCCCGGCCTTCAACATTGCCGACAGCGCCATCACCCTCGGTGCAATTTGCCTGATTCTGGATGAACTGCGCCGGGTGCGAAAAACAAAATAGCCAGAGCGCCAACTCGCTTCAGGGGCCCAAGTCAGGCGTATAGTGGCCCTGAAAATATGAAGCATTTGTTGAATCTATTGGCGGCCATCGCGCTGCTCGTCTGGGGCACCCATCTTGTACGTACCGGCATCCTGCGGGTGTTCGGGGCCAATTTGCGCCATGTGCTGGCACGCAGCATCAACAACCGCTACACGGCCGCCTTCTCCGGCATAGGCGTGACCGCGCTGGTGCAGTCCAGCACCGCCACCTCGCTGATTATTTCCTCCTTCGTCGGCCAAGGCCTGGTGGCCCTGCCGCTGGCGCTGGCCGTCATGCTGGGCGCGGACATTGGCACCAGCGTGATGGCGGTGGTGTTCTCGTTTGACCTGTCCTGGCTGTCGCCGCTGTTCATCTTCGTGGGCGTGGTGCTGTTCATCTCCAGGCAAGACAGCAACATCGGCCGTTTTGGCCGCGTGCTGATTGGCCTGGGCCTGATGCTGCTGGCGCTGCGGCTGGTCAGCGCCTCCACCGAAGTGCTGACGCAGTCTCCTGCCGTCAAGGCCCTGCTCGCGTCGCTAACCAGCGACCGGCTGCTGGAAATCACCGTGGGCGCGTTTTTGGCGGTCGCGTCTTATTCAAGCCTGGCAATTGTGCTGCTCACGGCCACGCTGGCCACATCCAGCGTGGTCCCGCTCGACGTGGCGCTGGGCCTGGTGCTGGGCGCCAACCTGGGCAGCGGCCTGCTGGGCGTGATTACCACCCTGCGCGCTGCCGTTGAAGTGCGCCAGGTGCCACTGGGCAATCTGCTGTTCAAGCTGCTGGGCGTGGCCATCGCCGCACCGTTTGTCGGCCTGTGGCTGCGCCATGTGCGCCCCTACCTCGGCGAACCTGCCAGCGTGGTGGTGCTGTTTCACTTGAGCTTCAATCTGCTGGTGGGTCTGGTGTTTATCGGTTGGACCCAGGTGATTGCACGCTGGGTTGAAAAGCTGCTGCCCAAGCCCGACAAAACGACCACCAATGGCCGGCCGCACCACCTGGACCCGTCGGCCCTGGCAACACCCTCGCTGGCGATTTCATGCGCGGCGCGTGAGGCGCTGTACCAGGCCGATGTGGTGGAAACCATGCTGCACGGCGTGCTGGAAGTCATCAAGAAAGACGACCTCAAGCTGGCCGAAGACCTGCGCAAGACGGACGACACGGTCGATGAGCTGTACTCGTCCATCAAGTACTACCTGACCAAAATCTCGCGCGAGGCGCTGGGCGAAGAAGAAAGCCGGCGCTGGACCGACATCATCAGCTTCACCATCAACATGGAGCAGATCGGCGACATCATCGAGCGCGTGCTGATCGACATCGAGGACAAAAAGATCAAGCCCGGCCGCCAATTTTCGGAGGCCGGCATGGCCGAAATCGTCGAGCTGCATGAGCGGCTGATAGACAACCTGCGCCTGGGCATGAGCGTGTTCCTGAATGGCACGGTGCGCGACGCGCAAAAACTGCTGGAAGAAAAAGCGCGCTTTCGCGATCTGGAACGCGCCTATGCCACCACCCATTTGGGCCGGCTGTCGGACAACACCATGGAAAGCATTGAGACCAGTTCGCTGCACATTGACCTGATCAGCGACCTGAAACGCATCAACTCGCATATCTGCTCCATCGCCTACCCGATTCTGGACTCGGCGGGCGCGCTGGCCCCGAACCGCCTGCGGCCCGCGGCGCTGAGCGTCAAGCCCTGAATTCGCCAGCCGGCCCCGGGCGCAGGCTCAGGGCAGCCTCATCACATCGGCCAGGATCAGCGCGGCTTCGGTGGTGAATTCACCGCGCTGCATGGCCTGGAGCAATTGCCCCGCATCCATCAGGCAAAACTGCTCGACCTCGCCGTCCTGGTTGTTGGGCACAAGCCCGTCGGGGACGGTGCAGCAATACCAGTCGATCTGCTCACGCACATAACCCGCGCCGCGGCCATCGCTGGAGGGCCAGCAGGTGCTCAGGCGCCCGCCGTAGCGCATGTCGCGCAAGTCGGCGACCCGCAGCCCGGCCTCCTCCCAGGTCTCGCGCGCCAGCGCGCTCTCCACCGTGTCGGCCGCCGCCACCATGCCGCCCATCAGCGTGTCCCACAGGCCGGGGTCGTTGGCCTTGTCGAAGGCTCGCTGCTGCACCCAGAAACGGCCGTCTTCGCTTTGACCGACGAGGTGCACGGCCAGCGTGGTGATGCCCAGCGGCCGCACGGCGGCGCGTTCCACCGTACCCTTGCGATGGCCCAGCTGGTCAGTGACCACGAGCTGCTCGTCGCGCCAGACGCCGGCCAGGCCGGCAGCCTGCAGGGCCGCCGCCAGCTGGTTCAGGCCGGTCGTCACGTCGCCCAGCAGGCGCCAGCCCAGCGACGCAGGGCGCTCTTCTTTTAAGAGCTGATGCTGCCCTTCCGACAAGGGCTGCAGGGCTATTTGATGCAAAAAATCGGGTTCAACCGAACCGATCACTGATTCGCCGGCCCAGAGCGGCACGCGCGGCCGCAAGGGCGGCTGGATGGCTGCGGCGCGCAGGGCGCGCAGCCAGTCCAGGTCAAGCGCAGGCGGCGTCATGACGAGTCTCTTGCAGGTTTACAGCGTGAGAATGGTGCAGCCCGTGGTCTTGCGGGCTTCCAGCGTGCGGTGCGCCTCGGCCACATCGGCCAGGGCAAAGCGCTGGTCAATGCGAATCTTGACCTTGCCGCTGGTGACCATCTGAAACAGGTCATCGGCCATTTCCTGCGTGGTTTCGCGCGTCGTGATGTGGCTGAACAGGGTCTGGCGCGTCAGATAGAGCGAGCCTTTGGGACCCAGGATGCCGGGCGAAAACGGCGCGACCGGGCCCGAGGCATTGCCAAAGCTTGCCATCAGGCCAAAGGGGCGCAGGCAATCGAGCGAGCGCTCAAAGGTGTCCTTGCCGACCGAGTCGTACACCACCTTGACGCCCTGGCCGCCGGTGATCTCCTTGACGCGGGCCACAAAATCTTCCTTGGCGTAGTTGATGGCATGGGCCGCACCATGCGCCCTGGCCAGCGCGCATTTCTCGTCGGAGCCGGCCGTGCCTATCAGCTGCAGGCCCATGGCCTTGGCCCACTGGCAGGCGATCAGGCCGACACCGCCGGCGGCGGCGTGAAACAGCACAAAATCGCCCTCGTTCAGGCCGCCCTGCGGCTGCGTGCGGCGCAGCAGGTACTGGGCGGTCAGGCCCTTGAGCATCATGGCCGCGCCGGTCTCGAAGCTGATCGCCTCGGGCAGCCGGCACACGCATTTGGCCGGCATCACGCGCACTTCGCAGTAGCTGCCCGGCGGCTGGCTGGCGTAGGCCGCGCGGTCGCCGACTTTCAGATGCGTCACGCCCTCGCCCACCGCCTCCACCACACCCGACGCCTCCATGCCCAGCTGCACCGGCATGGGCAACTGGTACAGGCCGCTGCGCTGATAGACGTCGATGAAATTCAGGCCAATGGCCTTGTGGCGAATGCGGATCTCGCCCGGGCCGGGTTCGCCAACGGAAACGTCGACCAGCGTGAGTTCTTCGGGACCACCGTGCTGGTTGATGCGGACGGCGAGGGTCATGCTGAATTTCCTTTGGAGGGTTGTCAAAAAATCTGGCTCACATCCTGCCATAGATCGCATAACCCCGCCCCATGGCGACAAGACGGGGCGAAACGCTGCCTTATGTGAAACGACAACCGCAAGACACTTTCAACACCCTACTAGGGAAAACACCGATTTGTCATTTTGTTCCTCTTGGTGATACAGTGTTCCTGCAAACGATACAAAATTCCTTTCGAATGTGTATTTCATTCCTTTGTGGAGACTTCTCATGATCAACAAACTTGTCAAAAAATATTTCGCCGGCGCATGCCTGTTTGCGCTGGCGGCTGCAACGTCGCTGGCCAATGCCCAGTCCTTCCCGAGCAAGCCGGTCAAGCTGATCGTTCCCTATCCGGCAGGAGCGCCGGTGGACAACTTTGCACGGGGCCTGAGCGAGGCGCTCACCGCTTTATGGGGGCAGCAGGTTGTCGTTGACAACCGCCCCGGCGCCAATGAAATCATCGCCGCCTCGGTTGTGGCGAAAGCCCCGCCCGATGGCTACACGCTCTTGCTCGGGTCGGACGCGGCGTTTACCCATAACGCGTTTCTCTACAGCAAGATGCCTTACGACACGGACAAGGATCTGGCCCCCATTACCCGGGCCGTTTACTTCAACATGGTGCTGATCACCAAGGGGGATCTGAAAACCCCGACGCTCAAAGACTTCGTGACCCTGATGAAAAAAGAGGGCGCCAGGCACAGCTACGGATCGGCCGGCAGCGGAGGAACCACGCACCAGGCCATGGAAAGCCTGAAACAGGAAGCCGGGTTTGAGATGGCCCACGTGCCCTACAAGGGCATTGCGCCGGCGATACAGGACATGCTGGGCGGCAACATCGACGCCATGGTGGCCGGCGCCACGGCAGCCATACCCTACCTGCAAAGCGGCAAGGTCAAGGTGCTGGCGATCGCCGGAAGCAAACGCGCCAAGGCCCTGCCGAATGTCCCCACGTTTGCCGAATCGGGCTACCCGCATGTCGTCGCCAACCTCTACCTGGCACTGGCCGCCCCGGCCGGGACAGCGCCTGCGCTCGTCAGCAAAATTACCGCGGATGTCCAGAAGGTGCTGAAAAGCAAGGACTTCCTCGATCGCTTCGTGGACCCCTACGGCTATGAACCCATAGGCGACACGCCCCAGCAATTTGAGGCCTTCCTGAAACAGGACAAGCAGCTGTCCGGCAAGCGCATCAAGCAACTGGGGATCAAACTTGACTAAGAGCAGCTTCCGGCAAAGCGTGCGTGCACGCGATCGGCTGGTCGGCACCTTTGTCAAGACCGCCAGCCATCAGACGGTTGAGGTGCTCGGAACCTCGGGGCTGGACTTCATTGTCATTGACGCTGAACACGCGCCCTTCGGCCAGAACGCACTGGACATCTGCCTGCTCGCCGCACG
>CAZWDK010000014.1:5529-7978 GCA_964633095.1 uncultured Polaromonas sp. | reverse complement strand
CTGAACACGCGCCCTTCGGCCAGAACGCACTGGACATCTGCCTGCTCGCCGCACGTGCCACGCAGCTGCCCGCGCTGGTCCGGATTGCCGATGCGCAGCCGGCCACGGTGCTGCAGGCACTCGACATGGGCGCAACCGGATTGCTGGTGCCCCATGCCAAAACAGTTGCCGGCATCCGGGCGGTGCTGGCCTGCACGCAGTACCGCCACGGCAGCAGGGGCTTCTCCAACTCATCGCGCGCCGGCCAGTACGGCACGACGCCCATGCGGCAGATGGTGGAGGACTCCGACCGGGAAGTCACCGTGCTGTTCCAGATCGAGGACCGCGAGGCGGTTGAAGCGATTGAAACACTGGCCGCCATGGACCAGGTCGATGGCTTTCTGATCGGGCGTGCCGACCTGGCCGTGTCCTATGGTGTGTTTGAGCTGGCGCACGCCGAGGTGTACGCGGCCACGGTCAGGGCCTGCAAGGCCTGCGCGGCCGTCAACAAGCCGGTGGGCATGTTCCTGGCCGACGCCAGCGAGCTGGACCATTGGCTGCAATTGGGTGTCAGCTGGTTTGTGATGGGATCCGACCAGGCCCTGCTGCGTGCCCAGGCCGGCGCCATGGCCAACACAGTCCGGTCTGCCTGATGACCGGAATCACTTATTCATATGGACAAGGAATGCCCCATGACTCAGATGTTTGACTGGAACAAGCTGCCCCGCGAATTTGTGCGCGAGGGCATTGAACGCTGCGGATTTCGCGGCGAAAACGTGATCATGGTGATGAACTTCGTGCAGCCCAGGATACAGGTACGCCCGCACCAGCACGATTTCGAGCAGATCGCCATCTGCGTGCAGGGACGCATGAACTACCACGTGGGCGATCAGGTGTTCGAAATGACGCCCGGCTGCATGGTCCGCGTGCCGCCCCACACCCTGCACTATGTCGAACCGATTGGGGACGAGGTCGCGCTCAACCTCGACCTCTTCGCCCCCATCCGTGATGACTACAAGCACCTGGTGCAATACCAGGCGGCCGAATTTTCCGACAAACCCTGAGGAGAACCCCGCATGACAACCACCAGTTCCGCCAATCCGACGGCATGGCGCAGCACCGATCCCGGCCTGCCCGAGCGCTTGCTTGAAGGCGCCATCGACCTGCATTGCCACAGTGGCCCATCGGTCATGCCGCGCTATTTTGACCATTACGATGCCATGCAGGAGGCCTCTTCCGTCGGCATGCGGGCCCTGCTCATCAAGGACCACTACTACTCGGCCACGCCCGTGACCGAAATGCTCAACAAGCAGTTTTCCCACCTGAAAGTGACCCTGCTGTCGGGCGTCCCCTTGAACAACACCACCGGCGGGCTCAACCTGTATGCCGTGGAGCACGGCATCAAGCTCGGGGCCAAACTGGTCTGGATGCCCACTTTTTCGGCCAAGAACCACCTGGATCACCACAAGCAGGACGAGCACTTCAAGGACAAGTTCCCCCAGACCCAAAAGGTCATGACCCAGCCTACGCCACTGAGCGTCACCAACGGGGCGGGCAAGCTGCTGCCCGAAGTCCTGCCCATCCTGGACATGATTGCGGAAAGCGACATTGTTCTTTCCTCGGGCCATCTGCACATCAGCGAAATCTGGCCGCTGTTTGAAGAGGCCAAGCGGCGTGGCGTGAAGCGCCTCCTGTGCAACCACCCGACCTATGTGGTGGACGCCTCGCTCGAAGACATGCGCCAGCTGGTGCGCATGGGCGCCTATATGGAACACTCCATGTGCATGTTCGTTCCCGGCTCCAAGTTCAAGTTCTACGACCCGCCCGAATTGCGGGCCATGATCAGCGCCGGCACGGTGGACAAGACGATTCTGGGATCTGACCTGGGGCAGATCGGCAATCCGCGACTGGTCGACGGCTTCAAAAACGTCATCGAAACCTGCCTCGATCTGGGTTACAGCGAAGCCGAGGTGCGAAAAATGGTGTCGACCAATGCCGCTGAGCTGATCGGACTTGGGACTTGAATAGGCCGGTACCGCCACGCCCTACGTGAAAGCCGGCAAGCTGCGTGCGATCGCGGTCACCACCGCGAAGCGCTCGCGCCAGCTCCCGGAAGTGCCGCCCCTGCAGGAACTCGGCTACAAGGATTTCAACGTCAGCTCTTGTCGAGAGCGGACGCAAGTTTCAGCGCGTGGCAACCCTCGTGCGGGCAATGCGCCAGGCCGTCGATCGCAAGGCGCTTTGGGTCAAGCTCACGGGCCAGAGCGAAAACGTTGCGGCGCTTGCCCAGGCGGCGAAGCAGGCCGGCGCCGATGCCGTCGTGATGATCGGTAGACCGCTGGGCATGCTGCCGGACCTCGAGACGATGCGGCCGCTGATCAACACGAATGCGGCGCATGGCGGTCGCTGGGCGCTGCCGCGCTGATCGGCCACGCCGCGGACGCGGTACAAGGCTTTGCCGAACAGCCCG
>CAZWDK010000014.1:0-5429 GCA_964633095.1 uncultured Polaromonas sp. | reverse complement strand
GCCGCGCTGATCGGCCACGCCGCGGACGCGGTACAAGGCTTTGCCGAACAGCCCGCGAACGGCAGCTGGCGGCGCTGCGTCCCGCCGCAGACGCTGGGAGGATGATGTCTGGGAGGCGCGTTGTGAAGGCTCGCCGCAAGGCTGGTGAGTCGTCGAGAAGCGGCATCCGGGCGGGGCGACCGGAGCGCCCGGGTCGCAGGCCATGATCAGCGCTGGCACGGGGGATCACACGATTCTGGGCTCTAATCTGGGACAGGTTGAAAATCCGCAACTTGTGGATGGCTTTAAATAGTCATTAAAACCAGTCTCGATCCGGCATGCGGCGAAGCAAACATGCGGAAAATGGCGCCCGCTGACGCAGCCGATGCTGTCGGACTCAATTGAATGCATTTACGAGAAAAGGCTCTCCCGTGAAATTGGAAAGTGAACAGGCGAACTCGCTCGACTCCGTGGCGGTGGTGGCCCAATTGCTGGATGTACTGGCCGCCGCGCCAGCCCCCATGGGGGTGAGTGAGATAGCCCGCGCCCTGAACCAGTCCAAGGCCAGGATTCACCGCAACCTGGTGTCGCTCAAGAACTTTGGACTGATTGACCAGGACCAGGCGACCGAAAAATACCGTTTGGGCTGGAAGTTGTTCCAGCTTGGCGAGCGTGCTGGCGTGCAATCCAACATTCGTGCGCTCGCCGCGCCCTACCTCAAGCTGCTGTGCGAAACGACCGGACAAAGCGCGCTGCTGTCCATTCCCCTCAATGGCGAAGCCCTGGTCATCGCCGCGGTGGACAATGACAGCAACGTCAGCATCACGGTCAAACCCGGCAACCGCCCTCTGCCCCACTGCTCGGCCCAAGGCCGCATTGCCTTGGCCTACGCAACGGACACACAACGGGAACGACTGCTGAGCGGGCCCCTGGCGGCCCCCACCCCGCATTCGCTGGTCGACATCCAGGCCATTGAGCTGCGCCTGCAAAAAATCCATGCGCAGCTCATGGAAGACGCGCCCAACGAAGCCCTGACGGGCATCAACGTGGTGGCCTCCCCCATCCTGCGAAGTGCCCAGGACCTGATTGGAATTGTCGCCATTGTCGGCTCCATCCAGAACATTCCGCCATCACCGGTCGGCACCATGGCCGACATGGTGAGGGGCTGCGCCGCGGCCCTGTCATCCCTGTTTGGCTGCGATGCCTATGAACAGCGCGGGATCGCCATTCCAGCGGAAGTACGCCGCCTGATGCTCAGCGGGAAATAGGCAGCTGTACGAGGGTGGTGGTGCTTGCAACCGACACCGGTTGCCGAGGCCTCACAACGTTGCCGGGCGCGTCCCTGCCTAGAAGGTTCCGGGGAAGGCGCCGCCATCGGCCAGCACGTTCTGACCCGTCATGTAGCCCGCCTGCACGCTGCACAAGAATGCGCAAATCGCCCCAAACTCTTCGGGCGTGCCGAAGCGCCTGGCTGGAATGGTTTGGCGGCGCGCGTCCATCACGGCGTCCAGCGGCTGGCCGGTTTTTTGCGCCGCGCCGCTCATGGTGACCTTCAGGCGGTCGGTCTCGAAGGAGCCGGGCAGCAGGTTGTTGAGGGTGACGCCCTGCCCTGCCAGCTTGCTGCGCGCCACGCCGGCGACAAAACCGGTCAGGCCGCTGCGGGCGCCGTTGGACAGGCCCAGAATGTCAATGGGGGCCTTGACGGCACTCGACGTGATGTTGACGATGCGGCCAAAACCGCGCGCCGCCATGCCGTCCACGGTGGCCTTGATCAGCTCTATCGGTGTCAGCATGTTGGCATCGACCGCCTTGATCCAGGCCTCGCGGTCCCAGTCGCGGAAGTCGCCGGGTGGTGGGCCGCCGGCGTTGGTGACCACGATGTCGAAATCCCTGCGCACCGCAAACACGGCAGCGCGGCCCTCCGCAGTGGTGATGTCCGCGGCAACAAATTGGACGCTGGGGCTGTCGTGGCGGGTGTCATCAGCTATTAATTTGCTGGCAGCCTCCTCCAGCGCCTCAGCGCCACGGGCCACGATCAGCACGTTCACGCCTTCATGCACCAGCGCCTGCGCGCAGCCAAAACCCAAGCCTTTGCTGGCACCGCAGACCAGCGCCCACTTACCGGCAATACCTAAATCCATAGAAGCTCCTTGATGACAAAGTTATGGCAACAGCGTGCCGGTTATAACTTGGCTGCCCGTGTAAACACAAAAATCCCGGCGATCACCAGCACCGTGCCGGCCGCCACCCAGGCGGTGAACGGCTCGCCCAGAATCAGCACCCCCATGAGAATGGTGGACATGGGGCCCACCATGCCGGTCTGTGCGGCCAGGCTGGCGCCAATGCGTTCAACCGCCATCATCACCATCAGCACCGGCACGGCAGTGCACAGGGTGGCGTTCAGCAGCGACAGCCAGATCACCTCGGGCGCCACCGCAGCGGCGCCCAGCGGCCTGAGCAGCACAAACTGCAGCAGGCAGAGCAGGCAAGCCACCGTGCTGGCCAGCCCGACCAGCCGCAGCGAGCCCAGGCGCTTGACCATTTCGCCACTATAGACCAGGTACAGCGCATAGCTGACGGCGCTGAGGAACACCAGCAGCGCGCCCCAGGCGGCGTCGGCGCCCTGCAACCTGATCTCATGGCCAAACACCAGCACCACGCCGCAATAGCTGATGGCCATGCCCATCATCTGCCGCAGCGTCACGCGTCGTTTGTACAGCAGCAGTCCCAGCAGCATCACCAGTGTGGGATTGAGGTAGAGAATCAGCCGCTCCAGCGAAGCGCTGACATGGGCCAGCCCGGCAAAGTCCAGAAAACTGGCCAGGTAGTAGCCGGTAAAGCCGAGCCAGAGCACGCCCAGCCAGTCCTTGCGCGTCAGCGCTACCTGGCCCCGGCTGGAGCACCAGGCCATCAGCGCAAAGATCGGCAGCGCAAACAGCATGCGGTACATGATCAGCGTGACCGCATCCACGCCGTAGCGGTAGGCCAGTTTGACGATGATCGCCTTGCCGCTGAAGGCGATTGCGCCCAAGGTCGCCAGCAGCAGCCCTGGCGCTATGCTTTTGGTAGCTACCGGTGCCCGTTTTGCCTGGTCCAGAGGCAATTTTTGTTCTGAAGTATGGTTCAAGATGCGATGTTAAAAACCGACGGCCTGACCGTCACGCCGGGCGTCGCTGGCCGCCACATAAGCTTCGGTTTTGGGGCTGCCGGCGCACCAGATGAACCGGCCGGCGCCAAAGTCCTGTGCTTTTTTCATGTCCATGAGTTTGGCACGGGAGGCGAGGCACGCGTCGTCTAGCATTTGCGCGGGGGTCACCGCCATCGCCGATGGCTCGGGCAACATATTGGCAGACATGGCAAAGGCCAGCTTCATGGCCTCGATCTGCAAATGCTGCGAATCCACGCCCTCGACCGGCAGGCCTGCGACCTCGAATTTCGCCAGAATGCCCAGCGCGACCAGCGCCGCAATAGCAAGCCTTGCCCTTGCTTTGCGCGATGGCGCGCAGGGCCTTGGCCGCCGCCTTGAACTGGAGCAGTTCGCCGACATTCGGCGCCCGGCCCCAGGGCAGGAATGACTGGGCAAGGCCAGGCTGCGACCCACGGGGAAGCTGCGCGCGAAAATGATGGGCCTGGGAGGGGCAATGGCTTACCCGGCAACAATTGTCTGGTGTAGCTTGCGCAGCGACCACCAAACCCCTATGGCCACACAGGGAATGGCCAGCGCCGCGCTGCTTTCTGCGCTGTAGGGCCAGCCGACTTTCTGCAGACCTTTGGCCAGATAGGCCACCAGCCCGACGATGTAATACGTGATGGCCGCGACCGACAGCCCCTCGACCGTGGACTGCAGCTTGAGTTGCAGGTCTTGCCGGCGGTTCATGGTTGCCAGCAAGGCCTGACTGCTTTGCTGCTGCTCAATCTCCACCCGGGTCCGCAGCAAATTGCTCATGCGCGAGACCCGCTGCGACAGCGCATCTTGCCGCCGGGTGGCCCATTCGCAGGTGCTGCGCGCCGGGGTCAGGCGACGCTCCATGAACTCACCGATCGTTTGCAAGCCATCCACACGCGACTCCGCGATGTCGTTGATGCGCTTGTCCACCAGCTCGAAATACGCCGCACTGGCAGAAAACCGCGAGTGCGTGGCCGCATGCTGGCTTTCGACCTGCCCTGCCAGCGTGGTCAGCCGGTCCAGCAGCTGCGCCTCGGCTTCGCGCGATGTCACGCGTATGGCCTGCGCCAGTTCGGCCAGTTCACGCTCGGCCGTGGCCAAGGCGTTGTAGGCCTCGCGCGCTGCCGGCAAGCCCATCAGGGCGGCCATGCGGTAGGTCTCGATTTCAAGCAGCTGCTGCACCAGACGCCCCTTGCGTCTGGGCGTCATGCCGCTGCCGCCGTTGGCGGCCAGCAACACCATGCGCGAAAAACCGTCGGAGTGAATCGCAAAGTCCGTCAACACCTCGCCCTGCCCGTCGGCGACACCCGCGCCCACCAGGGTGTCTTCGTGCAACAAATGCTTGACCAGCAGATGGCTGCCTGATTCGGGCTGGGGCAAGACCCACAGGTGCATGCTGCTCAGGCAATGCCCTGGCAACTGCGCCAGCCAGTCTTGCGGCACCACGTCGCTGGCGACCAGGGGTTCGCGGTCGCGTGCAAGATGCGCCATCGCATCCGCCTCGAGTGGCCGTGTGAAGGTGTAAGTCACAAACTCGGTGTGCAGTTCCCAACGAATCCGAAACAGGCCGACGTCCATGCGGATGTGGATGGAATGGGCATCCGGCTGCGGCAAATGGTGATTGCGCAACAAAGCCGCGACATGCTGGCGGCTGGCCTCGCGCTGACCGGCATCACACACCATCACCACATGCGAGATGGCCAAAGGCGATTCCATGGCCTCGGGTGGACGCGCGTGGATTTCGTTGTGCAGGGCCACGCGACTCGGATGCTGTTGAATTTGGGAATTTAATGACATGCCAGTTGTTAGAGCAATTTTTAAAGAGCCCTTATTTTGGCAGCGTAAAAAAAAACGGCACCCGAAGGGTGCCGCTTTTTGATTCAGCGCAGACTGTTTTAGTCTTCGACGAAGGCTTCTTCGCGCTTGTTCTTCACGGCAGGCAGCAACACGATCACCAGCAACAGGACAGCGGCAACCAGCAAACCGGCCGACAGCGGACGCGTCACAAACACGCTCCAGTCGCCGCGCGACAGCAGCAATGCCCGGCGCAGGTTTTCTTCCATCATGGGGCCCAGGATAAAGCCCAGCAGCAGGGGTGCCGGTTCACAGCCCAGTTTGACGAAACCGTAACCGATCACGCCGAAGGCACCCACCATCCAGACGTCAAAGGTGTTGTTGTTGGTGGAGTACACACCGATGGCACAGAACAGCACGATGGCCGGGAACAGGTAGCGGTAAGGCACGGTCAGCAGCTTGATCCACATGCCGATCAGCGGCAGGTTCA
>CAZWDK010000013.1:23791-25401 GCA_964633095.1 uncultured Polaromonas sp. | reverse complement strand
GCGCGCTCGGTCAGGTCCAGGCAATATTTTTGCAGGGCGTCACGCTGGCCTTCGGCCTCGGCGCTGTCGACGTTCTGGCCGCCGCGCACGGCGTCAATGGCCGCCTCCAGCGACTTGCGCGTCATGCCGTTTTCCCGGGCAATGCGGCCGACATCGGCCTTGCTCTCGGTGACGGCGAGCAGAAACAGTTCGCCGGCAATGAACTGGTCATTGCGCTTGATGGCCTCTTTTTCGGTGGCCTGCAGCAGCTTGGCCAGTTCCAGGCCGACCTGGATTTGCTCCTGGCCCTGCACCTGCGGCAGTTTTTTCACGGCGGCATCAACCGCCTGCGTCAGGCCATGCACGTTGACGCCGGCCCGCTCCAGCAGCGCACGCGGCCCGTCGTCCTGGCGCAGCATGGCGGCCAGCAGGTGGACCGGCTCGATATAGGCGTTGTCATTGCCCAGTGCCAGCGACTGGGCGTCGCTCAGGGCCTCCTGAAATTTGGTGGTCAGTTTGTCTTGTCGCATGAATAGACTCCAAAGGTATTCCGAAAATTTGCTTGCCTCTGACTTGAGGCGATTCCGGCCTTTTTCAATGCCGGCCTGTTTCCGGCAAGCGCTGCAGCCAGCGGCCTAAAATCGGCGCATGAACATTCACCAGCTCAATGTCAGCTATGTGAACGAGCAAGACCGGTTGCTGCTGCGCATCAACACCCATACCGGTCAGGAGCTGAGCCTGTGGTTCACGCGCCGCCTCACGCTAAGCCTGCTGCCGGCGCTGAAGGCCCTGGCGGCAGACCAGATGAAGCGCCACACGGCGCAAGCCAGCCCGGCAACATCGCTGCATGCGCAACGCCAGCACGCACTGGAAAGCTTTCAAAAGGAAGCGGCGGCCTATCGTGGAGACTACAGCACCCCCTTCCAGGAGCAGACCGGCCCCGGCGCACCAGCCCGGCGCGGCGCCCAGCCCTTGCTGGTTTCCGAAGTCAAACTGAGCCTGCGCGCGGCGGGACAGCTGCAGTTTCAGCTGTTCGAGAAACTGCACGGCCAGACGCGCCATGTGCAGCTCGTGATGGAGCCGCCGCTGACCCAGGGCCTGCTGCAACTGCTGCAACAGGCGCTCAGAAAATCGCAATGGCTTGAACTGCCGCCGTCAGCGGCCGGCCCGGAGACGGCAGAAGGCCCGGACCCGGCAGCCCCGCTGGGGGACGACGCGGACAGGCCTAAATACCTGAACTGAAGCGCATCAATTCAGGCACGCATTCAGGCATTGGGGGCGTTGATGCCCCATTTGGCCAGCGCCGCGTCGTCGCTGACCCGCGCATCGACCCAGCGCGCGCCTTCCTGCGTCTGCTCTTTTTTCCAGAACGGCGCCTGGGTTTTCAGGTAGTCCATGAGGAATTCGCAGGCCTTGAAGCTTTCACCGCGATGGGCCGAGGTCACGGCCACCATCACCACCTGGTCCAGCGGCTGCAGCAGCCCGACCCGATGGACGACTCGGGCGCCGAAAATATCAAACCGCACAAAAGCCTCATCAATCATGGCTTCTATGGCTTTTTCGGTCATGCCGGGGTAATGCTCCAGTTCCATGCTGCTGACGCTCAGGCCGTCATTGCGGTCACGGACCGT
>CAZWDK010000013.1:0-23691 GCA_964633095.1 uncultured Polaromonas sp. | reverse complement strand
GCATGACTGGTCACACCAATTCCCCGACAGCCTGGACGCCAAACGGCACCAGCGCGAATGGGGCGTGCGCCAGCAAATCGAAAAAACCGTTGCTCATTTGACCGGGGCTGCGGTTCCGTCGTCGAATGAGCGATGGAACCGCCAACCACTTTCAAGTCTTTGCGGACACCCTCTCTTGCTCTGATGACGGCCTTTCAAGCCGGTCAGTTTTTTGGGATATGTCTTCATGCAAACAGCGCGCAATTTGAGCCAGGCGAAGCAGGATTTTTCGGGACTCTGGATCCCGCTTGTCACCCCCTTTGACCACGGCGAGGTCGACCATGCGTCTTTAAGGCGCCTGGTCGGGCACTACCACTCCAGCGGCATTGCCGGCCTGGTGGTCTGCGGCTCCACCGGCGAAGCCGCGGCCCTCAGCGACGAAGAGCAGCTGGCGGTGCTGCAGGCCGTCATGGCGGAAGCGCCCGGCTTGCCGGTCGTCATGGGCCTGTCGGGCTACCACCTGGGCAAAACCGCGGCGCGCATCCAGGCGCTGGGTACGCTGGGCATCGCCGGCGTCCTGCTGCCGGCGCCCAGCTACATCCGGCCCGCCCAGGCCGGACTGATCGAATGGTTCACCCAGCTGGCCGATGCGAGCACGGTGCCGGTGATTCTGTATGACATTCCCTACCGCACCGGCGTGAAGATCGAGCTCGAGACCTTCATGACCCTGGCCGGCCACCCGCGCATCCGCGCCGTGAAGGACTGCGGCGGCGACGCGGCCAAAACCCGGGCGCTGATTGCCGATGGCCGGCTGCAGGTGCTTGCAGGCGAGGACGGCAACATCTTTTCAACCATGGCCCAAGGCGGCCACGGTGCGATCGCGGCGGCGGCCCATTTGCATACGCGGCGTTTCGTTGAAGTTCTTCAGCGTATCCAGGCTGGCGAGATGGTGCGGGCCGCAGCGCTCTGGTCGCCCTTGTTGCCGCTGATCGAAGGCCTGTTTGCAGAACCCAACCCGGGCCCGCTGAAGGCGCTGCTGGCGCATCAGGGCCTGGTCCGCGACGAATTGCGCAGCCCGATGACCCGGGCCTCCAGCGCGCTGGCCGAACGCCTGCAGCGGCTGGATGAATTGATGGTGTAAATCAGCCGCCGGTGACCGGCGGGAAGAAGGCGACCTCGCAGCCCTCGCTCAAGGCCGCCGACTCGTCGCTCATGACCTGGTTCAGCGCCATGCGCACGGCCTTGCCGCGTGCCAGGCTGCCGGCATGCGCCGGGCTGGCGGCCAGCAGTTCGTCGCGCAGGGCCGAAAGCGTCGCCGCGGAGGTTTCGCGCAGCTCGCTGCCCTGCCCCAGGGCTTCGCGTATCGAGGCAAAGTATTTAATGGTGACTTTCATGCGAGCAGCTCCGCAAATGGGATGAAGCGCACCGTATCGCCATACGCAATGGTTTGGCCGGCCGGGTTGTCGACCAGCCCATCGCCCCAGACCGCCGAGGTGAGCACGCCCGAACTCTGGTTGCCAAACAGTTCCAGCCCGCCCGCCGCATCGCGCCGCACGCGCAGGAATTCACGGCGTTTATCGGCCTTGGGCCAGGTGAAATGGGCGGGAAGCGCTATTGATTCAATAGCAACATCATTGACACCCTGGAGTCTGAGCAGGAATGGCCTGACCAGCAGCAAAAAGGTCACAAAGCTGGAGACCGGGTTGCCCGGCAGGCCGATGAAATGGGCGGGTCCGACCCGGCCATAGGCCAACGGCTTGCCCGGCTTGATGGCGATCTGCCAGAGGTTGAGTTCACCCAGCGCCTGCACGGCGGGCTTGATATGGTCTTCTTCGCCCACCGAGACACCGCCGCTGGTCAAAATCAGGTCGTGCTGCCGGCTGGCGGCCTGCAGCGCGGCCACCGTGGCGTCCAGCCGGTCCGGCACGATGCCCAGGTCGGTGACAGTGCAGCCCAGGCGCAGCAGCAAGGCGCGCAAAAAGAAACGGTTGGAGTTGTAAATGGCGCCGGGTTGCATGTCGGCAGGCGCCACCTCGCCGGGCATCACCAGCTCGTCACCGGTCGAAAACAAGGCCACGCGCACCCGGCCAGCGACCTGCAGCGGGTCAAAGCCAATGCTGGCCGCCAGCCCCAGCGATGCCGGGCTCAGGCGTTCGCCACGCTGCAACACCACGGCGCCGGCCGCCACGTCCTCACCCCGGCGGCGAATCCACTGCCCCGGTTTGGGCGGCACCAGAACCCGAACCCCCCCGTCGCCCAGCGTTTCGCAGTCCTCCTGCATCACCACCGCATCGGCGCCCGGCGGAATCGGGGCGCCGGTAAAAATCCGCGCGGCCGACATGGCGGCCAGCGCATGGCCGCGGCTGCCAGCCGGAATGCGCTGGTTGACCTGCAGTACGGTCGCGGCATCGGCCCAATCGGCACAGCGCAGGGCATAGCCGTCCATGGCGCTGTTGTCGTGGGCCGGGACATCCAGGCTGGACAGCAGATCCTGCGCCAGCACGCGGCCATCGGCCTCAAAGGTGGAAACGCGCTCAACCACCGGCAAGGGCATGGCCTGGGCCAGCAACTCCGCCAGCGCCTGATCCAGCGGCTTCAAGGGCGCGCGCACCGGAGGCATTGGGCTTGAAGGCATGGTTGTCGCGGTATCAACTGGGTTCATGGTGATGAATCCTTGATGCAATCAGCAGCGGTTTTAGCAGCGGCTTTCAAACGAATAGGCGAAGCGTTCCTGATTGTTGAGCAGGTAATCGGCCAGAGCCTCTGCATCGTTCAAATCCAGCACCGGGCGCAAGGTTGCTTGGGGCAGCTGCTCGGGTGAGTCGGTGGCAATGGCGATGATGCAGTCGTCTTCCAGGTAGCGGACGGGCTTTTTCGCCGCGGCGCGCCAGACTTCAATCTTGAGCAAATCACTGCTTTTGAAGCCCTCCACCAGCACCCAGTCCACCCCCCTGTCCAGCTCGGCAATCAGTTGGTGCACGCTCATCTCGGAAGGCTTTTCAAACTCGCGCATCAGCGCCATGCGCTGGTCAGAGGCCACCACCACCTCGAAGGCGCCGGCCTCGCGGTGGCGGTACGTGTCTTTGCCCGGCTGGTCAATGTCAAACTTGTGGTGGGCGTGCTTGACGACCGACACCCGCAGGCCCCGCAGCTTGAGCACGGGAATCAGCTTTTCGACCAGCGTGGTTTTGCCCGAGCCAGAGTACCCGGCAAATCCAACGACATTCATGCGGCGGCCTTCACAAAGAGATGAAACTGATTTGCTATCAATTAAATAGCTTCCTACGCCCATCAAACAAGGGCCACAAGCCTGTTCAGCCTACATTTTCGGCAATATGGCGCTTAATCAGCGCCGCGTCGGCCGGCAGCACCTTGACGCGCTTGGGCAAGGCCTCTATGCCTTCAAATTTTGCCGGACGCGGCGGGATTTGACCCAGCGCCTCCTCAATGGTTTCAGCAAACTTGATGGGCAGGGCTGTTTCCAGCACGACCATGGGCACACCGGGCGTCACATGCTCGCGCGCCACCTTCAGGCCATCGGCGGTATGGGTGTCGATCAGGGTGTCAAAACGCGCATAAGTGCTGCGAATCGTGGCCAGCCGGTCGGCGTGGATGCTCTTGCCGCTGACGAAACCGTAGCGCTGGGCGGCAGCGGCAAAGGCCGGATCGGCGCTCAAATCAAAGCTGCCCTGCCTGGCCAGCCGGTCATGAAACAGCGCCCTGGTCTTGGCGCCATCGCGGCCCAGCAGGTCAAACACGAAGCGCTCGAAGTTCGAGGCCTTGGAAATGTCCATGGACGGGCTGGAGGTCTCGTGCGTGTCGGCGCTGCCGCGCACCCGGTAAACGCCGGTGCGAAAGAACTCGTCGAGCACATCGTTTTCGTTGGTCGCCACCACCAGCTGGTGGATCGGCAATCCCATCATGCGCGCCACATGTCCGGCGCAGACATTGCCGAAATTGCCCGAGGGCACGGTGAAGCTGACCTTTTCGCTATTCGACTGCGTTGCCTGGAAGTAGCCGGCGAAGTAGTACACCACCTGCGCCATCAGGCGCGCCCAGTTGATGGAGTTGACCGTGCCGATCTTGTACTGGCGCTTGAAATCGAGGTCGTTGGACACCGCCTTGACGATGTCCTGGCAGTCGTCAAACACGCCCTCCACCGCCAGGTTGTGGATGTTGGCGTCCTGCAGGCTGAACATCTGCGCCTGCTGGAACGGGCTCATGCGGCCATTCGGGCTGAGCATGAAGACGCGCACACCTTTTTTGCCGCGCATGGCGTATTCGGCGGCGCTGCCGGTGTCGCCGCTGGTGGCGCCCAGAATATTGAGTTCTTCGCCACGGCGCGCCAGTTCGTACTCGAACAGGTTGCCCAGCAACTGCATGGCCATGTCCTTGAAGGCCAGGGTCGGGCCGTTGGACAGGGACTCCAATGACAGGCCGTGTTCCAGCTTTTTCAGCGGAACAATCTCTTTGCTGCCAAACACCGCTTCGGTGTAGGTCTTCCGGCAGATCGCCTTCAGGTCAGCCGCAGGAATATCGTCGATGTAGAGCGACAGCACTTCAAACGCGAGTTCGGCGTAAGGCAGGCTGCGCCATTTCGCCAAGGTGGCGGCATCCACCTGCGGATATTGCTCGGGCAGGTACAGGCCGCCATCAGGCGCCAGCCCTTCCAGCAGGATTTCACAAAAGCGCTTGCGGTCGGCCGTGTCGGTGGCGGCCGCCCGGGTAGAGAGGTAACGCATCAGGCCAGTTCCTCCTTGCGGATGCGCGTGATGGGCGCGAGCACGGTGGGCAAGGCCTGCATCTGCGCCAGCGCCTGGTTCATTTTCGCCTCGACGCAGTCATGCGTGAGGATGATGAGGTCGGTTTGCGTCGAGCCTTCGCCGCCCACTTCGTCGGCTTCGCGCTGCAGCACCGCATCAATGCTGATGCCCGATTCGGCCAGAATGCCGGTCACGTTAGCCAGCACGCCGGCTTCGTCGGCCACATTCAGGCGCAGGTAGTAACTGGTGACCACATCCCCCATGGCCAGCACCGGGGTGTCGCTCATGGCATCGGGCTGGAACGCCAGATGCGGCACGCGGTGCAGCGGATCGCTCGTGTGCAGTCGCGTGATGTCCACCAGATCGGCAATCACGGCGCTGGCCGTTGGCTCGCTGCCGGCGCCCTTGCCGTAATACAGCGTGGTGCCCACGGCATCGCCATGCACCATGACGGCGTTCATGGCGCCTTCCACACTGGCGATCAGGCGCTTGACCGGGACCAGGCTGGGGTGCACGCGCAGCTCAATGCCCTTCTCTGTCTTCTTGGTGATGCCCAGCAGCTTGATGCGGTAACCGAGCTGCTCGGCGTACTTGATGTCTTGCGCGCCCAGCTGGGTGATGCCTTCGACATAGGCCTTGTCAAACTGCACCGGGATGCCAAAGGCAATCGCCGACATCAGCGTGACCTTGTGCGCAGCGTCCACGCCTTCGATGTCAAAGGTCGGGTCGGCCTCGGCGTAACCCAGGCGCTGCGCTTCCTTGAGCACCGCGCCAAAGTCCAGGCCCTTGTCGCGCATCTCGCTCAGGATGAAATTGGTGGTGCCGTTGATGATGCCGGCAACCCATTCGATGCGGTTGGCGGTCAACCCTTCGCGCAGCGACTTGATGATGGGAATACCGCCCGCCACCGCCGCCTCAAAAGCCACCATCACGCCCTTGCGGTGCGCAGCGGCAAAAATCTCGGTGCCATGCACCGCCAGCAAGGCCTTGTTGGCCGTGACCACATGTTTGCCGGCCTCGATGGCTTCCAGCACCAGGGCCCTGGCAATGCCGTAGCCGCCGATCAGCTCGACCACGATGTCGATCTCGGGATTGGCAATCACGGCACGGGCATCGGCCACCACCTGCACGCTGCCACCGACCGCGGCCTGCGCACGCGCCGTGTCGAGGTCGGCCACCATGGCAATTTCAATGCCGCGGCCAGCGCGGCGCAAGATCTCTTCCTGGTTGCGCTGCAACACGTTGAACACGCCGCCGCCCACGGTGCCTATGCCCAGCAGGCCCACTTTGATAGATGTCAGATTCGTCAATTTCGGTTCCATTTTGTTCAAGGGTCAAAGACACCGGCTGCCCATGCCGGCAGGGGGTTAGCCGCTATTAATTGTTATTGTTCCGATAGTTCTCAAGGAATTTTGCAATACGCCCAATGGCCTCGCGCAGGTCTTCCTCGTGCGGCAGGAAAACGATACGGAAATGGTCGGGCGCCGCCCAGTTGAAACCGGTGCCCTGCACCAGCATCACCTTGGTTTCTTTCAGCAGTTCAAGGAAAAACTGCCGGTCGTCCTTGATCGGGTAGACCTTGGGGTCGAGCTTGGGGAACATGTAAAGCGCCGCGCTCGGCTTGACACAGCTGACGCCCGGAATCGCCGTGATCAGCTCATAGGCCAGGTCGCGCTGGCGGCGCAGGCGGCCGCCCTCGCCGGTCAGGTCGTTGATGCTCTGGTAGCCGCCCAGCGCGGTCTGGATGGCCCACTGGCCCGGCACGTTGGAGCACAGCTTCATGTTGGCCAGCATGTTCAGGCCCTCGATGTAGTCTTGCGCCCTTTTCTTGGGGCCAGAGACCACCAGCCAGCCGGCGCGGTAGCCGCAGGAGCGGTAGCTCTTGGACAGCGAGTTGAAGGTCAGCGTCAGCACATCGGTGGACAGACTGGCCATTGCGGTGTGGTGCGTGCCGTCGTACAGCACCTTGTCGTACACCTCGTCGGCGAGGATGACCAGGCCATGCTCGCGCGCGATCTCGACAATGCTGACCAGCAAGACCTCCGAATACAGGGCGCCGGTCGGGTTGTTCGGGTTGATGACCACAATGCCCTTGGTCCTGGGCGTGATCTTGGCGCGAATGTCGTCCAGATTCGGCATCCAGCCGTTTTCCTCGTCGCACACGTAGTGCACCGGCGTGCCACCCGACAGGCTGGTGGAGGCAGTCCACAAAGGGTAGTCGGGCGCGGGCAGCAGCAACTCATCACCGTCATCGAGCAGGGCATTGGTCGCCATCGCGATCAATTCACTAGCGCCATTGCCCAGGTAGATATCGTCCAGGGTCACGCCCTTGATGCCCTGCTTTTGCGTTTCGTGCATCACCGCCTTGCGCGCCGCAAAAATGCCCTTGCTGTCCGAATAGCCGGCCGAGGCGGGCAGGTTGCGGATCATGTCCTGCTGGACTTCCTCGGGCGCATCGAAACCGAACACCGCCAGGTTGCCCAGATTGAGCTTGATGAGGTGCTGCCCCTCTTCCTCCATCTGCTTGGCGGCGTCCATGATGGGGCCGCGGATGTCGTAGAGCACATTGGCCAATTTGGCAGATTTGTTAATCGGTTTCATGAATGCTTTTTTGGAAATTCAGGCAAAGACCACATTGGCAAGCCCACCGCACGGGGAAATTCGGGCGGAATCTATAATTTGACCACATAAAAGGCATATTTCGCTGGCAAGCCACCGGCTTGCAGGCCACGCCCACTGCCCCTCTCAGCCCCGAACACCCCCAGCCCCATGAAACTCCAGCCCGACCGTCTCGATGTCCAATCCATCCTGGGCTATGGCCCAGGCTGGGTGGGCCTGGCGCACAAGGGTGTGGCCGAGAAAATCGAGCACAGCATCGTCATTGGCTCAGGCGGCGAAAAATTTGACTGGCAGTGCGAGAAGTTTGAGCAGCTCACCGCAGAACATTTCACGCGCCTGACCGAAACACAGCCGGAACTGGTGATCTTTGGCAGCGGGTCGCGCCTGCGCTTTCCGCCACCGGCATTGTTGCGCGCCCTGATGGAAAAGCGCATAGGCCTTGAAACCATGGACACGCTGGCGGCCTGCCGTACCTACAACATCTTGGCTGGTGAAGGACGCCGGGTGATTGCGGCCCTGCTGATCGAGACGGAAAGCAAAAGCGCAGAGACCCGCGCCTGAAACGCTGGCTCTTTCAGAGTAAAATCTAAGGTTGCGCTTGGCAGTACACCCCGGATGACCGCCTGGGGCACCCTGCCAAAACTTGCGAAAAGCACGGTTCCAATTACAACTACTTTCGTCAGGGTCTACTCAGTATGGCAGTCGTCGTCAATAAACCACTCCCCGAATTTGAAGCGAACGCCACGGGTGGCGTCAAGGTTTCCAATCAGTCTCATCTGGGCAATGTCATCGTGCTGTACTTTTACCCCAAAGACAACACGCCGGGCTGCACCACGGAAGCCATGCAGTTTCGCGACCACTACAAAGACTTCGTCAAGGCCGGCGCCACCGTGTTTGGCGTCTCGCGCGACAACATGAAATCCCATGATGAGTTCAAGTCCAAGCTGGAACTCCCGTTCGAGCTGATTGCCGATACCGAAGAAAAAATGTGTCACATGTTCGGCGTGGTCAAGAACAAGATCATGTACGGCAAAAAGGTTAAGGGCATAGAGCGCAGCACCTTTTTGGTCGGCGCCGATGGCCTGCTGAAAGAAGAATGGCGCGGCCTGAAAGTGCCCGGCCATGTGGATGACGTTCTCAAGGCCGTCAAGGCCCTGAAAAAACCCGCCTGACCGCACACACAAAGTCACATTGAGACCAGTCAACAGCGGATTGCCCTGTCGCACGAGTTGTGCATAATGAACTCATGCTGTTGACCTTCGCAACTGCGCTCACCGAAAAAGCCGCCTTGGTCTCAGGGCGGCTTTTTTACTTCTGGAACCAACGCTTTAGAGAGTTTTAAGCACTATGCCTCTGCCCCCCGCCCCGACCAAACGTGCCGCCCTGCTCTCCACCGAGGCCTTTGATGCACCGGCCCGCTCGCCTTCCAAGGGGACCCGGAAAACGGCAAGCGCCGATGCAGCCCAGAAACCGCCGGTCCTGGACCTGTTTGACACCCGTACCAGCGCAGGTGGCGAGCACCCGCTGGCCTACAAAAGCAAAGAACCCACCAGCCCAATAGATACAGGCCCAAGCAGCCACAAAAAAGAGAGCATTTCACCACCCCAACCGGCGGGAAAAGCCAAGAAAGCAAAACACATCGGACCCGCCAAGCTGTTTGTGCTGGACACCAATGTGCTGATGCACGACCCGATGTGCCTGTTCCGCTTCGAAGAGCACGACATCTATTTGCCCATGATCGTGCTTGAAGAGCTCGATGGCCACAAAAAAGGCATGACCGAGGTCGCCCGCAATGCGCGCCAGACCAGCCGCACGCTGGACGCACTGGCCGGCGCACAGGATGCCGACATCACCAAGGGCCTGAAACTGGACACCACCGGTCACCGCGAGGCCGGTGGCAGCCTCTTCTTTCAAACCAGTCCGCTGGACTACACACTGCCCATGAGCCTGCCGCAGGGCAAGGCCGATAACCAGATCCTCGGCGTGGTCGAGGCCCTGCGCAAGGAATACGCCCCGCGCGAGGTGGTGCTGGTCTCCAAGGACATCAACATGCGCGTCAAGGCGCGTGCGCTGGGCCTGGCCACCGACGACTACCAGAACGACAAAACCCTGGCAGACGGCGACCTGCTGTATTCGGGCTCGCTGGCCCTGCCGGCGGACTTCTGGACGCGCCAGAGCAAAACCATTGAAAGCTGGCAACAAGGCAGTTACACCTTTTACCGCATCACCGGCCCGATGGTGGCCAGCCTGCTGATCAACCAGTTTGTGTTTTTTGAGGCGCCCGGCGAACCGCCGCTGTATGCCCGCGTCACCGAGATCCGCGCCAAAACAGCGGTCCTGAAGACCCTGAAGGACTACAACCATCTCAAGAATGCCGTCTGGGGCGTCACCACGCGCAACCGCGAGCAAAACTTTGCGATGAACCTGCTGATGGACCCGGAGGTTGACTTCGTCACCCTGGCCGGCACGGCGGGCACCGGCAAGACCCTGATGGCGCTGGCCAGCGGCCTCACGCAGGTGCTGGATGACCGCCGCTACACCGAGATCATCATGACCCGCGCCACGGTGTCGGTGGGCGAGGACATCGGCTTTTTGCCGGGCACCGAAGAGGAAAAAATGGGCCCCTGGATGGGCGCGCTGGACGACAACCTGGAGGTGCTGGGCAAGACCGACAGCGGCGGTTCCGGCGAATGGGGCCGCGCCGCCACCAACGAGCTGATCCGCTCGCGCATCAAGGTCAAGAGCATGAACTTCATGCGCGGCCGCACCTTCCTGAACAAGTACGTCATCATCGACGAAGCGCAAAACCTGACGCCCAAGCAGATGAAGACGCTGATCACGCGCGCCGGGCCGGGCACCAAGATCATTTGCATGGGCAACCTAGCGCAGATCGATACGCCCTACCTCACCGAAGGCTCTTCGGGCATGACCTATGCGGTGGACCGCTTCAAGGGCTGGCCGCATGGCGGTCATATCACGCTGGCGCGCGGCGAGCGCTCACGCCTGGCTGATTTCGCCAGCGAGACACTCTGACGATCGGGTTGATTGAAGCCGCCAACAAAAAAGGCCAAGTCAAACGACTTGGCCTTTTTTTTATTCTTCTTGTTTATTGTTCTTCGTATCCTGGTGGGCGGTGCAAGTTTCGAACTTGCGACCCCTGCAGTGTGAATGCAGTGCTCTACCCCTGAGCTAACCGCCCTATCGGTCAGCCTCAAATTATATGCTGTTTTTTGGTCATTTTTCAATCTAGGCCGTCGCAACACGCCAAACAGTTTTTCCCTTGCTGGCTTTGTCGATGTCCGACAGCAGCTTTTCGTGCGCTGCGACCTCTTGCTCATTGGCCGCGAGCAAGGGCAGATCAAAGCCGCTCAGGTCTATGGCCGGGGTGCTGTCGCCACTCTGGGCGGGCCCGCCCACGTCCATCATCAGGGAGTTTTGTCCCCGCGTGAGGTTGATGTAGACATCGGCCAGCAACTCGGCGTCAAGCAAGGCGCCGTGCAGCGTGCGGCCCGAATTGTCAACTTCGAGCCGGTCGCACAAGGCATCCAGCGAGTTGCGCTTGCCCGGGAACAGCTCCTTGGCCATCATCAAACTGTCGGTGACCTTGGCCACGCAGTGATTGAGGGGCTGCCGGCCCATCAACTCCAGCTCCTTGTTCAGGAAGCTCATGTCGAAAGGTGCGTTGTGAATGATGAGCTCGGCGCCCTGCAGGTAGTCCAGCAGTTCATCGGCCACGGCAGCAAACTTGGGCTTGTCCTTCAAAAATTCATTGCTGATGCCATGAACCTTGAGCGCGTCTTCATGGCTGTCGCGCTCCGGGTTCAGGTAGAAATGCCTGTTGTTGCCCGTCAGCTTGCGGGCCACCAGTTCGACACAGCCAATTTCAATGATGCGGTCGCCGTTTTCAGCGGAAAGACCCGTGGTTTCAGTGTCTAGAACAATTTGGCGCATTTTGCGATGGTAATGGATCAGTCAAAGTCGCCGCCGGGCCGTCCCAAGGCGACTGCGCTCCCTTGGGGGCAGCGACGACACGCGGTACAGAGCGCGGGCGCTAATGAGTCTCTTTGGCATGGTTGATGGAGTATTTGGGTATCTCCACCGTCACATCGTTTTGCGCCAGAAAGGCCTGACAGCTCAGGCGCGAGTTGGGCTCCAGGCCCCAGGCGCGGTCCAGCAGGTCTTCCTCGCTTTCATCGAGCTCGTTCAGCGAATTGAAACCTTCACGCACGATCACATGGCAAGTGGTGCAGGCGCAACTCATGTCGCAGGCATGCTCGATATTGATCTTGTGGTCGAGCAGCGCCTCGCAAATCGACGTGCCCGCAGGCGCCGTGATTTCAGCGCCTTGGGGGCAGTATTCAGAATGGGGCAGTATTTTGATGATGGGCATGCTTGTCAGTCGGCTCAGACTGCCTCTATGTTTTTTCCGGCCAGGGCTTGCTTGATGCCGCGGTTCATACGTTGCGCGGCGAATGCCTCGGTGCCTTTGGCCAGTGCCTGGGTGGCCGCTTCAATGGTGGCGGTGTCGCCATGCGCACGGGCATCCGTGAGCGCCACGATCAGGCTGTCAATCTGCGCCCGTTCGCTGGGGCTCAGCAGGTCGGCATCGGCAGCCAGCGCACTCTGCGTGGCCAGAATCATGCGGTCCGCATCGACCCTCGCCTCGGCCAGCGCGCGCGCCTGCATGTCTTGCTGGGCGGTGGAAAAGCTGTCCTGCAGCATGCGGGCGATCTCGTCGTCGGAAAGGCCGTAGGACGGTTTCACGTCGATGCGCGCCTCGACGCCGCTGACCTGCTCCCTGGCATTGACGCTGAGCAGCCCATCGGCATCCACGGTAAAGGTCACGCGGATGCGCGCAGCCCCTGCGGCCATGGGCGGTATGCCGCGCAATTCGAAGCGGGCCAGGCTGCGGCAATCGACCACAAGGTCCCGTTCGCCCTGCACCACATGCAGCGCCAGCGCGGTCTGGCCGTCCTGGTAGGTGGTGAAGTCCTGCGCCATGGCCGTCGGTATGGTCTGGTTGCGCGGAACGATGCGCTCGACCAGGCCACCCATGGTTTCAATGCCCAGCGACAACGGAATCACGTCAAGCAGCAGCAGGTCACTGCCGGTGTTGTTGCCGGCCAGCTGGTTGGCAGAAATCGCCGCCCCCAGCGCCACCACTTCATCAGGATTGAGGTTGGTCAGCGGTTCATGGCCGAAAAAACTGGCGACCGCCTTGCGCACCTGCGGCATGCGGGTGGAGCCGCCCACCAGCACCACGCCCTGAATGTCTTCCTTGGTCAGTTTGGCGTCACGCAAAGCCTTGCGCACGGCCGTCAGGGTGCGCTGGGTCAGGTGGGCGGTGGCCGTTTCAAAATCCGCCGACTGCATCTCAAAATTGAGCGACGCCTTGGTCAAGCGAAGGGAAAACGGCACCGACTCCGCAACGGACAACGCCTCCTTGCAGGCCCGTGCCGCCTGCTGCAAGGCCGCCTTGTCCGAGGGCGTGAGCGTGTCTGCCGCCAGGCCGGCCTTGGCCAGCACCCAGTCCACCAGCGCGCGGTCGTAGTCATCGCCGCCGAGCGCGGAATCGCCGCCGGTAGACACCACTTCAAACACGCCTTGCGTCAGCCGCAGGATGGAAATATCAAAGGTGCCGCCGCCCAGGTCATAGACGGCGTAAACGCCTTCGCTGGCGTTGTCCAGCCCGTAGGCAATCGCGGCCGCCGTGGGCTCGTTGATCAGGCGCAGCACATTCAGGCCGGCCAGTTGTGCGGCATCCTTGGTCGCCTGACGCTGGGCCTCGTCGAAATACGCCGGGACCGTAATCACCGCGCCATAGATATCCTCATCAAAGGTGTCTTCAGCGCGGTAACGCAGCGTGGCCAGGATGTCAGCGCTGATCTCGACCGGACTTTTTTCGCCCGCAATGGTGTGCAGCGTAACCATGCCAGGCTTGTCGTTCAGCTGGTAGGGCAGCTGCGCGCGGCTGCCGATGTCATCGATGCCCCGCCCCATCAGGCGCTTGACCGAAGAGATGGTGTTGTGCGGATCTTCGACCTGGGCGGCGATGGCATCAAAGCCGATCTGGCGCCGGTCGGCGTCGAGGTAACGCACCACACTGGGCAGGATGACCCGCCCCTGATCATCGGGCAGGCATTCGGATACGCCGTTGCGTACGCTGGCCACCAGCGAATGGGTGGTACCCAGATCAATGCCGACGGCAATGCGCCGCTGGTGCGGGTCAGGTGTCTGGCCGGGTTCGGATATTTGCAGGAGTGCCATGGCGTTTTCTAGTAGACCCTTATTGTCCCAGCTGGTCGATGCGCGCATCCACCTCGCTGGCAAAGCGCTCAATGAACATAAGGCTTCTGACCTGCTGGGCGGCGGCCAGAAAGTCCCTGCCCTGGTCCAGGGTTTGCTCTATTTTTGATAGCTGCTTGCGCTCGCTGGCCATGGACTGCGATGCTATTTCCTCCAGATCCTGGACGGTTTCGGCCTCCTCCAAAGCTTCGCGCCACTGCATTTGCTGCAACAAGAAATCGTGCGGCATGGCGGTGTTGTTGCTGGCATCGATGGGCGCGCCGTGCAGCTCGCACAAATAGCTGGCCCGCTTCAGCGGATTCTTGAGACGCTGGTAGGCCTCGTTGATGCGCACCGACCATTGCATGGCCACACGCTGTGCGGCCGCGCCCTGGGCCGCAAACTTGTCAGGGTGGGCTTCGCGCTGCAGGGCCTTCCAGCGGGCGTCGAGTACCGCACTGTCCTGCGCAAACCGTACCGGCACATCAAAAAGCTCGAAATCGTTGGATTGAAGATTCATGTCAGTAAAAAGCCGCCAGCACGGTTAGTGTTGGCGGCTCAGCAATGGCTGCGCGCGGGGACAAAAAAGTATCAAACCCGAAAACTCTCTCCGCAGCCGCAGCGGTCGCGTTCGTTCGGATTGATGAACTTGAACCCCTCATTCAAGCCCTCGCGCACAAAGTCAAGCTGCGTGCCGTCTATATAGGCCATGCTTTTGGGATCCACCAGCACCTTGATGCCGTTGTCCTCAAACACCACATCTTCGGGCGCGATCTCGTCGGCATACTCAAGCTTGTAGGCCAGGCCGGAGCAACCCGTGGTCTTGACGCCCAAACGCACGCCCACACCCTTGCCGCGCTTCTTCATGTAGCGGGTCACGTGGCGGGCAGCAGCGTCGGTGAGGGTAACGGACATTTCAATCACTCAAAAACTAAATAGGCCAAACCGGGCGGGTCAATCAGTACGTGCGTTTCAGTGCGCCTGCATTTTTTGCCTGTAGTCATTCACGGCGGCCTTGATGGCGTCTTCCGCCAAAATGGAGCAGTGAATTTTCACTGGCGGCAGGGCCAGCTCTTCGGCAATGGCGCTGTTTTTGATGCTCGCCGCTTCGTCCAGCGTCTTGCCCTTGACCCATTCGGTCACCAGCGAGCTGGAGGCAATCGCCGAGCCGCAGCCATAGGTTTTAAAGCGCGCATCTTCAATCACGCCGGTAGTCGGGTTGACCTTGATCTGCAGCTTCATCACATCGCCGCAAGCCGGGGCGCCGACCATGCCGGTGCCTACTGTTTCGTCGCCTTTTTCAAACGAGCCGACGTTGCGGGGGTGTTCGTAGTGGTCTACCACTTTTTCGCTGTATGCCATCTGTATACCTCTTTAAGCTATTTGTTCTGCTTTAGTGAGCAGCCCACTGGATGGTGGACAAATCAACACCATCCTTGAACATTTCCCACAGTGGAGACAACTCACGCAGCTTGGCCACGTTTTCCTTGATGGTTGCCACCGCGTAATCGATCTCTTCCTCGGTGCTCCAGCGGCCAATCGTCATGCGCAGGCTGCTGTGCGCCAGCTCGTCGCTGCGGCCCAGGGCGCGCAGCACATAGCTGGGCTCCAGGCTGGCCGAGGTACAGGCCGAACCGCTTGAAACGGCCAGGCCCTTGATGCCCATGATCAGCGACTCGCCTTCCACATAATTGAAACTCATGTTCAGGTTGTGCGGCACCCGCTTTTCGGCGTGTCCGTTCAGGAACACCTCTTCGATGTCCTTGAGGCCATTCAGCATGCGGTCATGCAAGGCCTGGATGCGCTTGTTCTCTTCGTGCATTTCGGCCTTGGCAATGCGGTAGGCCTCGCCCATGCCGACGCACTGGTGCGTTGGCAAGGTGCCGGAGCGCATGCCGCGCTCATGACCGCCGCCGTGCATTTGCGCCTCAAGTCGCACGCGCGGCTTGCGGCGCACGTACAAGGCGCCAATGCCCTTGGGGCCATAGGTCTTGTGCGAGGTCAGGCTCATCAAGTCGACCGGCAAGGTAGCCAGGTCGATGTCCACGCGTCCGGTGGCCTGCGCCGCATCGACATGGAAAATAATGCCCTTCTCGCGGCACAAGGCGCCAATGGCCGGAATGTCCTGGATCACGCCGATTTCGTTGTTGACGAACATGACGCTGACCAGAATCGTGTCGGGCCGAATGGCGGCTTTCAGCACATCCAGATTGAGCAGGCCGTCGGTCTGCACGTCCAGGTAGGTCACGTCAAAGCCCTGGCGCTCCAGTTCGCGGCAGGTGTCCAGCACGGCCTTGTGCTCGGTCTTGACCGTGATGATGTGCTTGCCCTTGGTTTTGTAGAAGTGCGCGGCACCCTTGAGTGCCAGGTTGTTGGACTCGGTGGCACCACTGGTCCAGACGATTTCGCGCGGGTCGGCACCAATCAGGTCGGCGACCTGCTCGCGCGCTTTTTCAACGGCGGCTTCTGCCTCCCAACCCCAGGCATGGCTACGCGAAGCCGGGTTGCCAAAATGCTCGCGCAACCAGGGGATCATGGCGTCCACCACCCGTGGGTCACACGGGTTCGTGGCGCTGTAGTCCATGTAAATCGGGAAGTGTGGAGTATCCATGTGGCTAGCTCTTTATGCACGGGCTGGCTGGCAGCTCAAAACAATGACATTAATGCGATCGGATCAGAACCGGAAGCAACCGGGGAAACCCGATCCGGGCCTTGATCAGGACTTGGAAAATGCGTTCCCCAGGGCGAACACGGAATTGGGCGCATTCACGCGAACCGGCTTGACCACGGGCGCGGTGAAGATGGCTTTTTTCACGAGGGGGGTATTCTCGATCACCACGCCTTTGGCAAGCTGGTCGTCCACCAGTTTTTGC
Source organism: uncultured Polaromonas sp. (assembly GCA_964633095.1). Taxonomy (GTDB): domain Bacteria; phylum Pseudomonadota; class Gammaproteobacteria; order Burkholderiales; family Burkholderiaceae_C; genus Polaromonas. The sequence goes on along the minus strand of CAZWDK010000013.1, from coordinate 7,172 downwards.
AAGGTCACGGAGTCCAGAAACTCCACCATGCGGCTGTTCAGCGAAGCCCACAACTCATGCGTCATGCAGCGGCTGCCTTCACCCAGGCAGTTTTCCTTGCCACCGCACTGGGTGGCATCGATCGGCTCATCCACTGACACGATGATGTCGGCGACGGTGATTTCGGAGGCCTTGCGGCCCAGCGTATAGCCACCGCCAGGGCCACGGGTGGATTCCACCAGCTCATGGCGGCGCAGCTTACCGAACAGTTGCTCAAGGTAAGACAGGGAAATCTGCTGCCGCTGGCTGATCGCAGCCAAGGTGACGGGGCCATTGTTCTGGCGCAGTCCCAAATCGATCATGGCAGTGACCGCAAAACGGCCTTTGGTCGTGAGGCGCATAACAAGCTCCTTTAAGTTGGCTTGATTGTCGTTTTCACCCCGAAAGCTCGTGGCTCCGGGGAACTCGTCCTCCAGCCGCCCAGGTCAGTCAACCGGTATCGCGGGGGGCTTTTGTTATTCGAATGTTCTTGACTGTTTTCGTCAAGTATAACACAGGCGACGATTTCACCCGGAATCAGGCCAAAAACCTCGGGCTAACCCGTAGCGGCCTCGATGAAAAGCACCAAAACAGTGCAAAAAAACTGCCGCCCTAGCCTGGGCGCGGCCTGAGCCCGCAGCTCACACCGGCACGACATTGTCAGTACCCGGCGCACCAAAGGCCTGCTCCTTCAGGACGTGCAGCTGGTCGCGCACCTTGGCGGCCTTTTCGAACTCCAGGTTTTTCGCGTGTTCGATCATCTGCTTTTCCAGCCGCTTGATCTCACGCGCGATGTCTTTTTCGCTCATGTCCTCGACCCGCGCTTTTTGCATTTCAAGCTTTTCGGCTTCCTTGCCGGATTTTTCGCTGTACACGCCGTCAATCAGGTCCCTGATGCGCTTGACCACGCTGCGCGGGGTGATGCCATGCGCAAGATTGAAGGCGATTTGTTTGTTGCGCCGGCGCTCGGTTTCATCCATGGCCTTTTTCATGGAATCGGTGATGCGGTCGGCATACAGAATGGCCCGGCCGTTCAGGTTGCGGGCGGCCCGGCCTATGGTCTGGATCAGGCTGCGCTCGGCGCGCAAAAAGCCCTCCTTGTCGGCATCCAGGATCGCCACCAGGCTCACTTCTGGAATATCCAGGCCCTCGCGCAGCAAATTGATGCCCACCAGCACGTCAAAGGCGCCCAGCCGCAGGTCGCGCAAAATCTCCACGCGCTCGACCGTGTCCACATCGCTGTGCAGGTAGCGCACCTTGACGCCGTTGTCGCTCAGGTAGTCGGTCAGCTGCTCGGCCATGCGCTTGGTCAGCGTAGTGATCAGCACCCTTTCGTTTTTCTCGACGCGGATGCGGATTTCCTGCAGCACGTCATCCACTTGGGTAGCGGCCGGCCGCACCTCCACCTGCGGGTCGACCAGCCCGGTGGGCCTGACGACCTGCTCCACCACCTGGCCGGCATGCTCCTGCTCGTAGGCCGCCGGCGTGGCCGACACAAAAATGGCCTGGCGCATCTTGCCTTCGAATTCCTCGAACTTCAGCGGCCGGTTGTCCAGCGCGCTGGGCAGCCGGAAACCGTATTCCACCAGCGTGGTCTTGCGCGCCCGGTCGCCGTTGTACATGGCATTGAGCTGGCCGATCATGACATGGCTCTCGTCCAGAAACATCAGCGCATCCCTGGGCAGGTAGTCGCACAGGGTCGAAGGGGCCGAGCCCGGCGCCGAGCCGCTCAGGTGGCGCGTGTAGTTTTCGATGCCCTTGCAGTGCCCGATCTCGCTGAGCATTTCCAGGTCAAACCGGGTGCGCTGCTCGATGCGCTGGGCCTCGACCAGCTTGCCGTCGGCAATAAACTGCCCGACCCGCTCCGACAGCTCCAGCTTGATGGTTTCCACCGCCGCCATGACCTTGTCGCGCGGCGTGACATAGTGGCTTTTCGGGTACACCACAAAGCGCGGAATTTTCTGCCGGATGCGGCCCGTCAGCGGATCGAACAGCTGCAGGGTCTCAATCTCGTCATCAAACAATTCAATCCGGATGGCCAGCTCGGAATGCTCGGCCGGAAACACGTCGATCACATCGCCCCGGACGCGAAAGGTGCCGCGCGCAAAATCCTGCTCGTTGCGCGTGTACTGCATGCGGATCAGGCGCGCAATCACGTCGCGCTGCCCCATCTTGTCGCCAATGCGGGCAATAAAGCGCATCTGCGTGTAGTCCTCGGGTGCGCCTATGCCGTAAATCGCGCTGACGGTGCCGACGATGATGGTGTCGCGCCGCTCCAGCACGCTTTTGGTGGCCGACAGCCGCATCTGCTCGATATGCTCGTTGATGGCGGAGTCTTTTTCAATGAACAGGTCGCGCTGCGGCACATAGGCTTCGGGCTGGTAGTAGTCGTAGTAGCTGACGAAATACTCCACCGCGTTCTTGGGGAAAAACTCGCGAAACTCGCTGTAAAGCTGCGCCGCCAGCGTCTTGTTGGGGGCAAACACGATGGCCGGCCGCCCCAGCCGCGCGATCACATTGGCCATGGTGTAGGTCTTGCCGGACCCCGTCACGCCCAGCAGGGTCTGGAACACCTCGCCGTCGTTGACGCCCTCCACCAGCTGTGCGATGGCCGTGGGCTGGTCGCCCGCCGGCGGGTAAGGCTGGAACAGCTCGAAGGGCGAATCGGGAAAGCTGACGAACTCACCCGCGTGGGATACATCAGGCGAATCGTTCATGACTTCAGTGACTTCTGGCATACAACCTCGTACAAGCATCGGAGCCCGTTAAAATTCTGGGCAACCGGACAGAATACGCCATTCGGATGAAATCTGGAATCGCCAGCCCAATACACCCAGAATGCCTGTCCGAACAGCAACACCCGTCAAAGCGGGCCTGTATCCCTTGATTGCTTCCTGAGTTGATTCTTTCTTTCATTACTTTCTGAGGATTTTTTCATGTCTTTGTTTACCGCTGTCGAAATGGCCCCACGCGACCCGATTCTGGGTCTGAACGAGCAGTTCAATGCCGACACCAACCCGGCCAAGGTCAACCTCGGCGTCGGCGTCTATTTCGACGACAACGGCAAGCTGCCCCTGCTGCAATGCGTGCAGGCGGCCGAAAAAGCCATGATGGCCACGCCATCGCCGCGCGGCTACCTGCCGATCGACGGCATTGCCGCCTATGACGCGGCCGTCAAGGGCCTGGTGTTTGGCGAAGGCAGCGAACCCGTCACCTCCGGCCGCGTGGCCACCGTGCAAGGCATTGGCGGCACCGGCGGCCTGAAGATTGGCGCCGACTTCTTGAAGCACCTGAATCCCAACGCCAAGGTGCTGATCAGCGACCCGAGCTGGGAAAACCACCGCGCCCTGTTCACCGAAGCCGGTTTCACGGTCGACACCTACGCCTACTACGATGCAGCCAAGCGCGGCGTCAACTTTGACGGCATGCTGGCCAGCCTGAACGCCGCCGCGCCCGGCACCATCGTCGTGCTGCACGCCTGCTGCCACAACCCGACCGGCTACGACATCACCCCGGCCCAGTGGGACCAGGTGATTGCCGCCGTCAAGGCCAAGGACCTGGTGGCCTTCCTCGACATGGCCTACCAGGGCTTTGGCCACGGCATTGCCGAAGACGGCGCCGTCATCGGCAAGTTCGTGGCGGCTGGCCTGGATTTCTTTGTCTCGACCTCGTTCTCCAAGAGCTTCAGCCTGTACGGCGAACGCGTGGGCGCGCTCAGCGTGCTGTGCGAGAACAAGGACGAAGCGGCCCGCGTGCTGAGCCAGCTCAAGATCGCGATCCGCACCAACTACTCCAACCCGCCCATCCATGGCGGTGCCGTGGTGGCCGCCGTGCTCGGCAACCCCGAGCTGCGCGCCCTCTGGGAAAAGGAACTGGGCGAGATGCGCGTGCGCATCAAGGCCATGCGCCAGAAGCTGGTCGACGGCCTGAAGGCCGCCGGCGTGCAGCAGGACATGAGCTTCATCACCACCCAGATCGGCATGTTCAGCTACTCGGGCCTCTCCAAGGACCAGATGGTGCGCCTGCGCAACGAATTTGGCGTCTACGGCACCGACACCGGCCGCATGTGCGTGGCGGCGCTCAACAGCAAGAACATCGACTATGTTTGCGCCTCGATTGCCAAGGTGATGTAAGCGCCGCCTTGAAGTTTAAGGAAAATCTGCGCCCGGCCCAACAGGACCGGGCGCAAGCAGCTATTAAATTAATAGCAAGCTCGAATCAACTCCAGACCACGGAGCGCATCGAAATCGATGCCGCCTGAAAGCTGGTGTTGAAAAACCGCAGCGTTTCCTTGCCGTCAACGGCCCCTGCGGCATAGAGCAGGGGCAAATAATGGTCGTGCGTGGGGTGGGCCATCTTGGCCAGCTGCCCCAGTTTCAGAAAACCCGGCAAGGCATCCAGGTTGCCCTGCTGCAGGTAGCCGCCTATCGTCTGGTCAAACTCCAGCGCCCAGTCGTAAGCCTCATGCGCCGCCGCGCCGCGCTGGGTCTGGCGCAGGTTGTGCACGATGTTGCCGCTGCCCACGATCAGCACGCCGCGGTCGCGCAGGCCCTTGAGCTGCTGCGCCAGGGCGTAGTGTTCCTCGGGCGCGCGGCTGTAGTCCATGCTGAGCTGGAGCACGGGAATATCCGCCTTGGGAAACATGGGCTTGAGCACCGACCAGCTGCCGTGGTCCAGCCCCCACTCCTTCATGTCCAGCCCCAGCGGCGCCGAAGCCCGCTGGCGGACAGCCTGGCTGATCTCGCGGGCGGCGGCGGGGGCGCCGGGCGCCGGGTACTGCTGGTCAAACAGCTCCTGCGGAAAGCCGCCAAAGTCATGAATGGTTTTGGGCTGGGCCATGCCGGTCAGCCACCAGCCTTCGGTCAGCCAATGGGCGGAAATGCACAAAATCAGCTGGGGTATGGGCCATTTGCTGCCAAATTCGGCGCCCAGCGCCTGCCAGCTGCGGCGGTATTCGTTGTCGCCAATGGCATTCATGGGACTGCCATGGCCGACAAAAAACACCGGCATCCGGTCGGTTTTGGGCAGCGATTGAAACTGGGTCAGCAAGGCGGCGTCGGCGTATGAGCTCATGAATGTTCCAGTGGGGGCCATGACCAGCCCAAGGGCGGCTGCGGTGAGAGTTCTGCGCTGCATGTTAAGTGTTTTGAGGCGGGGATGGTGAGCCGGGCGCTGGCGGGAGCCCCCGGGCCGGCAAGCCCAGGGCATTTAAAACTGACATCAAGATGACAGAAAGCGCCTCAACCGCACTGAAATTGGTGCCGATTCCCGACAAAATGTTCCCGGCGCCTGCTATATTGCACTGCAGCATACCCAAAAAATCATCCCCAACATAAGCGAGGTGCCCCATGCTCTACCAAGTCTATGAAACCCAGCGCACGCTGATGGAACCCTTTGTGGACTTTGCGCAAGCCGCCGCCAAGCTCTACAGCAACCCCTTGTCGCCCCTGGGGCAAAACCCGTTTGCCCAGCGCGTGGCGGCCAGCTTCAGTCTGGTTTACCGCCTGGGCAAGGATTACGAAAAACCGGCTTTTGACATCCAGAAGGTGGACGTGGAAGGCACCAGCGTCGCCATTGACGAACGGGTCGAAGTTGACAAGCCTTTTTGCGAACTGCGCCGCTTCAAGCGCTTTACCGACGACCCGGCGACGCTGACCAAGCTCAAGGGCCAGCCGGCCGTGCTGATCGTCGCGCCGCTGTCCGGCCACCACGCCACCCTGCTGCGCGACACCGTCAAGACCATGCTGAAAGACCACAAGGTCTATATCACCGACTGGAAGAACGCGCGTACCGTGCCGCTGTCCGACGGCAGCTTCAACCTCGACGATTACGTCAACTATGTGCAGGAGTTCATACGGCACCTGCAGGGCATTTACGGCAACTGCCATGTCATCAGCGTCTGCCAGCCCACCGTGCCGGTGCTGGCGGGCATCTCGCTGATGGCCTCGCGCGGCGAGTTGACCCCCCTGAGCATGACCATGATGGGCGGGCCCATTGACGCGCGCAAGTCGCCGACGGCCGTCAACAACCTGGCCATGAACAAGAGCTACGAATGGTTTGAAAACAATGTGATCTACCGTGTGCCCAGCAACTTCCCCGGTGCCGGGCGGCGCGTGTACCCGGGCTTTTTGCAGCACACCGGCTTTGTCGCCATGAACCCCGACCGCCACGCCAGCAGCCACTACGATTACTTCCAGGACCTGATCAAGGGCGACGACGCCAGCGCAGAGGCCCACCGCAAGTTTTACGACGAGTACAACGCGGTGCTGGACATGGACGCCGACTACTACCTGGACACCATCAAGACCGTGTTCCAGGAATTCAAGCTGGTGAATGGCACCTGGGACGTCATGGGCGTAGACGGCAAGCTTGAACGCGTGCGCCCCGAGGACATCAAGACCACGGCCCACTTCACCATCGAAGGCGAGCTCGATGACATTTCCGGGGCCGGCCAGACCGAAGCCGCCCACAGCCTTTGCTACAACGTCCCGAAGGCGCGCCAGCAGCATCTGGAAGTCAAGGGCGCGGGACACTACGGCATCTTCAGCGGCCGCCGTTGGCGCGACGTCGTCTACCCGGCCGTGAAAAACTTTATTCTTGAGCAAAATCAGGCTTGGGCCCATACGGAGCAGCCGCAAACAGCTACCAAAACCATAGCAGATTCAGGCCCCGTTGCGGTGCACGACATCGCAGCAACGGCGCCAGCCAAAGCCCCGGCGGCCAAAAAACCGGTGCCCAAAAAGGCCGCCAGCGCCAGGTGACGGGCAAAGGCGGGACAATAGGCGGGTGACCCTTTCCGCCGACTGCCCCCCTTTTGACCCTGCGCTGTTTGAGCGCATCAACGCCGCGCTGCCGCAAACCCAGTGCACCCGCTGCGGCTACCCCGACTGCGCGGCCTACGCGCAAGCCATCGCCGCCGGCCAGGCGGCCATCAACCAGTGCCCGCCCGGCGGTGCCGAGGGCGTGCAGCGGCTTTCCGCCATCACCGGCCAGTCCGTCCTGCCGCTGAACCCGGCCAACGGCGTCGAAGGCCCGCGCGCGGTCGCCGTCATTGACGAAGCCTGGTGCATAGGCTGCACGCTGTGCCTCAAGGTCTGCCCGACCGACGCCATCATCGGCAGCAACAAGATGATGCACACCGTGATCGAGCCCTA
>CAZWDK010000012.1:0-27662 GCA_964633095.1 uncultured Polaromonas sp. | reverse complement strand
CGGCCATGCCCAGAATCAGGCCCATGCTCAGGGCGTGGTTGACGATTTCAAATGAGCTGACCAACCGCATCTGGCTGTAGCCGGTGCTCATGAACTCCTGCATCGCCGAGCGCGCAAACGCGGCCTCGCGCTGCGTGTGCGAGAACAGCTTGACGGTGGTGATGTTGGTGTAGGCGTCGGTGATGCGGCCGGTCATCAGGGAGCGGGCATCGGCCTGCTGCTTGCCGATGTGGCCGAGCCGCGGCACAAAGAAGCACAGCGCGGCAAGGTACAGGCCCAACCAGATCAAAAACGGCGCCACCAGCTTCACATCGAAGGCGCCGGCCAGCACCGTCATGGTGGCGATGTACACCGCCATCGCCACCAGCACGTCGGCCAGCACAAACAGGGTGTCGCGTACCGCCAGCGCGGTCTGCATCACCTTGGTGGTCAGGCGGCCGGCAAATTCGTCCTGGTAAAAAGCCATGCTCTGGCCCAGCATCAGGCGGTGAAAGTTCCAGCGCAGGCGCATCGGCAGGTTGATCGCCACGGTCTGGTGCTTGACGATGGTTTGCAGCGCCACCACCCCAATGCTGGCCAGCACAATCCCACCCAGCACGCCGAGCGTGCCGCCGTGAGCAATCCACAAACTTGCGGGTTCGGCTTTCCCCAGCCAGTCCACGATGCGGCCCAGCATGGCAAACATCAGGGCCTCAAAGGCCGCCAGGGCGGCCGACAGCACGGCCAGCGCCAGAATGTAGCCGCGCGCGCCCTGGCTGCAGGCCCACAAGAAGGCGATGAAACCCTTGGGCGGCAGGGCCGGTTCGGCGTCGGGGTAGGCGTGCAGCAGCCGTTCGAATTTTTTGAACAGGGGCATGTCGCGCCGAGGCCTGGCTTGAAGGCTTATTGCAGGATGTCAAGCAGCCGGTCCAGTCCGCCCTGGTTGATGGCGATCATGGCCTGTTCGCGCACCTTGGGCTTGGCATGGTAGGCCACCGACAGACCCGCCACGCCCATCATGGGCAGGTCGTTGGCGCCGTCGCCCATGGCAATCGCCTGCCGGGGCCGGATGCCCAGCAGGGCGCAGGTCTCAAGCAGCATCTTGCGTTTTTCTTCGCCATCGCAAATATCGCCCCAGGGCTGGTCCACCAGCTTGCCGGTGAGCCGGCCATCGCTGGTTTCCAGCACGTTGGCGCGGATGTAGTCGATGCCCAGTTCGTCACGGATGCGATCGGCGAAAAAGGTGAAGCCGCCGCTGACCAGCAGCACCTTCATGCCGGCGGCCTTGCAGGCGTGAACCAGCTCCGCGGCGCCGGGGTTGAGCTTGAGGCGCTGGTGGTAAACCTCGTCCATTTGGCCCAAGCTGACGCCCTTGAGCAGGGCCACGCGCTGGCGCAGGCTGTCCTTGAAGTTGCTGATCTCGCCCCGCATGGTGGCCTCGGTGATGGCGGCCACTTCGGCCTTGCAGCCTGCGGCGTCGGCAATTTCATCCACGCACTCGATGTTGATGAGGGTGGAGTCCATGTCGAAGGCAATCAGCTTGAAATCGCCGAGTTTCAGGGCAGGTAGGGCGACGTTGGCGACGAGGCCGGGGGAGATTTCGACTGGAGTCATGCGGGAGTAGCTTCCGTTTTGGGTTGACCGAGTGAGCGCAGCACATCGCGCACCATTTGCGCGCGGTCTTTGGGCTCGGGGAGTTCGCGCTCTATGCGCAGCTTGTCGTTGCCGGCCAGCTTGATATGCCGGTTTTTCTGGATCAAATGCATGATGGCCATGGTCTCGATGGGCGGGTCCTTCCTGAAGGTGATGTTGATGACGCCGGGTGCTGCATCGACCTTGACCACGCCGTAGGGCCGGGCGATCACGCGCAGGCGGTGCACGTCGATCAGGGTCTGCGCCTGGGCGGGCAGCTTGCCAAAGCGGTCAACAATTTCTTCCAGCAAGTCGTCGATTTGCTCGGTTTTCTTGGCGGTGGCGAGCTTTTTGTAGAAGGACAGGCGCAGGTGCACGTCGCCGCAATAGTCGTTGGGCAGCAGGGCCGGGGCGTGCAGGTTGATCTCGGTCGTCACGCTCAGCGGCGCCAGCAAATCGGGCTCGCGGCCGGCCTTGAGCGAGGCCACGGCTTCGCCGAGCATCTCGTTGTAGAGCTGAAAACCGACTTCCAGCATGTTGCCGCTCTGGTTTTCGCCCAGCACCTCGCCGGTGCCGCGAATCTCCAGGTCGTGCATGGCCAAATAAAAGCCCGAACCCAGTTCTTCCATCTGCTGGATCGCTTCCAGCCGCTGGCTGGCCTGCTTGGTCAGCCCTTCGATGTCGGGCACCATCAGGTAGGCATAGGCCTGGTGGTGGCTGCGGCCGACCCGGCCGCGCAGCTGGTGCAGCTGCGCCAGGCCGAACTTGTCGGCGCGGCTCATCACGATGGTGTTGGCGCTGGGCACGTCAATGCCGGTTTCGATGATGGTGGAGCACAGCAGCAGGTTGTAGCGCTGGGCTATAAAGTCCTTCATCACGCGCTCCAGTTCGCGCTCGGGCATCTGGCCATGGGCCACCGCAATGCGCGCCTCGGGCAGGATTTCCTCGAGCTTCTGGCGCCGGTTTTCGATGGTCTCGACCTCGTTGTGCAGAAAATAAACCTGGCCACCGCGCTTCAGTTCGCGCAGCACGGCTTCGCGGATCACGCCGTTGTTTTCGCTGCGCACAAAGGTCTTGATGGCCAGCCGGCGTTGCGGCGCGGTGGCGATCACGCTGAGGTCGCGCAGGCCTTCCAGCGCCATGCCCAGCGTGCGCGGGATCGGCGTGGCCGTCAGGGTCAGCACATCGACCTCGGCGCGCATGGCCTTCATGGTTTCCTTGTGGCGCACGCCAAAGCGATGTTCTTCGTCAATGATGAGCAGGCCCAGGCGCTGGAACTTCACGTCCTGGCTGAGCAGCTTGTGCGTGCCGACCACGATGTCCACGCTGCCGTCGGCAATGCCCTTGACGGCGGCGCTGATCTCCTTGGTCGAGCGAAAGCGGCTCATTTCGGCGACTTTGACCGGCCATTTGGCAAAGCGGTCCACCAGGGTCTGGTAATGCTGCTCGGCCAGCAAGGTGGTGGGCGCCAGCAGCGCGACCTGCTTGCCGCCGGTGATGGCGATGAAGGCGGCGCGCAGGGCGACCTCGGTCTTGCCAAAGCCGACGTCGCCGCAGACCAGCCGGTCCATGGGGCGCGGGCTGATCATGTCCTGGATCACCGCATGGATGGCGGCGCGCTGGTCGGCAGTTTCGTCAAAGCCGAAGTCGTTGGCAAAGGCTTCGTAGTCATTGGGCGAATAGCGGAAGGCATGGCCCTCGCGCGCGGCGCGGCGGGCATAGATGTTGAGCAGCTCGGCGGCCGAGTCGCGCACCTGTTCGGCCGCCTTGCGCTTGGCTTTTTCCCACTGGCCGCTGCCCAGCTTGTGCAGCGGCGCCTCGTCGGCGCTGACGCCGGTGTAGCGGCTGATCAGGTGCAGCTGGCTGACCGGCACGTAGAGCGTGGCCTTGTCGGCGTATTCCAGGTGCAAAAACTCCTGAAGCGCGGGTGTGCCGTCGGGGTTTTTTTCCTGGCCCAGGTCCATGTTGATCAGGCCCTTGTAGCGGCCTATGCCGTGGGCGCTGTGGACCACCGGGTCGCCGACGTTGAGTTCCGAGAGGTCCTTGATCAGCGCCTCGACATCGCTGACCTGTTCCTGTTTCTTGTTGCGGCGGCGGGTGCTGACGCCGGCGGCAAACAGCTCGGTCTCGGTGACGAAGTCGATGCCTTCTTCCAGCCAGCTGAAACCCGTGTTCAGGGCGGCGGTGGCAATGCCGAGCCTTTCATCGCTGCGCTGGAAGTCTTCGAGGGAGTCAAACGCCGGCGGGCCGACGCCGCTGGCGCGCAGGAAGTCGAGCAGGCTTTCGCGCCGGCCATCGCTTTCGGCCAGCAGCAGCACGCGGTGGGGGGTGTTGCGGGCATGGGCCTTGAAGCGGGCCAGCGGGTCTTCCGCGCCGCGCACCACCGCCATGTCCTCGAGCTTTTGGAACAGGGCGTTGTCCGCCACGTCCTGCACGCTGGCGCGCAATGCCAGCTGTGCGTAGCCGTTGGCGCGGGCGTAAAACTGCTCGGTGCTTAAAAACAGCGACTCCGGCGGCAAGGCCGGCCGGTCGGGCGCATCCTTGACCAGCCGGTAGCGGTCTTTGGTGTCTTGCCAGAAGCGCTGAAAGGCCGGCTCCAGGTCGCCGTGCAGCACCACCGTGGCGTCCTGGCCCAGGTAGTCAAAAACGGTGGCGGTTTCTTCAAAAAACAGCGGCAGGTAGTACTCGATGCCGGCGGTGGCCACGCCATTGCCCATGTCTTTGTAGATGCGGCTTTTGGTCGGGTCGCCGTCCAGCAGTTCGCGCCAGCGGCTGCGGAATTTGGCGCGCGCGTCGTCGTCCATCGGAAACTCGCGGCCCGGCAGCAGGCGTACTTCGGGCACCGGGTAGAGGCTGCGCTGGCTGTCGGGATCAAAGGTGCGGATGCTGTCGATTTCGTCGTCAAACAAATCGACCCGGTAAGGCACCAGCGAGCCCATGGGGAAGAGGTCAATCAGGCCGCCGCGCACCGCGTATTCACCGGGGCTGACCACCTGCGTGACATGGCTGTAGCCGGCCAGCGTGAGCTGGGCCTTGAGGCGCGCCTCGTCGAGTTTTTGCTTGACCTTGAATTCGAAGGTATAGCCGGCCAGAAAGCTGGGCGGCGCCAGCCGGTACAGCGCGGTGGTGGCCGGCACGATGACGATGTCGGCGCCGGTCTCCTTGTCGCGCTGCGAGATGCGCCAGAGCGTGGCCAGCCGCTCGCTGATCAGGTCCTGGTGCGGCGAGAAGGTGTCGTAGGGCAGGGTCTCCCAGTCCGGAAACAGGGCGCAGCGCAGATCGGGGGCAAAAAATGCAATCTCGTCCATCAGCCGCTGGGCGGTGCTGGCATCGTCCGTGATGATGGCGGTGAGCTTGCCGGCGGCTTTTTCACGCAGGCCAAGCCGGGCGATCAGCAGCGCGTCGGCCGAGCCCACGGGCAGGGGCTGGGTGTAGCGCTTGCCGGAAACGAGTGCGGGTAATTGCATGAATGGCCCAGTAACAAAAATCGGCGGAAAAAGACAGACACCCCAAACCATCCGGAATGGGGTGCCCAGCTTCGTTCGAGCACCGATTTTAGAATCTATGATGAAGTGATGACGACAAGCCCCGCCGATACCCGATTTTTTGCGCTGATTCCCTGTGCCGGGCAGGGCAGCCGTGCTGGCGCACCGCAGCCCAAGCAGTACCAGTTGCTGGCCGGCCAGGCCATGGTGCTGCACACGCTGGCGGCTTTTTCGGCGGTTGCGCGCCTGTCCGGCACCCTGGTGGTGGTGGCGCCGGGCGACCGGTTTTTTGAGCAGATTCCCGGCAAGGCGTTTGAGGTGGCCGCTTGCGGCGGTGCCAGCCGGGCCGACAGCGTGCTGGCCGGCCTGCACAGCTTGCGCCATGCCGGGGCCGGCGCCGACGACTGGGTGCTGGTGCATGATGCCGCGCGCTGCCTGGTCACCGCCGCGCAAATCAACCATCTGATCGATGCCTGCGCGCAGGATGAGGTCGGGGGTCTGCTGGCGCTGAAACTGCCCGACACGCTCAAGCGCGAACTGGGCGGGCGCGTGGCGGCGACCATTGAGCGCGGCGACAAATGGCTGGCGCAAACGCCGCAAATGTTTCGCATCGGTGCCCTGATCCGGGCGCTGGAACAAGCCGGAAGGGGCGGCGGCGCCGTGACGGACGAGTCCAGCGCCATGGAGGCCCTGGGCCTGGCGCCCCGGCTGGTGGCGGGCAGTGCGCAAAATTTCAAGGTGACCTATCCCGAAGACTTTGCCCAGGCCGAGGCGATTCTTTGGGGCCGCGGCCGTGTGGCCTGAATCTTTTTTTGCAAATATCCAACATCAAACCATGAATTCAGTGCAATCCCCCAAGCCTCCTTCTTTTCGTATTGGCGAGGGCTGGGACACGCACGCGCTGGTGCCGGGGCGCAAGCTCATCATTGGCGGCGTCGACATTCCGCACACGCTGGGCCTGCTCGGGCATTCGGATGCCGATGTGCTGCTGCATGCCATCACCGATGCCTTGCTGGGCGCTGCCGCGCTGGGCGATATTGGCACGCATTTCCCCGACACCGAGGCGCGCTTCAAGGGCGCGGACTCCATGGTGTTGCTGGCCGAAACCGGCCGCCTGCTGGCCGGGCGCGGCCTGCAGATCGGCAATATCGACAGCACCGTGATCGCGCAAGCGCCCAAGCTGGCGCCGCATATTCCGGCGATGCGGGCGCGCATTGCCCAGGCGCTGGGCCTGCAGCAGGGGCAGGTCAATGTCAAGGCCAAGACCGCCGAGAAGCTGGGCCCGGTCGGCCAGGGCCTGAGCATGGAGGCGCGGGCGGTGGTGTTGCTGTACTGAATTGCTATCTTGTTGATAGCTGGTTGCGCCCGTGTTGATTGGGCTGCGGCGCTGTTTTGCTTAAAAAATGCGGTGGGGCCGGCCCAGCCCGCCGGCCTGGTTGTTGCGCGCTCCGGGCGCAAGCCGGATCACTGGTAACTTCTGCGCAGCTTGATATGGGCGGACAGCCCGCCGTTGGCGGTGTTGGCCAGGCCAAACATGCCGCCCATGCGGTGAATCGTTTTTTCGACAATCGCCAGGCCCAGGCCGGCGCCGGTGGCCGCAGTGCGTGCCGCGTCGCCACGGAAAAACGGTCGCGTCAGCTTGGACAGCGTTTCGGGAGCCACGCCAATGCCGTGGTCACGCACCTTGATCAGCACCCATTCGTCGCGTTCCTTGGCGACAACCTCGACCAGGGCGATGCCGGTTTCGGGCGTTTTGCCATAGCGCCTGGCGTTTTCAAGCAGGTTGGAGATGACGCGGGACAGTTCGACCTCGTCGGCCAGCACCATCAGCTTGTCGGGAATGCTCACCGTCACGCGCATGTCTTCGTAGTCGGTCACGGAATAGAGGGCGGCGTCAATGACGGCATTGAGCGAGACATCCTCAAGATGCGCCGGCTCCGGCCTGGCGTAGTCCAGAAACTTGTCGATGATGGCGTCGAGCTGGGAGATGTCGGCGGCCATGTGCTCGCGCGCGTCGGGGTCGGCCACGCTCATCTCGGTTTCCAGGCGCAGGCGGGCCAGCGGCGTGCGCAAATCGTGGGAAATGCCGGCCAGCATGATGACCCGGTCCTGCTCGATTTTGGACAGTTGCTCGGCCATGCGGTTAAAGCCGATATTGACTTCGCGAATCTCGTTGGTGGCGACTTTTTCGTCAAGCAGGCTGGCGTCAAAATCACCATCACGCATGCGGCTGGCCGCAAACGACAGCTGCCTGAGCGGCTGGTTGATCAGGCGCGCGATGAAGGCCGCGCCGGCCAGCGACAAGGCCGCGGCGATGGCCAGCCAGATCACCCAGGTGCTGTTGCGCGACGGCCCGACCTTGGACGGATCGGTGAGCAGCCAGTAAGAGTCCCCGTCAATCGCAAAACCCACCCATAGCCCCTTCTCGCCGTTGACCGTGCTGGCCACCACGGTACTGGGCCCGAGCCGGGCCCTGAGCTCTTCCGTGATGCGCTCGCCCATCTCTTCACCCTGAAACAGCTCGAACCTGTCCTTGGGCTCGCGCGGCGCAATCCGCACGCGCTCTTCTTCGGCCAGGGTCTTGATCAGCGATACGCGGGCAATCGCGTCGGAGTAGCGCAGCGCGGCACGGCTCAGGTTGACCAGTGACGCCAGCTGTTGCGCGCTCTGGATCGCGCGCGGTTCGGACTCCAGCGCGCGAAAGGTCTGCAGCCAGGCGACGATGGAGCCGAGCAGCAGCAGCGACAGAAAGAAAAAGGTCCGCCAGAACAGGCTGACCTCCCGGCGTGGGCGCATCTCTAGCGGAGCCGGGGCAGTTTCAAGCGGTGCGGGGCTGGTCACGTCCATGGGGCGAAATAGGCGGGCGGCTGGCGGGCAGGAAGTTGGGCGAAGCTTGCCGCGCGCCGTTGGCGCGGCGGCTCAAGCTGCGGCGGTGGGCTGTTCTTTTTAGTTTGTGCGCTGTTCGTGACGGTCTCAGTTGGTTCCGTCCGGCACAAAGACATAGCCAATGCCCCAGACGGTCTGGATGTAGCGGGGCACGGCGGCGTCGACCTCGATCAGCTTGCGCAGGCGCGACACCTGCACGTCCAGGCTGCGGTCAAAGGGCTCGAACTCGCGCCCGCGCGCCAGTTGCGCCAGCTTTTCGCGCGACAGCGGCTGGCGCGGATGCCGCACCAGGGTCTTGAGCATGGCAAATTCGCCGGTGGTCAGGGGCAGCTCCTCGCCATTCTTGTGCAGGGTGCGCAAGCCCATGTCAAAGGAGAACGGCCCGAAAGTGATCACTTCCTGGTCGCTCGAGGGCGCGCCCGGCACTTCGGCCGTGGGCCGGCGACGCAGCACGGCGTGGATGCGGGCCAGCAGCTCGCGCGGGTTGAAGGGCTTGGCCAGGTAATCGTCGGCACCAACTTCCAGGCCGACGATGCGGTCCACATCTTCGCCCTTGGCGGTGAGCATGATGATGGGGGTGCGGTCGTTCGCCGCGCGCAGGCGGCGGCAGATGGAGAGGCCGTCTTCGCCGGGCATCATCAGGTCGAGCACGATCAGATCGACCGCGTCACGCAGCAAGATGCGGTTCAGCGCCTTGCTGTCTTCCGCCAGGATGACTTCAAAGCCTTCCTGGGCGAGGTAGCGGCGCAGCAGATCCCGAATACGGGCGTCGTCGTCAAGAATCAGAATCTTGTCGGCACGGGCGGTGGGTTGAGCTTGGGTCATAGTCGTCAGGTGATTTGTAACAGAGCCATTTTGAGGGTTGAAAACGCCAGTTGTTGCTTTTTTCAGTCGCTTTGACGCACTGTTACAAAAGTTTCTGTTTTGTGCAAGTGGCACATCTTGCCGATGTGCACCTCGTTCAGGCTGGGCGCGTTGTCAGTCATGCCCAGGCATGATGAGGTTCCGCGCCATCGTCTACTGCGGCGCGTCTGTCCACCCTTTACCGGCCATTGGAGTCCTGTGAAAGCTATAAAAAAAATAGCGTCCTCCCTATGTCTGCTAACAGCTATCTGGGCTATTGGCCTGCAGTCCGGCGAGGTGGCGGCAGCGGCCGCGCCAGGTGTGCCGGCGCAGTTGACGGCCAGCCAGGCCCGCCATCTGCTGGTGCGCACCGGTTTCGCCCCGGATCAGGCCGAGCTCAATGCCCTCATAGGCCGGAGCGCCCAGCAGGCTGTCGCCGAGATGCTTCGCCAGGCCCAGGCGGCCAGACCTCTTTACCCGCTACCCACTTTTGTGGCACAGCCGCCGCCTATTTCCTACAAGTTTCTAAAAAGCAAGGAAGAGCAGCAGGCCATGCGCCAGCAGCAGTTGCGCGAAGGGCTGGAGCTTAAAACCTGGTGGATGCGCGAGATGATCGAGTCGCCCGCGCCGCTGCAAGAACGCATGACGCTGTTCTGGCACAACCACTTTGCCACCTCGCAGCAAAAAGTCATCAGCTCGCAGGCCATGTGGCGCCAGCACCAGTTGCTGCGCGCCAATGCACTCGGGAATTTTCGCACGCTGCTGCATGCGATGGCCAAAGACCCGGCCATGCTGGTCTACCTGGATGGCGCCAGCAGCCGCAAGGAGGCGCCCAACGAAAACTTTGCCCGCGAAGTGATGGAGCTGTTCACGCTGGGTGAGGCCAGCCAGGGCGGCGGCTATAGCGAGCAGGACATCAGGGAAGCGGCACGCGCCTTCACCGGCTGGAGCATCGAGCGTGAGGACTTCAGCTTCAAATTCCGGCCGGCCTTTCACGATGCGGGCAGCAAAACGCTGCTGGGTCGCAGCGGAAACCTTGATGGCGATGCCGCGCTTGACATCCTGCTGGAGCAACCCGTAGCGGCGCGCTTTATTGTGGGCAAGCTCTGGAAGGAGTTTGTCTCGCCGGTGCCTGACGAGATGCAGCTTGAGCGCATTGCCCAGCGCTTTCGCCAAAGCGGCTACGACATCGGCACGGCACTGCGCGACCTGCTGCTGACCGACGCGTTCTGGGCCGGGAGCAACCGCGGCAGCCTGATCAAGTCGCCGGTAGACCTGGTGGTGGGAACGGTGCGGCAATTCAACTTCCGCTACACCGATGCCATGCCCTTCGCACTGAAGAGCGCCCAACTGGGGCAAAACCTGCTGGCGCCGCCCAATGTCAAAGGCTGGCCCGGCCAGAATGACTGGATCAATGCCACCACCCTGCTGGAGCGCAAGCGTTTTACCGAGCAGCTTTTCAGGGCCGTGGAGCCGAAGGGCGAATCCAGAATGACGCCGATTGCCATGGGCCCGGGTGGGCACATGGCGGATGAACCGGCCCTGCGCCCGATGCAGCAGATGCGGGCGGAGTTTGCCGATGGGCAGGCCGGGCGCGGTAACAACCAGCAAGCCCTCAGGCTGCTGGGGCGGGACGGCATCATGCGGGTCGCCGAGGGCATGGCCAAAATCAGCTTTGATCCGGACCGTTGGCTGTCGCAGTACGGCGGCTTTACCGACCGGGAGCCTTCGGACGAGCTTAAAACCCGCTTGGCGCAGACACTGCTGGCGGTGCCGCCCACCCAAACCATAGCCGCTGGCACGGTGGGGGTGGCGTATTTGCGCAGCCTCACGCTGGACCCGGCTTACCAGCTCAAATAAAGGAGGCATGCCGTGAAACGCCGACACTTGATCAACCTCTTTTCAAGCGCCACGGGCGCGGCCTTGCTATCTGCCCATGCACCCGGCTGGGCCCAGGCGACGGCCCAGCGCGCTGCCTCGGCGGCCGATCGCATCCTGATTCTGGTCGAACTCAAGGGTGGCAACGACGGCCTGAACACGGTCGTGCCCTATGCCGACAATCACTATTACCAGCTGCGCCCGGTCATAGGCATCAGGCCGGAGGATGTCATCAAGCTGGAGGCACAAACCGGTCTGCACCCGGCACTCGCGCCACTGCTGCCGCTGTGGGAAAACGGCGAACTCGGCATCGTGCAGGGCGTGGGCTACCCGCAGCCCAATCTGTCGCATTTCCGCTCCATAGAAATCTGGGAAACCGCCTCAAAATCCAGCGAATACCTGGACGATGGCTGGGTCGCGCGTGGCATGAAGGCCGGTCTTGCGGCCGCAAGCCGCTTCACCACCGAAGGCGTCTTGATTGGCCGCAATGAATTTGGCCCGCTGGCCGGTGCCCGCGCCGTCAGCCTGAACAATCCCGAAGCCTTCGTCAACCAGTCACGGTTTGTCCGCGGCATGGACGCGTCGCCGCAGGCCAGGGGCAATCCAGCGCTTCAGTATTTGCTGCAAATAGAAAACGACGTGAACCAGGCCGCCCAGGGCTTGCGCGCTGATCACTACAACTTCAGTACCCCATTTCCGCCGGGCAGCTTCGGCAATGGCGTGAAGGCCGCGGCGCAGGTGGTGGCCTCGCAAGCGGGGAAGGGCGGCGTGCCGGTGATCACGCTCACGCTGGGCAGTTTTGACACCCACCAGAACCAGCTGGGTACGCACGCCAACCTGATGAAGCAGCTGGCCGAGGGTATGGCGGCCCTCAAAAGCGCGCTGACCGAGCTGGGCGCATGGGAGCGCACGCTGGTGATGACCTTCTCCGAGTTTGGCCGTCGTGCGCGCCAGAACAATTCGAACGGCACCGACCACGGCACGGTGGCGCCGCATTTTGTGGCGGGCGGTGCGGTGCGCGGCGGGCTGTATGGGCAAGCACCCGACCTGACCCGCCTCGACAGCACGCAAAATGCCAGCTACAGCACCGACTTTCGCCAGCTCTATGCCACCGTGGCCAAGGACTGGTGGGGGGTGAACCCGGACAGCGTCACACGCGGCCGCTTTGAGCCACTCAAATTTCTTAAAACCTGATTTTCATCACTTTTTTCTCGCCTTTTTTATAGCCCGAAAGGTCAACGAATTGATGCGTACTACAAAATTAATAGCTGCTTGCGCTTTATTGGCGGGGGCTACGGCCGCTTTTTCCCAAGGAATTCCGCGTGAACCACTGCAGAACGTGGCCCAGCTGTCAGCCAGCGGCTCGGTCGAGGTGCAGCAGGACTGGCTGTCCATTGCCATGAGCACCGCAGTAGGCGGCACGGATGCCGCCGCGGTGCAAAGCCAGCTCAAGCAGGCCCTCGATACGGCGCTGAACCAGGCCAAGCAGGCGGCGGCGCCCGGCCAGCTGGAGGTACGCACCGGCAATTTCAGCCTCTATCCGCGCTATGGCAAGGACGGCAAGATCAACGGCTGGCAAGGCTCCACCGAACTGGTGCTGGAAGGCAAGGATTTCCCGCGCATCACCAGCACGGCCGGAAAAATCCAGACCCTGACGCTGGCCAATGTCGGCTTTGCGCTCAGCCGTGAACAGCGCGCCAAGGTCGAGGGCGAAGCCCAGGCGCAGGCGATCGAGCGTTTCAAGGCCAAGGCCGGCGAGATTGCCAAGAGCTTCGGCTTTACCGGCTACACGCTGCGCGAAGTCTCCATCAATGCCAATGATCAGGGCTACACGCCGCGTCCGCGCATGATGGCCATGCAGGCCAAGGCCGAGATGGCGGATTCGGCCATTCCCGTGGAGGCCGGCAAAAGCACGGTGCTGGTGACTGTGAGCGGCTCGGTGCAGATGAAATAAGTCGTCACCCCCCAAAAAACAGGGCATGGCGCGCGAGCCCCATGCCCTGTTCCGGTTTCAGCGCTTTCAGGTGGCCGACAGGCGGTTTTTGCGTGCCATCACGGCGGCACGCAGATGGTCATAGCTCCAGTTGAAGACAAAGGTATAGGGCAGGAAAAACAGCGCGATACCGATGTCGAGGATGAACGCCTGCCACAGGCCGATGCCTAGCCACCAGGCGGCCAGCGGCACCACGGCCAGCAGCAGGCCGATTTCAAACAGCAGGGAATGAAGCGCGCGCACCCACAGGCTGCGTTCAAATCCCATGCGGCGTTGGGCCTGGTCAAACAGGGCGTTGAACAGCATGTTCCAGCTCATCGCGACCAGCGAGATCATCAGCGTCAGCAGGCCCATGTGCGCCAGCGAGTCGTCGAGCAGCCAGGCGCCCAGCGGCGCGCAAATGGCAATGGCCAGGACCTCAAAGCCGAGGGCATGAAAAAAACGTTCCTTGACCGACTTCTGAAGGCTCATGATGTTGTGTTGTGCGCGTTAAATTCGATGGCTGTATTTTTATCGGTATTTGCAATTGATAAAAATCGATAATCATCTAAAAAACAGATAGAAAGATCGGTTTATGCGCCATTCCCCGGAAGCCCTGACCGCCTTTGCCGAAGCCGCGACCCTGGGCTCGTTTTCCGCGGCCGCCCGCAAACTGGGCAAAAGCCAGTCCACGGTAAGCAGCGCCATTGCCAACCTGGAGGTTGACCTGGGGCTCACGCTGTTTGACCGCAGCAGCCGCAAACCGACGCTGACCGAACACGGCCGGGTGATGCTGGGCAAGGTGCGGGAAATTCTGGCCGCCAGTGACCGGCTGGACCGTTCGGCCAGCGAGCTGGGCGGCGGGCTGGAGGCCAGGCTCAGCGTGGTCTGGTCAGACACCTACCAGTCTGACCATTTTGAAGACATGCTGATCGCCTTCGAGAAGCATTTTCCCGATCTGGAGTTTGAATGCCTGATTGCCGAGCATTGCGACCTGGTGTCGCTGGTGCAATCCGGGCGGGCGCAGATTGGCGTGGTGGGCGCGCAAAGCGTTTACCCGCCCGATATTGGCTCGGCCACGATTGCCGAGCAGTCGGAGATCACGCTGTTTGTGGCCACCGGCCACCCGCTGGCCCGCATAAAGGACATCACGCCCGAAGTGCTGGCCAATTTCCGCGAGCTGCGGCTGGACACCTACCTGGAGAGGGCCGGCGCTGCTGCGCCGTCGTCGCGCCGGGCCTGGTCGGCGCCCAGCTACCTGATGCTGCTGGAAATGGCGGTGCTGGGTTTTGGCTGGGCCGCCATTCCGCGCTGGATGGTCACACGCTTTGCCGTGGGCACGCTGCATGAACTTGATGCGCGCGGCTGGCCGCAGCGTGTGCCGGTGGATGCCGTCTGGTCACGCCAGCGGCCCTTGGGCCGTGCCGGCACCTGGCTGCTGCAGGCCATGCTGGCGGCGCCTGCCAGCCCCGTTGTTTGAGTGAAATCGGCCTGTAGCCCAATATTGGTGTGTGCAATTAGCTATTAATTTGATAGCTTGTTCAGAACCGGTATTTGAGGCCCACCGTGGTTGAGCTGATGTTGTCGCGGCCGCCGCCGGGGAACTTCAGATCATACTGATCCCATTGCAGCACGGCCGACCAGTTGGGATTGAATGCATATTCGGCGCCCAGACCATAGGACACGCCAAAGCCGCTTTCAGTGCCTGCAGCGATGCCCGATGCGGGCACTGAAGAGACATGGGTACGGCCATAGGTGGTTCCCAGTTTGCCGAGCAGGTTGAACGACGAGTTCAGCGGCAATCGGCCGATCAGGCTCAGGCTGATGCCCTTGGCGTCGGTGCTGCCGCCGGCACGGACGACCTTGCCGAAGTGGGTGTAACCCAACTCCAGGCCAAAGTTGTTATTGAGGTAGCCACCGCCGTAGAGGCTGTAATTGGTGTCCCGATGATCCGAAGCAAAGCCGCCGACACCGCTGTTGAGTGAATAGTCGGTCTTGCCCACATTCAGCCCAAGGTAGGTGGCGCCGGGCGCGTACCAGGAGTAGTTGCTTCCGCTGGTTGTTGTTGTTGTTGTTGTTGTTGTGCTGCCATAGCCGCCGCCTTGCGCCTGGGCACCGGCGGCAGCGGCCAGCGCGGCGACGGCAAGCAGGGTGCTTGAAAAGGTCCGAATCAAGGATTGCATACTGCCTCCTTCAGTGGATGGGTGATTCAGCAGTTTACGCCTGCCACGGCCCTGCCGGTGGGGCGGGAAAAGTAAATTGCTGTAGTCGAAATGAAAATTTTCATACCGCATGGTGAGTCCAAGAGCTGCTGCTAAAGTCGGGTCATGCCGCTCATCACCCATCAGCCCGGAAGCAGCGCCCTGGTCCTCGATTCGCCGCACAGCGGAACGACTTATCCGCCGGATTTTTTGCCTGCGTGCGAGCTGGCTATCCTGCGCCAGGCCGAAGACACGCATGTCGAAAAGCTCTATGATTTCGCGCCCGCCCTAGGCGTGCACTGGATAGAGGCGCATTTTCCGCGCAGCTACCTCGACGTCAACCGCAACACCACCGAGATCGATGTCACTTTGCTGGACGCGCCCTGGCCCGGGCCGGTCGCGACCGACCCGAAAATCCTTTCCAAGGTTCGGCTGGGCAAGGGCCTGATCTGGCGCACCACCGACGATGGCGTGCCGATCTACGCGCGCAAGCTCAGCGTGGCCGAAGTCCAGGCGCGCATCGCCCAATGCTGGCAGCCCTACCATGCCGCGGTGGCCCAGGCCATTGATGCCGCGCACCGCCAGCACGGCTACAGCATTCACATCAATTGCCACTCCATGCCCGCCGTGGCGTCCAGCCATGCCACGGATTTTCCGGGCGAAAAACACGCCGACTTTGTGGTGGGCGACCGCGACGGCAGCACCGCCAGCCCGGCCTTGTCGCAACTGGTTTGCCAGCACCTAGCTTCGCTGGGCTACGACGTGGCCTACAACCATCCCTACAAGGGCGTGGAACTGGTGCGCCGCTACAGCCGGCCGGCAGAGCACAGGCACAGCATCCAGCTTGAAATCAACCGCAAGCTCTACATGAGCGAAGAGACGCTGGAGATGACGCCGGGGTTTGAGCCGCTCAAGGCCCATCTGCGTTCGCTGGTCGAGCTGTTGCTCACAACCGATACACGCACGCTTTGATTTTGTCCAGCCCGGCGCGCGCGTGAGACGGCCCCGCGCACCTTCAAAAACAGAAAACCGCAGCCATGATCACTTTCTTCAACGACAGCCACCAGGCGCATGCCCCCGTGTTCGAGTTTTTCCGGGGCGAACGCGTGCCATGCTTTGAAACCCCGGCGCGTGCCGAGTACGTCAAGACCCGCCTCATGGAGCGCGGCCATGCATTGCGCCTGCCGCAGACCGACAGCCGCGCCGTGCTGGCCCGGGTGCACGCGCCGCGCTATCTGGCGTTTCTGGAGCATGCCTGGCGTGATTGGCTGGCCGTGGAAGCCGGCAATGACCAGCACCAGCCTTTCCCCTCGGTCTGGCCGGTGCGCAGCCTGCGCAGCGATATCGAGCCCGTCAACTTCATCGCCCGGCTGGGCCTGTATTCCATGGACAACGGCTCGCCGCTGGCTGCCGGCACCTGGGCGGCCGCCAAGGCCGGTGCCGATGCCGCCGCCAGCGCCGCCGCCCTGCTGGCCGGTGGTCATGGCGGCGAGCGCGGCGTATTTTGCTGCAGCCGCCCGCCCGGCCACCATGCCGGCCCCGACTTCATGGGCGGCTACTGCTTTTTGAACAACGCCGCGGTGGCGGCCCAGACCCTGCGCGATGGCGGCGCCGCACGCGTGGCCGTGCTCGACGTGGACTACCACCACGGCAACGGCACGCAAAGCATTTTTTACGAACGTGCCGACGTGCTGTTCGTCAGCCTGCATGGCGACCCGTTCACCGAATACCCGTTCTACCTGGGCCACGCCGACGAAACCGGGGCGGGTCAGGGCGCCGGCTTTAACCTGAACCTGCCGCTGCCCGCCGGTTGCACCACCGCGCACTGGTTTGAGGCGCTGGAGCAGGCCTGCATGCGCATAGCCGCCTACCGCAGCGACGCGCTGGTGGTGTCGCTGGGGCTGGACACCTTCGCCGAAGACCCGATCTCCAAATTTTCGCTGCAAACGGATGATTTCAGCCGCCTGGGCGAACGGCTGGGCGCACTCGGTTTGCCGACCGTGTTTGTGCTGGAGGGCGGCTACGCGGCCGCCGCGCTGGGCAGCAATGCGGTCAATGTCATCGAAGGATTTGAGGGCGTCTGAATGGACCAAATCGATTGCGTGGTGATTGGCGCCGGCGTGGTGGGCCTGGCGGTGGCGCGCGCCCTGGCCCTGCAGGGCCGCGAGGTCATGGTACTGGAAGCGGCCGATGCCATCGGCACCGGCACCAGCTCGCGCAACAGCGAAGTCATTCATGCCGGCATTTACTACCCGCAGGGCTCGCTCAAGGCCAGCCTGTGTGTGGCGGGCAAAGCATTGCTCTATGCCTATTGCGCGGAACGCGACATTGGCCACAGCCGCTGCGGCAAGCTGATTGTGGCCAGCAGCGAGGCCCAGGTGGCGCAGCTGCAGGCCATCATCGCCAAGGCGACGGCCAATGGCGTGCACGACCTGGTGCTGCTGAGCCGCGAGCAGGCCAGGGCGCTGGAGCCGCAACTTGAATGCGTGGCCGCCGTGCATTCGCCCAGCACCGGCATTGTGGACAGCCATGGCCTGATGCTGGCGCTGCAGGGCGATCTCGAGAATGCCGGCGGTCTTGTGGTGCTGAATACGCCTCTAGCCCAGGCAAAATGTGCGGCATCAGCTATTTATTTGATAGCGAAAGACGGCACGGAGCTCGAGGCCAAAACCGTGGTCAACGCCGCCGGCCTGCAGGCCCAGGCCCTGGCCAGCCGCTTTGCCGGGCTGGCGGCGCACCATGTGCCGCCCAGCCATTACGCCAAGGGCAGCTATTTCACCTTGTCGGGCCGCTCACCGTTTGCCCGGCTGATTTACCCGGTGCCGGAGGCGGCCGGCCTGGGGGTGCATCTGACGATTGACCTGGGTGGCCAGGCCAAGTTTGGCCCGGATGTTCAGTGGGTCAGCTCGCCCGACGACCTGGTGGTGGACCCGGCGCGTGGCGATGCCTTTTACGCCGAGGTGCGCAAGTACTGGCCCGCGCTGCAGGACGGAGCCCTGATTCCTGGTTATGCGGGTATGCGCCCCAAAATCCAGGCACCCGATGAGCCGGCCAAAGACTTTTTGATTCAGGGGCCGGCCGAACACGGTGTGCCGGGTCTGGTCAACCTGTTCGGCATCGAGTCGCCGGGGCTGACCAGTGCGCTGGCGATTGGCGACTGCGTCAGCCGGCTGCTGTAAGGCCCGGACTTATTCCAAGTCGGATTAGAAGCGAGAACAAGGCGCGACGCCGCAGACAGTGCTACGGCACGGCAAGGCTAAGCAACGCAGTTATCGTTCTTAATGCGATTTGGAATTACTGCGCGGCCCAGCCGCCATCCATGTTCCAGGCGACGCCGCGCACGTTGTTGCCGGCCGGCGAGCAGAAAAACACCGCCAGCGCACCCAGCTCTTCGGGCGTGGTGAATTGCAGGGAGGGCTCTTTTTCGCCCAGCAGTTGCTGCGTCGCCGCTTCGTTGGAGATACCGCCCGCGACGGCCTTGGCATCCACCTGTTTTTGCACCAGCGGCGTCAGCACCCAGCCCGGGCAGATGGCGTTGCAGGTCACGCCGCTGGTGGCGTTTTCCAGGGCGGTGACCTTGGTCAGGCCCACCAGGCCGTGCTTGGCGGCCACATAGGCGGATTTTTCGGCCGAGCCGACCAGGCCGTGCACCGACGCGACGTTGATGATGCGGCCCCAGCCCTTGCCGTTGTCGGCGGCCAGCATGGCGGGCAGGGCCAGGCGCGTGGCGTGAAAGGCGCTGCTCAGGTTGATGGCAAGCACGGCGTCCCATCTTTCCACCGGGAAGTCCTCGATTCTGGCCACATGCTGGATGCCCGCGTTGTTGACCAGAATATCGACCCGGCCGAACTGCGCGGCCGCAAACCGCATCATGTCTTCAATGTCGGCAAGCTTGCTCATGTCGGCGCCGTGGTAAGCCACCTTCACGCCCAGCGCCTCGATGTCCGCCTTGGGGCCGTCCACATCACCAAAGCCATTGAGGACGATCTGGGCGCCCTGTGCGGCCAGGGCCTTGGCGATGCCCAGACCAATACCACTGGTCGAGCCGGTGACGAGCGCCGTTTTACCTTTGAGCATGAGAATTCTCCGGATGATTTACGATGGTTGATATGCGATGTGAATGGTGCTGTTTGAAAATTTCCTCCAAGCAATTATCAAGCCTTTCAGATCACGCCCTGACCTCCAACCAGCGAAGCCGATTGCCTGCCCTATGACCGAACCCAGCCTGAACTACGTCACCTGCCCCGATGCCAACGGGGGCCACCGCATGGCTTACTGGCAATGGGGCCAGCCGGACAGCCCTCATGTGGTGCTGTGCGTGCATGGCCTGTCACGTCAGGGCCGCGATTTTGATGTGCTGGCGCAGGCCTTGTGCGAGCAGTCGGCACACAGGCCTGGCGGCATTCGCGTGGTCTGTCCCGATGTGGTGGGCCGCGGTGAAAGCGACTGGCTCAAGGACCCCATGGGTTATCAGCTCCCGGCCTATGCCGCCGACATGCTGGCCCTGCTGGCCCAGCTGCAGGCGCAGTCGACCATCACGTCGCTGGACTGGGTGGGAACCAGCATGGGCGGGCTGATTGGCATGGTGCTGTGCGGCCAGTCCGGCTTGTCAGGCCAGCGCGTCGCGGCGGCGGCCCAGGACGCGAACGCTTCGTCGGCGGGCAGCGTAGCGGCGCCGGCCGCCAGCGTGGGAGATCTTCCCGCCGTGCGCAGGCTGGTGCTCAACGATGTGGGGCCGGCCCTGCAGTGGTCGGCGATTGTGCGCATTGGCGCTTATCTGGGGGCGGCCGGGCATTTCAGCAGCCTGCAGGATGCCGCCGATGCGATGTGGGCAATTTCCTCAAGCTTTGGTCCCCACACGCCAGAGCAATGGCTGGCGCTGTCGCGTCCCATGGTCAAACCGGTGTCGGAGGCTGCCGACAGCCCCTTGCGGCTGCACTACGATCCGGCCATCGCCGTGCCGTTCCGGCAGGCGAGCGAAGCGTCCACGCAACAGGGAGAGGCCATGCTTTGGCAGCTTTACGACAACATTCCGGCCCAAACGCTGCTGACGCGCGGCGCCTTGTCCGATTTGCTGACCCCCGAAACGGCCCATGCCATGACGCAACGCGGACCCTGCGCCCGCCTGATCGAGTTTGAGGGGGTCGGGCACGCGCCTACGCTGGTCGCGAAAAATCAGGTCGCGGCCGTGGCGGGCTTTCTGCTTGAATGACCACGAAATACGACCCAGATATGGAATTGATGGGATACATGCCGGCAACCATTTGACTGATTTTTCATGAAAAGCAATGCGCTTGGGCCCGCTGGCCCAACAGCCTCTCAGGGCGCTTCCTCGGGCAGTCTTCAAGGCCCGAACGCCTCCATCGTGACGGCCACGGCCGACAGCCTGCCGGAGCAGCCGCACGCCTTGCAGCGGGCGCGTGCCTTTGCCGAGCCGCTCATCGCCTCCGAAACGCTGGACACCGGCGAAAACATCCTGGCCCATGCCGATGCGGTGGCCGCCATTCTGAAGGCGATTGGCGGCTCGGAGGCCATGCAGGCGGCCATTTACCTGGTGCATTCCTGCCAGCACCTCAACAAGCCGCAGGAAGTCATTGCCAAGGCGTTTGGCCCGAGCTACGCCGCGCTGGCGGTGGAAACCACGAAGCTGGAGTACATCCAGCGCCAGGCGCGTTCCGCCGACGCCAAGGCGCAGCTGCTGGACGACCCTGCGGCGCAGACCGAAAACGTGCGCAAGATGCTGCTGGCGTTTTCGCGCGACTTGCGCGTGGTCATGCTGCGGCTGGCATCGCGCCTGCAAACCCTGCGCTATTACGCGGCAACCCGGCAGGCGGCACCAGCGGCACTGGCCCACGAGTCGCTGCATGTGTTTGCGCCGCTGGCCAACCGGCTGGGCATCTGGCAGATCAAATGGGAAATGGAAGACCTGGCCTTCCGTTTTCTGGAGCCCGACACCTACAGGCAAACCGCCCAGCTGCTGCATGAAAAACGCATAGAGCGTGAGGGCTTCATGGAGGCCTTGCGTGCCCAATTGGAGCGCGAGCTGAACCAGAACAACATTGCCGCGCTGGTGCAGGGCCGGCCCAAGCATATTTACAGCATTGTCAAGAAAATGCGCGGCAAGTCGCTCGATTTCGAGCAGGTGTTTGACATCCGTGCCCTGCGCGTGATTGCTGCCGATGTGAAGGGCTGTTATGCGGCCCTGGGTTTTGTGCATTCGCGCTTTAGCCCGGTGGAGGGTGAGTTCGACGACTACATCGCCAAGCCCAAAAGCAATGGTTACCAGTCCTTGCACACCGTCGTGCGCGACGAAGCGGGCAGGGCGGTCGAAATCCAGATCCGCACGCAGGCCATGCACAACCACGCCGAGCATGGCGTGGCGGCGCACTGGGCCTACAAGGAGGCCGGCGCCAAGGGTTATGGCGGCGTGTCGGCCAATAGCGAATACGACGCGAAAATTGCCGTGCTGCGGCAGTTGCTGGCCTGGGAGCGCGAGCTGTCAGGCCCGGCCGCGGCCCGCGCACGCGAGGCCAACAAAGGCCTATTCGAAGACCGTATTTATGTGCTGACGCCAGACGCGGCGATTGTGGAGCTGCCCCAGGGCGCCACAGCGGTGGACTTTGCCTACAGCGTGCATACCAGCCTGGGCCATCGTTGCCGCGGCGCGCGCATCGACGGGGCCATGGTGCCGCTGAACACGCCGCTGCAAAACGGCCAGACGGTGGAGGTGATCACGGTTAAAGAGGGTGGGCCTTCGCGTGACTGGCTCAACCCGGAGCTGGGCTTTTTGTCCAGCCACCGGGCCAAATCAAAGGTGCGTGCCTGGTTCAACGCCCTGGCCATGGCGCAAACCGTGGCCAAGGGCCGGGAAGCGGTGGAAAAACTGCTCCAGCGCGAAGGCAAGACGGCCATGAAGCTGGACGATCTGGCGCTTCAGCTGGGCTTCAAGACGGCGGACGATTTGTTTGAGGTGGTGGGCAAGGACGAGTTGTCGCTGCGCACCATTGAAAACATGCTCCGGCCGCCCGAGCCTGTGCTCTCGCCGGACGAGTACCTGCTGGCCAAGAAAATGCGCCAGCCTGACCGGTCCAGCCAGAGCGTCAAGGGTGGCAAGGGCAGCGTGCTGGTGGTCGGCATCGATTCGCTGCTGACCCAGCTGGCCAAGTGCTGCAAACCCGCGCCACCCGATGAGATTCTTGGCTTTGTGACCAAGGGCAAGGGCGTGAGCATTCATCGCAGCGACTGCAGCAACTTCCGCAACATGGCCGGCGGCAGTCCTGACCGCGTGATTGAGGTGGAATGGAGTTCGCCGAAAACGCCCGATGGCTCGATCTACCCGGTCGATGTGGCGGTGGAGGCCGCCGACCGGCAGGGCTTGCTGCGCGATATTTCCGAGGTGTTTGCCAAGGAAAAAATGAACGTGATCGGAGTGCAGACGCAGTCGGTCAAGGACAACCGGGGCGGCACGGCGTGGATGACCTTCACGGTGGAAGTGGCGCAATCGAGCCGGCTCAAGCAGGTGCTGGGTATCGTGGCCGAGGTCGCCGGGGTGAGATCAGCGCGAAGGCGTTGACCTGCCGAGGCCGTGCGACCTCAGCGCGTTTATTTTTGACAATTTTTGATGGCAGGGCAAGACTGGTGTTTTGCCCTGCTACAATAGATGCTTCGAACAGATTTCAGGCGCGTAGCTCAGCTGGTTAGAGCACCACCTTGACATGGTGGGGGTCGTTGGTTCGAGTCCAATCGCGCCTACCAATTCCCGTAAATGGTTCCTGTTTCAGAGTCACGCCACTTGTGGTGAAATCTGATAACGCAGGGTAAACCAAGGGGATTGCGTAGATTCAAACTTCCTAGAATGTATCGAGCCCCGGCGCATCCTCGGTGCTTTTGTGCAGGCGGTCATTCACAGGAACATTCAGTGCAAAAAAGCAAACCTACCAGTCCACAAGCCGGTGCGCCGCGTTCACAAGACAGCGCCGCTGCGGAGGCTGCTTTGGGCGGCACAGGCGGAAAAACCGCTGCCGGCAAGACTGCATCACTTCGCGTGATCAAAAAGTATCCGAACCGCCGGCTTTACGACACGGAAACTTCGACCTACATCACGCTCGCCGAAATCCGGCAACTGGTGATGGACAGTGCGCTGTTTGTGGTGCGCGACGCCAAAAGCAATGAAGACCTGACGCGCAGCATCCTGCTGCAAATCATTCTTGAAGAGGAGTCGGGCGGCGCACCCATGTTCACCGAAGCCGTGCTGGCCAACATCATTCGTTTTTATGGCAACGCAATGCAGGGTTTCATGGGGGCATATCTGGAGAAAAATGTCCAGAGCTTCATGGATCTGCAGCTCAAGATGGCCGAGCAGTCCAAGGGCTTGACCCCGGAAATGTGGGCGCAGTTCATGAATGCCCAGTCGCCCATGATGCAGGGCATGATGGGCAACTATGTCGAGCAGTCAAAGAATGTTTTTACGCAAATGCAGGAGCAGATGCAAAAACAAAGTGAGCAAATGCTGGCCGCTTTGGGGTTGAAGCGCTGACGGCAAGGGCAGGCCGGAAGGCCTCCCGGGAGGGGCATTCGGCGGTCTTTTGCCCCTTGCTCCGCCTGCTCTGAGACAATAGGGGCTATGAGCGAAGCCCTTTCCACCATCCCCTCTCCCGTTTCCAAGCCTGCGCCGCGCGTCGGTTTTGTCAGCCTGGGCTGTCCCAAGGCCCTCACCGATTCCGAGTTGATCCTCACGCAACTGAGCGCAGAGGGCTACCAGACCGCCAAAACCTTCGAGGGTGCCGACCTGGTCATTGTGAATACCTGCGGCTTCATTGACGATGCCGTCAAGGAAAGCCTGGACACCATCGGCGAGGCCCTGGCCGAAAACGGCAAAGTCATCGTCACCGGCTGCCTGGGTGCCAAGGCGGGCGAGGATGGCGGCAACCTGGTGCGCCAGATGCACCCCAGCGTGCTGGCGGTGACCGGTCCGCACGCCACGCAAGAGGTGATGGATGCGGTGCACCTGAACCTGCCCAAGCCGCATGACCCGTTCATTGACCTGGTGCCCAACGCCTTTGGTGTGGCCGGCATCAAGCTCACGCCCAAGCACTATGCCTATCTGAAGATCAGTGAGGGCTGCAACCATCGCTGCACCTTCTGCATCATTCCGTCCATGCGTGGCGATCTGGTGTCGCGGCCCATTGGCGATGTGCTGAATGAGGCGCGCGCCCTGTTCGAAGGTGGCGTGAAAGAACTGCTGGTGATCAGCCAGGACACCTCGGCCTATGGCGTGGATGTGAAATACCGCACCGGCTTTTGGGATGGCAAGCCGGTCAAGACCCGCATGCTGGAACTGGTGCAGGCGCTCGGTGAAATCGCCGAGCCTTACGGTGCGTGGGTACGTCTGCACTATGTCTACCCCTATCCGAGCGTGGATGAGGTGCTGCCCTTGATGGCGACCGGCAAGGTGCTGCCTTATCTGGATGTGCCTTTGCAGCACAGCCATCCGGATGTGCTCAAGCGCATGAAGCGCCCGGCCAGCGGCGAAAAAAACCTGGAGCGCATTGCGCGCTGGCGCGAGATCTGTCCCGAGATCGTGATCCGCAGCACCTTTATTGCCGGTTTTCCGGGTGAAACCGAGGCCGAATTCGAGCACCTGCTGGACTTCATGCGCGAGGCCAAAATTGACCGCGCCGGATGCTTTGCCTACAGCGCCGTGGAGGGTGCGACCGCCAACGACATTCCCGGCATGCTGCCGCTGGAAGTGCGTGAAGAGCGGCGCGCCCGTTTCATGGCGGTGGCGGAGGCCGTTTCAAGCCGGAAGCTGCAGCAGCGCATGGGCGCCACCATGCAGGTGTTGGTGGACTCGGCCCCGGCGCTGGGTCGAAAGGGTGGAGTGGGTCGTTCTTATGCCGATGCGCCCGAGATTGATGGCGTGGTCAAGTTGTTGCCGCCCGAGAAAATCAGCAAAACGCTGAAGGTGGGCGAATTCACCCGGGCTCGCATTGTCGGAACCCAGGGCCACGACCTGGTGGCTGTGCCGGTCTGATGGATTTTTAAACCAGCCGTTGAAAGCTTGGCGCACTGGCTGCTGGGCCTGCGCATCGCGAAGCCAGATCCTGAAAGGGGTCTGGCTAAATTGCATGACGCCGGAAAGTAAAAAAGCCACTGCATGCAGTGGCTTTTTAAAATGCTGTTTTGAACAGCTTGAGTAATTTTGGTGCCCGGGAGAGAACTCGAATCTCCACATCTTGCGATACACGGACCTGAACCGTGCGCGTCTACCAATTCCGCCACCCGGGCACAGCATGCAGTGTACCATCACATCAACGCCCTAACGGGTCACACCCCTGAAATAATTCAAATTTCATGTGGAAATTTCAAGCTTCACTACGGCCACGTCGCAGTCGGGCGGAAATTTCCCGAAAATTTTCCCTTGCCAGGCCAACTCCTTCACCGGGAGGCATCGGCTTTTCACCGTTCGCGGCTAGTATCTGAGCTAGACATTGATTCAGACATGGCCACTTCCTTCATCCATTCCTTTTCTCGGTTTGCCAAAGCAACAGCCCGTTGCCAGTGGCATCTCCGAAAAATCACAAAAACACGAAAAGAGACTTCCTATTAAAACCACGCACCAACATACCGGCGCATCGTCCGGGCTCCTCGCTGAATTCGAGGGCACTGTTTCCGGCCACCGTGATGGCCATGGCTTTGTGCTGCGCGACGACGGCGAGGCAGACATTTACCTGCCGCCCAACGAAATGCGCGCCGTGCTGCACAAGGACCGCGTCAAGGCGCGCATCGTGCGGCATGACCGGAAAAACCGGCCCGAAGGCCGCGTCACCGAAATCATCGAGCGTTCGTCCAATCCCATCATCGGCCGGCTGCTGCAGGAAAGTGGCGTCTGGCTGGTCGCGCCGGAAGACAAGCGCTATGGCCAGGATGTGCTGATTCCCAAAGGCGCGACCGGCACGGCCAAGATCGGGCAGATTGTGGTGGTCGAACTGACCGAGCCGCCGGCGCTGTTTGGCCAGCCGGTGGGCCGGGTCAGGGAAGTGCTGGGCGAGATTGATGACCCCGGCATGGAGATTGAAATTGCCGTGCGCAAATACGGCGTGCCGCATGAGTTCAGCGAAGCCGCGCTGGCCCTGGCCCGCGCCTTGCCGGACGCGGTGCGTCCCGCCGACAAGAAAAAACGCGTTGACCTGACCGATATCGCCCTGGTCACGATTGATGGCGAAGATGCCAGGGACTTTGATGATGCCGTGTACTGCGAACCGGCCAAGGTCGGCCGCGGCAAGGGCTGGCGTCTGCTGGTGGCGATTGCCGACGTGAGCCATTACGTGGAGACCGGCAGCGCGATTGACGTGGATGCCTACGACCGGGCCACCAGTGTGTATTTTCCGCGCCGCGTGATTCCCATGCTGCCCGAAAAACTGTCCAACGGCCTGTGTTCGCTCAACCCTAATGTCGAGCGCCTGTGCATGGTCTGCGACATGCTGGTCAATGCCAAGGGCGAGGTGCACGCCTACCAGTTCTACCCGGCCGTGATGTTCAGCCATGCGCGCTTTACCTACACCGAAGTGGCGGCCATCCTGGCCAATACGCGCGGTCCCGAGGCCGCGCAGCGCAAGGCGCTGGTGCCGCACTTGCTGGATTTGCACGATGTGTACCAGGCCTTGCTCAAGCAGCGCGGCGTGCGCGGCGCCGTCGACTTTGAAACCACCGAAACCCAAATCGTTTGCGACGAGGTCGGGCGGATTGAAAAAATCGTGCCGCGCACCCGCAACGTGGCCCACCGGCTGATTGAAGAGGCCATGCTGGCTGCCAATGTCTGCTCGGCCGACTTTATTGCGCAGAGCAAGCATGCGGGCCTGTTTCGCGTGCACGAAGGCCCGACGCCCGAGAAAAAAGACATGCTGCGCAACTACCTCAAGGCCGCCGGCCTGGGTTTTTCCATCAGCGACGATCCGTCACCGGGCGAGTTCCAGCAAATTGCCATGGCCACCAAAGACCGGCCCGATGCGCAGCAAATCCACTCCATGCTGCTGCGCTCCATGCAGCAGGCGATTTACACACCGATGAACAGCGGCCACTTTGGCCTGGCCTACGAGGCCTACACGCACTTCACCAGCCCGATCCGGCGCTACCCGGACCTGCTGGTGCATCGTGTCATCAAGGCCATTCTGGGCAAGACCAAATACCAGTTGCCGAGCTTGCCGACGCCGGGCGAAGCCCATGCCAAGCTGTCCAAGCGGCTGGCCTCGCGCAGCAAGCTGCCGATTGCGCCCACGCAAGAACCCAAGAAGGCGACGCCCGACCAACTGGCTTGGCAGGCCGCCGGCCTGCATTGCAGCGCCAACGAGCGCCGGGCCGACGAGGCCAGCCGCGACGTCGAGGCCTGGCTCAAGTGCAAGTACATGCGCGAGCACCTGGGCGAGGAGTTTGGCGGCGTGGTGACGGCGGCCACGGGCTTCGGTATTTTTGTGACGCTGGACGCCATGTATGTGGAAGGTCTGGTGCACATCACCGAACTGGGCGGCGAGTATTTCCGCTTCGACGAAGCCCGGCAGGAGTTGCGCGGCGAGCGCACCGGCATCCGTTATGCCCTCGGGACGCGGGTGCGGGTACAGGTCAGCCGGGTTGACCTGGATGGCCGCAAGATCGATTTCCGGCTGGTGCACGAGGGCGAAGAGCTGCTGAGCCGCGCCATGAAGGACAAGACCGCTAACCATCTCACCGAGTTGCCGGCGCAAGAGCGCCCCGCGCCGCGCGGTGCGGGGGCCAAGCGTGCCGGCAAGG
>CAZWDK010000011.1:15850-27975 GCA_964633095.1 uncultured Polaromonas sp. | reverse complement strand
CCGTGGCGATCACGTTGGCACCGGGCTGGCGCTGCACGTTCAGGATGATGGCGGGCTTCAGACCGCTCCAGGCGCCGAGCTTGATGTTTTCTGCGCTGTCCACGACCTGCGCCACATCCTTGACGCGCACGGCCGCGCCGTTGCGGTAGGCGACGACCAGGTTTTTGTACTCGGCGGCGGCCAGCAACTGGTCATTGGCGTTGATGCTGTAGGCGCGGGTCGGCCCGTCAATGCTGCCCTTGGCGCCGTTGGCATTGGCGGCGGAGATGGCCGTGCGCAGCGAGTCAAGCGCCAGTCCGTAAGAGGCCAGCGCGCGGGTGTCCGCCTGGATGCGCACCGCCGGGCGCTGGCCGCCGCTGAGCGACACCAGGCCGACACCGCTCACCTGGCTGATCTTGAGCGCCAGCCGGGTGTTGACGAGGTTCTGCACCTCCGTCAGCGGCATGGTGTCGGAGGTGATGGCCAGGGTGAGCACCGGGGCATCGGCCGGGTTCACCTTGGCGTAGATGGGCGGTGCCGGCAGGTCGGCCGGCAGAAGCGAGCCACCGGCGTTGATGGCCGCCTGCACTTCCTGCTCGGCCACATCCAGCGTGAGCCCCAACCCGAACTGCAGGGTGACGATGGACACGCCCGCGGCGCTGTTCGAGCTCATGCGCTGCAGCCCGGCCATCTGGCCGAACTGGCGCTCCAGCGGCGCCGTCACGGTTTGCGCCATGACCTCGGGGCTGGCGCCGGGGTAGAGCGTCTGCACCTGGATCGTCGGGTAGTCCACCTGCGGCAGGGCCGACAGCGGCAGGAACTTGAAGCCGACCAGGCCCGCCAGCACGATGGCCACCATCAGCAGCGAAGTCGCCACCGGGCGGAGGATGAAGGGGCGTGACGGGCTCATGGCTTGCCGTGGCTTGGGGGCTGTTGGCGCGCAGGCGGCTCAACCGGGTGCCGGTTCATGAGCCCTCGGCTTGCGAAGCAGGGCGCCGGCGGCGCGGGCTGGAGGCCTGGTCCGCAGGCGGGTCGGCTGCTGCGGGTGCCGATGCCGATCCGGTAGGTGCGGGCCCCGTGCCCGTCGCGCCGGGGCGCTGGCGCTTGCCGCCGGTGCCGCCGCCTGGCCCGCCCGGCTGGTCACCGGGCAGGACGATCTTGGCGCCGTCCTTCAGACGGTCCGCGCCCTCGGTGATGACGCGCTCGCCCGCCTGCAGGCCGGAATTGATGATCACCTTGTCGACCGTGGCCTGGCCGCGCTGCACGGGCCTGAGGCTGACGGTGCGCTCGGCGCCATTTACCACGTACACATAGTCGCCGGTGCTGCCGTGGCGCAGGGCGGTCACCGGCACCACCACGGCGTTTTCAATGGTTTTGACGAGCAACTGCACATTGACAAACTGGCTGGGAAAGAGCGCCAGCTGGTTGTTGGCAAAGCGTGCCTTGGCCTTGACCGTGCCGGTCGTCGTGTCGACCTGGTTGTCCAGCGAGGAAAACACGCCGGTGTCCAGCGTGGCCGAGCGCGTCCGGTCGAGCGCGCTGACCTTCATGGCGATGCTGCCGCCGGCGTTTTGCTGCAGCTCGCCGGCCTGGTCCTGGGGGATTGCAAACACCACGTCAATCGGGCTGAGCTGCGTGATGAGGGCAATGCCATTGGCGTCGCTGCTGCTCACCACATTGCCCACGTCCACCGTGCGCAGGCCGACGCGCCCGCTGACGGGCGCCACCACGCGGGTGTAGGCCAGGTTCAGGCGGGCCATGCCTTCGGCGGCCTTGTCGACCACGACCGTTCCTTCAAGCTGCTTGACCAGCGCGGCCTGGGTGTCGACTTCCTGGCGGGCGATCGAGTCCTGCTCCAGCAGGGTCTTGAAGCGCTGCAGGGTGACCCGGGCGCTGTCGAGTTGCGCTTCGTCGCGCTGGCGCTGGCCGCTGGCCTGCATCAAGGCCATTTCAAACTGACGCGGGTCTATGGTGGCCAGCAGGTCGCCGGCGCGCACCATCTGGCCTTCCTTGAACAGCACTTTCTCCATCACGCCGGACACCTGGGGGCGCACCTTCACGGTGGCCTGCGGGGTGACCGTGCCCAGCGCTTCCAGAATCACCGGGATGCTGCTCCGCTCCGCGGTGGCCACGCCGACCGTGGTGGCCGGTGCATTGCGCCGGCCGGCCTGGCCACCGGGACCGCCCGGGCCGGCGGCGGTGCTGGCCGGATCCGCAGACGGATGGGTCAGGCGCCAGGCCAGCCAGCCGGTACCGGCCAGGGCCAGCACCGCCACCATGCCGCCAATCAGGGATGCGCGGCGGCTTAAATGTTTGCGGGGGGGGAGATCGAGGCCGGTGTGCGGCGTCTCGGCTTGTCGGTCCATCGGCTGTCCTTGTTGCCCGCCGCGACAACGGTGCCATCGCTCGGTGCTATCGCGGCATGTTGTGCATGCTGGCAATAATTATCACTTGAACACTTCAGGGGCTGGTATAGGGTTTGAAAGAGGTGGGTAAATGTCCGGTAAAGAGCGCTGGCCGCCCGCCGCGAAAAAACGGCCCCCAGTGCCGGTGCTCGAGGGGCTTTTCTTTGCTATTGTTTTGATAGCTTTCTGCGCCGGTGCCGATTGGGCTGGTGCCGTATCTGGCTCATCGCAGCAAGGCCGCAACTTCCCCATGAGCCGGAATGCCGTCAATCGCGCCGTGCCGGGTCACCGACAGCGCTGCCGCGGCATTGGCCCATTCCATGGCAACGGCCAGCGTGTGGCCACGGGCGAGCGCCGCCGCCAACGCGCCGGTGAAGGTGTCGCCAGCGCCTATGGTGTCGCGCACGGTCATGCTGCGGCCCGCCAGCGCGAGCGGAGCTTGCCCGGTCTGGTACAGCCGGCAACCGGTCGCCCCCAGCGTGACCAGCACCGCGCCAACGCCCAGCGTCAGCAGGTGTTGGGCCGCGTCATCGACAGAGCGCGAATGCGCCGGCCCCGCGAGCTGATAGAGCTCGCTTTCATTGGGTGTCAGCACATCGACCAGCGCCAGCAAGGCGTCGGGCAGGGCGCGCGCGGGGGCTGGGTTCAACAGGGTGATGGCCCTGGCCTTGCGCGCCAGTTGAAAGGCCTCCAGCGTGGCTTCCAGGGGCACTTCGCACGAGGCCATGACCACGCGGCAGTTGGCCAGCAGGGAGGCTGCGGCCTGCACCTGCGTTGCCCCCAGGCCGGTGCCGGCCCCGGGGTAGACCGCAATGCTGTTGTCGCCATCGTCAAACACCAGGATCTGGGCCACACCGCTGCGCTCGCCGGCGGCTTGCTCGACATGGCCGGTGGCAATGCCCTCGGCCTGCCACAGCGCCATGCCCATGCGGCCGAAGTCATCGTCGCCAATGCGTGCGATGAGGGCAACCCTTGCGCCCTGGCGCGCCGCCGCGACGGCGGCATTGCTGCCTTTGCCGCCGGGGCTGATGCTGAAAGCGCTGGCCATCAGCGTCTCGCCGCGCGCCATGGGCCGC
The DNA here is from genome assembly GCA_964633095.1 of uncultured Polaromonas sp. Classification (GTDB taxonomy): domain Bacteria; phylum Pseudomonadota; class Gammaproteobacteria; order Burkholderiales; family Burkholderiaceae_C; genus Polaromonas. The sequence goes on along the minus strand of CAZWDK010000011.1, from coordinate 24,515 downwards.
GCCACCATGGAGATCAGGTCGGCGTTCCAGCTGGCCACGCAGACCACCTCGGCAGGTTCGGCTGAGGCCGCTGTTTCAGGGGGGCTCACTTACTTGGCTCCATAACCCATGGTCTGCGGCAGCCACAGCACGATCTGCGGAAAGAAGGTCATGGCGAGCAGCAAGAGCAGCAGCATGAGCAGGAAATGCCAGCCTTCCTTCATCATTTCGCCAATCGGAATGCCGGTCAGCGCCTTGGTGACAAACAGCAGCATGCCAAAGGGCGGGTGAATCAGGCCGATCATCATGTTCAGCACCACCAGCACGCCGAAGTGCACCAGGTCCACGCCCAGCAGCTTGGCCGCCGGCAGCAGCATGGGCACAAACACCAGCAGCAGCACCGACACATCGAGAAAACAGCCCAGCACCAGGAACATCACGTTGACCAGCAGCAAAAAACCGATCTGCGAGAGGTGCATGCTGTCGACCCAGGTCGCCATGGCCTGCGGCACGCCTTCGGCCGTGAAGGCATAGTTGAGCATGAAGGAGCCGGCCAGGATCATGGTGATCACGGCGCTGCCGCGGGTCGACTCCAGCACCACGCCCCAGAAGGCACGCCAGGTCAGGGCGCGGTAGACCACGGCTGCCAGAACCAGCGCATGAAAGGCGGCCACGGCGGCGGCTTCTGTCGGCGTGAAGGCGCCGGAATAAATGCCGCCCAGCAGCACGATGGGCATGGACAGCGGCAGGGCGCCGCGAAACATGATGGCCGGCCATTCTCTCAGCGGGATTTTGTCCTCGCGCGGCATGTCGCGTTTGGTGGCGATGAAATGCACCACGCCCATCATCAAAAATGCCATCAAAAAGCCCGGCACCACACCGCCCAGAAACAGCGCACCCACCGAGGCGCCCGACACCAGGGCGTAAATCACCATGGGGATGGAGGGCGGAATGATGGGCCCCAGGGTGGCGCTGGCCACCACCACGGCACCGGCAAAGCCGCGTGTGTATTCCGGCTTTTTCAGCATCTGGCGAATGGTGACCAGGCCGGGCCCGGCGGCGTCGGCAATGGCGCTGCCGCTCATGCCCGAGAACACCACGCTCACCAGAATGTCCACCTGGGCCAGGCCGCCGCGCACGCGCCCCACCAGGATGCGGCAGAAGTCAAAAATGCGCTCGCTCACCGTGCCGGCATTCATGATGTTGGCGGCAAACACAAACAGCGGCACCGCCAGCAGCACATAGCTGTTGTACAAGCCGTTGCCGACCTGCTCGGCGACCAGGCCCACATCCTGCCGCTTGACCATCAGGTAAGCGATGCCGGAGGCCAGCATCGAAAAGCCGATGGGCATGCGCAGCAGCATGCCGCCCACGAGAACCAAAACCAAAATCAGGATTCCGGATGTCATATGCGCAGCTCCGCTTCAAGACCAATGCCCCGAATCGCGTTCCAGATGGCCCACGCAGAGCGAGCAACCAGTGCCGCCAGCAGCAGCACAAAAGGCAAAAACACCCACATGAAGGACAGGCCCAGCACCGGTGTTCCTTCGCGGGCCATGAAATGCACATAGTCCCAGCTGGCCGGAATGCCGTACAGTGCCAGCCCGCCTATCATCAGGTTTCCCACAATCTGCATCACTTGCCGGGTACGCCGGCTGACGCTGTTCCAGACCAGGTCGAACACCACGTGCTCACGCTCGGGCACGATAAAAGCCGCAGCCCACAGAATGACCCAGACATACAGGATCACGGCGGCTTCGTCGGTCCACGCCATCGGTTTGTCGAACCCTAAGCGTGCCGTGACCTGGATCACGAACACGATGAACAGGGTCAGAAACAGCCCGCCGCCTATCGCATTGGCGGCTCTTTTCAACCAGGTTTTCATGCTGACCGCGCTTACTTGGTGGCGTTGATGCGCTCAAGCAGGCCCTTGGGCCAGACCTTGGCGTAGTCGGAGTTCTGGTAGGTGGTCTGCACCGACTTGCGGAAGGCATCCACATCCGGCGTGGTGACCTGCAGGCCCTGCTGCTTGAAGAAGTCAACCAACTGCGCTTCTTCCTTCAGGCGGTTCTCGTTGTTGTAGCTTGAAGCCGCCTGCGCCGCCGCCTTGACCTTTTGCTTTTGCGCCGGGTTCATGGCGTTCCAGGCCTTGTTGGAGATGGCAATAAAGATGCCGTCCACCAGATGGCTGGTCAGCACGATCTGCTTGGTCACCTCATAGAACTTGGCTGCGCGCACCGAGGGCAAGGGATTGTCCTGGCCGTCGATGGTGCCGGTTTTCAGGCCCAGGTAGACCTCGCCGAAAGCCAGCGGCGTCGGCGTGGCGCCCAGCGCCTCGCCCAGGAACAGCCATTCCTTGGAGCCCGGCATGCGCAGCTTCACACCCTTGAGGTCGGCGGGGGTCTTCACATTGTGGGCTTCGCGCAGGTTGACCTGCCGGGTGCCGAGGTAGACGGTGGACAGCGGCGTCACGTCCATTTTTTCGGACACGGTCTTGAACATCTCCGCGCCTATGGGGCCGTTGAACACCTTTTGCTGGTGCTCCGGGTCGCGCACGATGTAGCCTGCGGTGAAGATCGAGAACTCGGGCACCAGCTTGGCAATGTCAAAGGCGGAGATCGAGGACAACTCCAGGTTGCCGCGTGCCATGGCGGTCGGCTCGGTTCCCTGCTTGAACAGCGAAGCGTTGAGGTTGATCTGCACGTCGAATTCGCCGGGCGCGCTTTTCTCCAGCGAGTCCTTGAATACCGTCCACATCTTGGCGTGCCAGTCATCGGGCACGGCCGGGGTGGATACGCGCAGCACCATCTTGTTTTGCGCCTGGGCGGCAGGCAACAGCGCGCCCATCAGCAGCACGGTGGAAGCGGCGGCCAGCAGGCTGCGGCGGAGCAGGGAAGTTTTCATGCTTGTCTCCTTCTTTGTAGTCAATCGTCGGCAAACTCGCCGAACACGGGCTCAGATGTCTAGTCGGACTTTGAATCAATCCCGAAAGCGGCAATGGCTTTCTCCAGCGCCTGGAACTGCTCGGGCGTCAGCGCCAGCAGCGGCGCCCGCACGCGCAGCCAGGCCTTGTCGCCGGTCAGCATGGCCATGATGCCCTTGAGCGCCGGCGTCAGCGAATAGCCTTCCAGCAGGCCCAGCAGTTGGATGATGCGTTCGCGCTCCGCCGGTGTGGTGGGCGCATCGGCCTGCGTCACCAGGCGGTGCACCACGCGCGGCATGAAGTTGGCCAGGCCGCTGATCGCCCCGGTGCTGCCGCGCCTGCCCATTTCCGGCAAGTCGGGCTCGAAGCCGACATAGACCGTCAGGTCTTTCATGAAGGCCTCGGCCAGGCCCACCGAATGCGCGGTGCTGCAGGCGCTGTCCTTGATGCCCAGAATGACCGTGGGGTACCTCTTTTTCAGCGTGGCAATCACATGGTGCGACAGGCTCACGCCGCTGACCTGCGGGATGTGGTACAGGTAAAGCTTGAGCTTGGACTGCGCGTCACCCAGCCCGTCGATCACATAACGGTAGCTGTCGATGATGCCCTGGTCAGGCACGCCCTTGAGGAAAAAGGGCGGCAGCATCAGGCAGCCGTGCACGCCGGCGTTCACCGCATGGCGCGTCAGTTCCAGCGTTTCGGGCAAGGCTGCGCAACTGGTGGAGACCATGATCTGGCTGGCCGGAACGCCGTTTTGAATCAGCTGATCAATCGCCTCCTTGCGTTCGGCCATGGAAAACGAAGGCCCTTCACCGGTGGTGCCAAAGGCCGTCACACCGGGGCAGCCACGCGCCAGCAGGGATTGGCAGTGTGCTGCAAAGCGGGCGTGGTCTATGCTCAGGTCGGCATTGAGCGGTGTCAGCAGGGCCGGCCAGATGCCGCGGAAAGCAGCAGTGGTGGCGGAATTCCGGGGTTCGGTCATACAGGGTTCTCCAAGGACCACGGCATGTCGGGCCGCGGCAGTCCAAGTACGCGACGGTGCGCACTTTCTATGTGGTGGCTCAGGCGATCGACCACGGCTTGCGCATCGCGTCGCTTGAGGGCTTCGATAAACCAGAGGTGCTCTTCCATCGCCGGAACCAGCACATCGGCCGACAGCGTGGAGCCTTCCAGCCTGATGAGGCGCACGCGCAGGCTGTTGATGCGGTAGACCTCGGAAATCAGCTCGTTGCCCAGCGCGTCTATCATCTGGTCGTGCAGGCCCCAGTCCACCCGGGTGGCGTCCTTGAGCAGCGCGTCGTCAATCGCCGCGCTGCGTGCGCGCCGCACGATGTCCAGGTGCGCCTGCTCGATCGCCGCCAGCTCCTGGTCGGACACCGTGGTGACAAAACGGCTGGCCGCCTCGCGCTCCAGCAGCAGGCGCAGCTGGAAGGCGTTGTTGATCAGTTTCAAATCCACATGGGCGATCTGCAGGCCGCGCTGCGGCACGGTTTTGAGCAGGCCCTCGGCCTCCAGGCGCGGAATCAGCTCGCGCACCGCGCCCAGCGGCATGCCCAGCAGCTGCATCAGCTCGCGCTGTGAGACAAACTGGCCAGGGCGAATATTGGCCTCGACGATCTGCTGCTGAAAGCTTTCATAGGCCTGCGCGCGCAGGCTGGTCGGGGCGGGGTGGGTGCTGCTGCTCATCAGGTCATCATTCGCCGTCACTGGTCGTCGCCGGCGATAACGCCCTTGCGCAGCAAAATGTTGCCGTACTTGCGCGGCTCACCGGTGCGCAGAATCACGAAGGCCGACTGTGCCCGCTGGTAAAAATCAAAACGTTCCAGCGCAGCGGCAGAGCGTTCACCTGCTTGCTGCAGGACAGAGGCAAACTCCGCAACCGGTTCCGGTACCGCAGTGGTGTCGCCCACCACCTGCATGGTCCAGGCGGCGTCGGGCACAAAATTATCCAGCGGCAGCACCTGCAGCACGGCCTTCAACACTTCCGGAGCCGTCGCGCCAGCCAGCTGCACCAGGCGCGCGCCGCCAAGTCGGGCCACGCTGGCCGCCGGAAAATTGGCATCCACAATCGCCACATCGTCGCCATGGCCCATGCTGGCCAGCGCATGCAGGGCATCGGGAGTCAGCAGGGGCGGGATGTTTTTCAACATGAAATAAGCAGAAGCGCGTCGCCCGGTGAAGGGCGTGCAGTTTTGGGGAAACCACGGGATTTCCCCGTGTCGATGACTGACATGTTAGTTGTAGCATGGCTGAACTTTTACTGGGATTTACCCTGAAATGACATCTTTCTTTCCCCCTTGTGCCGGCAGCCGGCTGCGGCTGGGCCTGGGCGGTGCGCCGCTGGGCAACCTGTTTAGCGCCGTCAGCGATGAGGAAGCCCGGGCGCTGGTAAATGCGGCCTGGGCTAGCGGTTGCCGCACGTTTGACACCGCGCCGCATTACGGCCACGGCCTGTCGGAGCGCCGGCTGGGCGATGCGCTGCGCTGCCACCCGCGTGATGATTTTGTGCTGTCGAGCAAAGTAGGGCGCCTGTTGCGGCCCGATGCCGCGGCGCCGCGTGCCCAGCATGGCTATGTGGATATCCTGCCCTTCAATCAATCGTGGGACTTCAGCGCCGCAGGGGCCCGCCGCAGCGTGGAAGACAGCCTGCAGCGCCTGGGCCTTTCGCACCTGGACGTGGCCTATGTGCACGACCCCGACGCCGCAAGCCATGGCGCCAGGGCGCCCCAAGTGCTGCGGCAACTGATCGATGAAACCCTGCCGGCGCTGCGGCAGCTGAAACAAGAAGGCCTGCTGCGCGCCATAGGCCTGGGCACCAATGATGTGGCCGTCGTGCTGCAGGTGCTCGGCGAAGCGGAGCTGGATGTGCTGATGCTGGCCGGGCGCTACAGCCTGCTGGACCACAGCGCGCTGCCCGAGCTGCTGCCGCAATGTCTGGCGCGCGGCGTGCGCATTGCGCTGGGCGGTGTCTTTAACTCGGGCATTCTGGCCACCGGAGCCAGGAATGCCACGGCGACCTTCAACTACGCGCCCGCAGCGCGGGAATGGCTGGAGCGCACCGCGCAGATCGAGGCGGTGTGCCAGGCCCATGGCGTTGCGCTGCGGGCTGCGGCGCTGCAGTTTCCGCTGGCGCATCCGGCGGTCGACATCGTGATGCTGGGCGCGCGCAAGGTGGCGGAGTGGGACGATGCGCAGGCCATGCTGCGGCAGCCGATCGCGCCGGAATTTTGGGCCGCGTTGCGGGCGCAGGGCCTGTTGCCCGCCGAGGCGCCTACCGCATGAGCATTGATGCGCACTTTCATTGCTGGCGGCTGGCGCGTGGCGACTATGGCTGGCTGACACCCGCGCTGGCGCCGATTTACCGCGACGTGAGCGTGAACGACTGGCGCGCCGCGTCTGCGCCGCAGGGTGTGAGCGGCGGTGTGCTGGTGCAGGCGGCGCCGACCGAGGCAGAAACCCAATTCTTGCTGGCGCAGGCCGATGCGCACCCGCAGGTTCTGGGTGTGGTGGGCTGGGTCGATTTAACGGCTGCCGATGCACCCGCCCGCATTGCCGCGCTGGCGCGCCATCCCAAACTCAAGGGCTTGCGCCCCATGCTGCAGGACATTGCGGACCCGGCGTGGATCCTGCAGCCCTTGCTGGCCCCCGCGCTGCAGGCCGCGTCGGATGCCGGCCTGGTGCTGGATGCGCTGGTGAAGTCGGCCCACCTGCCGCACCTCCTGACCCTGGCCGGGCGTTACCCCGATTTGCGCCTGGTGATAGACCATGCGGCCAAGCCCGACATTGCCGCCTGTGAGTGGCAGCCCTGGGCCGATGGCATGGCGCGGCTGGCGGCAGAAACCGGGGCGATGTGCAAGCTTTCGGGCTTGCTGACGGAAGCCGGACCGGCACCCGGGCCGGGTGCGGTGCGGCGCTGGGCGGAACATGTGCTGGCCTGTTTTGGTGCCGCACGGGTGGTGTGGGGCAGTGACTGGCCGGTGCTGGAGCTGGCCGCCAGCTACCGCCACTGGTGGGGCGAAACGCAGCAGCTGCTGGCAGGCCTGACCGCGCAAGAGCGGGCCGACATATTGGGGGCCAACGCGGGCCGGCTCTACCGTCTTTCGCCTCCTTAGAATCAGGCGATCACTTCCATCAAGAGAACCCCGACGCGTGACTGAATCTACCCTTTCCCCCCTGCGCATCTGCCGGGCCGACTACAACAATTCTGTTCATGCCGGCGCGGTCGTCCAGCTGCTTGACGCTTATGCGCAAGACCCGGCGGGCGGTGGCGAGCCCCTCAGTGATTTTGCAAAAAAGCATCTCGTCAAAGAGCTGGCCGCGCGGCCCCATGCCTTTAGCGTGCTGGCGTTTGACGGCGCGCAACCCGTGGGCCTGGTCAATTGCATAGAAGGCTTTTCCACCTTTGCCTGCCGCCCACTGGTCAATATCCACGACGTGGCGGTGCTGCCCAGCCACCGCGGCCAGCGCGTCGGCGAACAGATGCTGGCGCTGGTCGACGAGATGGCGCGCGAGCGCGGCGCCTGCAAGCTGACGCTGGAGGTGCTGCAGGGCAACCGCAGCGCCATCAAGCTGTATGAACGCGTGGGTTTTGTCGCCTACCAGCTGGACCCGGCCCTGGGCCAGGCGCAGTTTTTCCAGAAATGGCTGGCTTGATGGCTTCAAGAGGCTGCGCTGTCAAGCTGCTGCCTTGCCCAGCCCCCGGTTGATCAGCATGCCCAGCGCCGCGCCCACGGTCTGGGCCAGCACAAAACCCGCTGCACTGGCGGGCGCAATGCCGGCAAAGCTGTCCGACAGCAGGCGTCCCAGCACGGCGGCCGGGTTGGCAAACGAGGTGCTGGCCGTGAACCAGTAAGCCGCGCCTATGTAGCAGGCGACCAGCGCCGCGGCCTTGCCCTTGGGCGCGCGCAGCACCACCAGAATCAGCCCGGCCGTGGCCACGCCCTCGGCCAGCCACTGACCCCAGCCGCCGCGCAGCTTGCTGCTGAACTGCAGCATGTTCAGGTCGAACATGGCATGCGCCAGCCAGGTGCCTGCCACCGCGCCCAGCAATTGAGATGCTATAAAGAATATAGCTGCTTGCGCCCGTTGGCCATGGGCTGGCGTGCCTTTTGACCATGCAACCAGCGTCACCAGCGGGTTGAAGTGGGCGCCGCTGACGGGGCCCAGCAGCTCAATCAGCACATAGAGCGCGAAGACGGTGGCCAGCGTGTTGGCCAGCAGGGCAATGGCGGTGTTGCCGCCGCTCAGGCGCTCGGCCATGATGCCGGAGCCGATCACGGCGCAGAGCAGGGCAGCGGTGCCGACAAACTCGGCCAGCAACTGGTGTCTTAAATGAGGCGGGGCGGCCTGGGAGGTCGCTTGACGTTCCGGGCTGATCGACCGTTTGCTCATGAACCGGTTTCCGCGAGGATGCTGCGGGCCGAGTCGTGGGTGCATAAAAACAGGATGTTGATGGGGCTGTCGGACATGGTGCTGGCCTTGCTAGGCGATGAAAGGGACGTCGAAAAAGGGTGTCGCCACGCGCTTGAATGCGTTGATTTGCTATTTAATTGATAGCTGCTTGTGCCCATGACCAAAGGGATGAAGGCGGAATTGATGCCGAAGTCGGCACAGGCATCAGCAAGTTGTGCAAGCCGCGGCGGCAGCCGCCTCGCAAGCCTCGCCCTGGCAGCAATGCTCGCTCAGGTAACCCAGCAGCGCCGCCATCCGGCCGAAGTTGGCGCGGTAAATCAGGTTGCGGCCGCGTGCTTCGCTGCTGGCCAG
>CAZWDK010000011.1:0-15750 GCA_964633095.1 uncultured Polaromonas sp. | reverse complement strand
GGCCGAAGTTGGCGCGGTAAATCAGGTTGCGGCCGCGTGCTTCGCTGCTGGCCAGGCCCGAATAGGCCAGTTCTTTCAGGTGGAAGGACAGCGCGCTGGGCGCCACGCCCAGCTGCTCGGCCATGGCGCCCGGCGTCAGGCCGCCGGGCCCGGCCACCACCAACGCCCGGAAGGCGCGCAGGCGCTGGGCCTGCGCCAGGGCGGCCAGCGCCTTGATGGCGGCGCTTTCGTCTAGCATCGTGGGCCTGGGGTTTGCCAATAAAGATTCCATCATTCAAATATAATTGAAATATTGAATCGATGCAATCCCAACCCCTTCACCAGGAGGCCGCAACCATGTCCGACATCACGATTTACCACAACCCCCGCTGCGGCACCTCGCGCAATGTGCTGGCCTTGATCAAGAACACCGGCGCCGAGCCCGAGGTGATTGACTACCTCAGGACGCCGCCGACGCGCGAACAATTGCTGGCGCTGATCGCACAGATGGCGATACCGGTGCGGGAGCTGATCCGGCAGAAGGAAAGCCTGTATGCCGAGCTCGGGCTGGACGATGTGGCGCTCGGTGACGATGCGCTGATCGATGCGATGCTGGCGCATCCTATCCTGATGAACCGGCCGATTGTGGTGACGCCGTTGGGCACGCGCCTGTGCCGTCCCTCGGAGGCGGTGCTGGACATCCTGCCCCAGCCGCAACGCGGCGCCTTCGCCAAGGAAGATGGCGAGCCGCTCATCGATGAGCGGGGCGGGCGTGTTGCCGGGCGCCAGCGCTGAGCCCTCAACCCGCAGCCACAGGCTGTCACTTCGCACCGGTCGGGCGCAGGCCGGTTTCTCAAGCCTTTCAGTCCTCCCGTCCACAGCTGGCGGTCGCAGGCAGCTATCAATTTGATAGCGTTTGTCGGAGCCTGCAGGGGCTCATGCCGGCGGCCCGGCTGCGGCGCCGCTGTCACGCAACTGCCATTGAATTGACATGAGCATGTCACTCCCGGCTTTCAGAATCACGCCATGACCCGAACGATGGAGCATGCGATGGGAGTGGACTTGAAGCACGCCGGAGAGCAGGCGGCAGCAGAAAAAACGCAGGGCCGGCTCAGCCAGTACGAACTCGACACGCAGCGTCTGCGCATTTTGCGCTGCACCGCCAAGGCCATGGCCAGCAGCCCCGGTGGCCTGCGTTTCAGGGCGGGTACCCGGCCCTGGCTGGAGGGCGTGCCGGGTGGTCGAAGCGCGCGCGCGGCCTTGCTGGCCGCCGAAGAATAAAGCGTCAAGCCCCCTTAAGTCCTCTTAATGGGGCTTTTTTACAGCCGAATTCCAGATCAAGCGGTTTTGGCTTTTTGAGACAGCAGGAAAACCAGGAGTTAGCCATGAAAGAACTGCCCAATCCCACCTTTGCATTGTCGCCCGTCGCAATGCCACGGGGGTCACTTCATCAAAGCGGTCATGTTGTCAGCCAGCCCGCTATTCAAGGGGTTCAAAGGCCTGCCGTGGGGAAAATCTCGGTCAGCTGGGCCCGGCACCAGGACGAGGTCAGGCAGGCGCAGCGCCTGAGATACCAGGTGTTCGCGCTGGAGATGGGCGCCACGCTGTCCAATTCCTTGCCCGGCCATGATGTCGACCTGTTTGACGACTATTGCGAACACCTGCTGGTGCGCGACGAGGCCAGCAACGAGGTGATTGGCACCTACCGGGTGCTGACGCCGACCCAGGCCAAGCGCGTGGGCAGCACCTACAGCGACACCGAGTTCGACCTGACCCGGCTGCGCAGCCTACGCGAGCGCATGGTGGAGCTGGGCCGCAGCTGCGTGCATGCCGAGCACCGGCATGGCGGCGTGATTCTGGCGCTGTGGGGCGCCCTGGCCGAGTTCATGGCGCGCAACCAGCTCGACACCATGATTGGCTGCGCCAGCATTCCGATGCAGCACAACGGGGTTTCCAGCGGCCAGGCGGCAGCCAGCATCTGGCGCCAGGTGCGGCAGACCCATTTGGCCGCCATCGAATACCGTGTCACGCCGCGGCTGGCCCTGCCGGTCGAGCAGCTCGACGACACGCTCGATGTCGAGCCGCCCGCGCTGATCAAGGGTTACCTGCGCCTGGGCGCCAAGGTGCTGGGCGCGCCGGCCTGGGACCCGGATTTCAACTCGGCCGACCTGCCCATGATGATGCGCATCGCCGACCTGCCGCCGCGCTACCTGAAGCATTTTTCCGGCAAGCCGCTGACGGGTAAAGCCGCGGGGGTCTGATGCGAAACATGTTTGACGCGGTGGACGCGCTGGCTTCCTCGGACAAGGGTGTGGTGCCCGGCGATGAGGATGACGATGATGAATCGCTGCGCAAACGCTACCGCACGATGTTCATTTCCGACCTGCACCTGGGCACGCCCGGCTGCCAGGCGGCGGCCCTGCTCGATTTTTTGAAAGCCCACCCCAGCGACAAGCTGTACCTGGTCGGCGACATCGTGGACGGCTGGCAGCTGCGCCGCAAATGGTACTGGCCGCAGTCGCACAACGACGTGGTGCAAAAGCTGCTGCGGCGTGCCCGCAAGGGTTGCCGCATCATCTATGTGCCGGGCAACCATGACGAGTTTGCGCGTGAGTTCATGGGCAACCAGTTTGGCGGCATTGAAGTGGTTGACGAGGCCGTTCACACCACGGCCGACGGCCGCCAGCTCTGGGTCATCCACGGCGACTATTTCGACGCGGTGGTGCAGTGCGCCAAATGGCTCGCCTATGTGGGCGACAACCTGTATGAATTCACCCTCAAGCTCAACCGCCACCTGAACCGGGCGCGTGCCCGCCTGGGGCTGCCCTACTGGTCGCTGTCGGCCTACCTGAAGCAAAAAGTCAAAAGCGCGCTCAATTACGTGACCGATTTTGAAGTGGCCGTGGCCAACGAAGCACGCCGCCGGGGCCACCAGGGCGTGGTCTGCGGCCATATTCACCGTGCCGAAATGCGCGAGATCAACGGTGTTCTGTACTGCAACGACGGCGACTGGGTGGAGAGCCGCACCGCACTGGCTGAAAACTTCGACGGCACGCTGGAGCTGCTGCACTGGGCCCCGGCCCATGAGACCCAGGGCCGCGGCCATCTGCTGGCCAGGCCAAATTCATCGGTGAGCGCATGAAAATTTCCCTGATCACAGACGCCTGGCAACCCCAGGTCAATGGCGTTGTCACCACGCTGGTGGAGCTGGTGCGCGAACTGGAGCAGCAGGGGCATGCTGTCGACGTGATTCACCCCGGCCTTTTCAAGACCCGGCCTTGCCCCGGTTATGCCGGCATCGACCTGGCGGTTCGGCCCAAACGCGGCCTGACCGACAGGCTTGACGCCTTTCAGCCCGAAGCCATCCATATCGCGACCGAGGGCCCGCTGGGCTGGGCGGCCCGCAGTTATTGCCTCAAGCGCGGCTTGCGCTTCAGCACGGCGTTTCACACCAAGTTTCCCGAAATCCTCCATGCCGCCCTCAAGATTCCGCTGTCCTGGGGTTATGCGCTGTTCCGGCATTTTCACAAGCCGTCGTCGGGGGTCATGGTGCCCACCCACGGCGTGCTGCGCATGCTGGAGCAGCGAGGCTTTCGCAACCTGCGCAGCTGGACGCACGGGGTGGACACGCAGCAGTTCGCGTTTCAGGCCCAGCCGCAGCCTTACCCGCCCATGGGCACCCTGGTCCGGCCGGTCTCGCTGTTTGTCGGGCGCGTGTCGTATGAGAAAAACATCGATGCCTTTTTGAAGCTGGACCTTCCCGGCAGCAAGGTTGTCTGTGGGGTGGGGCCGCTGGAAGCCTCGCTCAAGCAGCGTTATCCGCAAGTGCGCTGGATGGGGGTGATGCCCCGGGACGAACTGGCCCAGGTGTATGCCGCCGCCGATGTGTTTGTGTTTCCCAGCAGGTCGGAAACCTTCGGTCTGGTGATGCTGGAAGCCATGGCGACGGGCACGCCGGTGGCGGCTTATCCGGTGGACGGCCCGCTGGAGGTGTTGGGAAAAGGGGACGGGAGCTGTCATGGCGGTGTCATGGATGCCGATTTGCGGCAGGCCACCTACGGCGCGCTGGCGCTGTCGCGTCATGAGGCCCGCGCCCGTGCCCTTGACTTCAGCTGGTCGCATGCCGCGCAGTTGTTTGAAAGTTACCTGGTTGCCGCGCACAAAAACGCCGCTTTCCAGCCGGCCGATGCCGCTGCGCCGTCAGTCAAAAGTACTGTCACGCCATTGTCATCAAACCGGTAAACACTCGTGTAAGCTTGTAACAATAAAAACCTGAGTTGTTTACCCCCATCTTGCCCGCCGCAAACCTCAGCCCCGATTCGCCGACCGCTGACGCGCCTCCGGTTCAGTTGCTGGACCGTGACCACAGCATTCTGGCGTTCAACGAGCGCGTGCTGGACTGGGCCAAGCGCCCCGATGTGCCGCTACTGGAGCGCCTGCGCTATTTGTGCATCGTGTCGTCCAATCTGGACGAGTTCTTTGAGGTCCGTGCCGCACCCCACCTCACGGCCTTTCAGGCCGGTGACCCCAAAGGGGGGTATACGGCCCAGTCTTTCACCGCGCTTTCAGCGGCCGCGCACGACATGGTGGCGCGCCAGTATTCGCTCTACAACGATGAGCTGCTGCCCGAGTTTGAGCGGCACGGCATACGCATCGTCTCGCAGGGCGAGCGCAATGCAGCGCAGCGGCGCTGGGTCAAGGCCTACTTTGAGCGGGAAGTGCGGCCGCTGCTGATTCCGGTGGGGCTGGATCCGTCCCATCCCTTTCCCCAGGTCGCCAACAAGTCGCTCAACTTCATTGTCCGGCTCAGCGGGCAGGACGCCTTTGGCCGCGAGAATGACATCGCCATCGTCAAGGTGCCGCGGGTGCTGCCGCGCTTCATCCACATGCCCGGCCTTGGCGCCGACAAGGGCAGGCTGTTTCTGTCCCTGTCCAGCGTGATCCGGGCGCACCTGTCCGAGCTGTTTCCGGGCCGGGTCGTCGAGCAGTTTTCGCAGTTTCGCGTGACGCGCCATTCCGACCTGGCGGTGGACGAAGACGATGTCAAAAACCTGCGCACCGCCTTGCGTCAGGGCCTGGAACATCGCCATTACGGCCAGGCGGTCCGGCTGGAGGTGTCGGCCGGCTGCTCGGACTACCTGTCGGGTTTTTTGCTCAGGCAGTTCAATTTGCCGACGCCTGCCCTCTACCGTGTGCATGGCCCGGTCAACCTGGTGCGGCTGAACCAGCTGGTGGACCTGGTCAACGATCCCAAGCTCTTGTTTCCGCGCCATGTGGGTTGTTACCCCACGCAACTGGTCGCCGGGCAATCCTTTTTTGAACGGCTCAAGCAGGGCGATGTCTCCATTCACCAGCCGTTTGAGAGCTTCGACGGCGTGCTGGACTTTTTGCGCGAGGCGGTCAACGACCCCCAAGTGCTGGCGATCAAGCAAACCATTTACCGCACCGGGTCGGATTCGGCCTTGATGCTGCTGCTGCGCGAAGCGGTGCGCCTCGGCAAGGAGGTGACGGTGGTGGTGGAGCTGAAGGCGCGCTTCGATGAGGAAGCCAACATCAACTGGGCGGAAATGCTGGAGTCGATTGGCGCGCAGGTGGTTTACGGCGTGGTGGGCCTGAAGACCCACGCCAAAATGCTGCTGGTGACGCGGCGCGAGGGCCGGCAGCTGCGCCGTTATGCCCATCTGTCGACCGGCAACTACAACCCGCGCACGGCGCGCCTGTACACCGACCTGAGTTACCTGACGGCCGACCCCTTGCTCACGGCAGACATCGAGCATGTGTTTGTGCATCTGGCCAGCCAGAGCCGATTGCCCAGGCTGCAGCACCTGCTGCTGGCACCGTTTGAGCTGCAGTGCAAACTGGTGGAGCAGATAGACGCTTTGGGTGAAGCGGCGGCCAAGGGCAAAGACACGCGGCTTGTGGCCAAGATGAATGCGCTGACCGACGAAGACCTGATTCTGTCCCTGGTCAGGGCCGGACAGCGCGGTGTGAAAATCGACCTGATCGTGCGCGGCGCCTGCATACTGCCGGCCCAGGTTCCGGGTGTGACGGACAATATCCGGGTGCGTTCGATCATTGGCCGCTTCCTGGAGCATTCGCGGGTGTTTTACTTCCGCTGCGCGGAAGAGGAAACCCTGTGGCTTTCCAGCGCCGACTGGATGAACCGCAACATGCTGCGCCGGATCGAACTGGCCTGGCCGGTCACCGACCCGGTGCTGCGCCAGCGCATCATTGATGAGTGCCTGGTGGCCTATCTGCACGACGGGCTTGACGCCTGGGATTTGCAGGCGGACGGAAGCTACCGGCGTGTGAATGCAGGCGCCCCAACGCAAGGCCATGGCGCGCAGGCGGCGCTGGTGGCCCGTTACTCGCTACCTCGTCAAAGGGAGAATAAGCCATGGACCTGATCTTGTGGCGCCATGCCGAGGCGCAGGACTGGTCGGAAGGTGATCCGCTGGGCGGCAGCGACCTCGAACGCTCGTTGACGTCCCGCGGCGAGAAACAGGCCGTCCGCATGGCCAACTGGCTGGACCGGCAATTGCCCGAGGGCGCGCGCATTTTCGTGAGCCCGGCGCGGCGCTGCGAGCAGACCGCGCTGGCCCTGGGCCGCAAGTTCAAAATCCGCGGCGAACTGGCGCCCGATGCCAGCGTTGCCCAATTGCTGCAGCTGGTGCAATGGCCGCTGGCCAAGTCACCGATTCTGGTGGTGGGGCACCAGCCCACGCTGGGGCGGACCATTGCCCAGCTGATGGGGCTGCAGGAAAGCGATTGTCCGGTGAAAAAGGGCGCGGTCTGGTGGCTGCGCAGCCGGAACCGCGACGGCCATCACCAGACCGTCGTGGTCACGGTGCAGTCGCCCGAATTGCTCTGAAAGACGGGCAGCGGCAGCGCTTACTTGGCGGAAGCCGGCCGGCCGGTCTTGATCGCGGGAACCTGTTCCAGCGCCGTCAGGAAGGCTGCGTCGGAAAGGGCGGCCAGCGCCTTGATGCCTGCGCGCAGCAGTTCGCTTTTCTTGGCCGGGCGGGTCAGTTTGGCCGCGCGCTGCTTGAGCTCGTCGAGCACCAGGTACTCGGTCTTGGGAATGGTGAAGCTGTCACGAACCAGTTTGGGTTTTTTCGGCTTGGTGGCCTTTTCGGCTTTTGCCGGCACCACGGCTTTGGACCGTGGGCGCTTGGCGGCGGCCTTTTTGAGCGCAGCCTTCTTGGGCGCCGGGGCTTGGGCCGTGGGCGATTTTTTGGCGGCGGCTCTTTTCGATGCCGGTTTCGTGACTTCGGCCGTTGCGGCAGTCGAGTTGGCCGCAATCGGTTTGGCGGCTTCCTGGACGGCGGCTGCGCTGGAGGTTGCGGGTGCGGTTGTTTGTTTTGCGCTGGTCATGAAATTGCCCTTTGAATAAACGGTTTATATAGTTTATACCGTTTATAAAAAAGCGGAACGGCTAAATCACAAACCAGAAACGATCAGGGTCCACGGCGTTTTTTGCCAGGCCAGTACTTCTTCCTGCAGCAAGTAGGCCGACTGCGGAAAGGCCTCGGCCCAGCCGGGCCGGCAGTTCAGCACAAAAAGCCGACCAGGTTCGGCGCCGGACTCCAGCTGCAGGCCCTTGAGCTCGGGCGCACGCCGGGCATGGCACAAGATCACCGCCAGGCGCAGGCACAGCAGTTGCTGGACAAACTCCCGGTCTTGAAAATCGATGTCCAGCTTGCGCAGCTTGCCGCGGTGGCCCAGCACCAGCTGGCTCAGGCGGTGCAGCTCGGGCAGGGCGAAGCCGGGCGCGTCGGCATTGTCCAGAATATAGGCGCCGTGCTTGTGGTAGTCGCTGTGCGAAATCAGGCTGCCGATTTCATGCAGCTGCGCCGCCCAGTCCAGTTTGCGCTGAAAGCGCTCCGATGCCGCGGCCGGCTGGCCGTTGCCGGCCATCAGAAACAGCTGCCGCGCGACTTTGCCGACACGCTGGGCCTGCGCCGCGTCGGTATCAAACTTGATGGCCAGGCGCTGCACGGTGGTGGAGCGCAAATCGGTCAATTCCCGCTCGCGGTCCAGCAGGTCATAAAGCACGCCGTGGCGCAGGGCGCCTTGCGCGGCCTCCATCTGTTCAATATTCAGCAGGCCAAACACCGCGCGCAGCACGGTGACACCGCCGCCTATGACGGCACGCCGGTCGTCCTTCATGCCGTCGAGCTTCACGCGCTCGGCGCTTTGCGCTTTGAGCAGGCGATCCAGCAGCCAGTCCAGGCCTTCGCGCGTCACAAAACCCGGGGGCCAGCCTGCGGCCGTCAGGACATCGCTGACGGCGCCAATGGTGCCGGATGCGCCGTAGGCGACATCCCAGGCATCTGCCTGGTAGCTGTTGACGGCTTCGTCGAGCACTGCCTTGGCAGCGATCTCGGCCAGCTCGAAGGCGCGCGGGGTGAACTGGCCGGCGGGAAAGTATTTCATCGACCAGGCCACGCTGCCGACCCGGTAAGACTCCATGGTGCGCGCCTCCAGGCCCTGGCCCAGGATCATCTCGGTGGAGCGCCCACCGATATCCACCACCAGCCGGCGCTCGTCGGATTGCGGCAGCATATGGGCGACACCCTGGTAAATCAGGCGGGCTTCTTCGCGGCCCGAAATCACATCGATCGGGAAGCCCAGAATTTTGTGGGCACGGTCCAGAAACACGTCGCGGTTGCGCGCCTCGCGCAAGGTCTGGGTGGCCACCGCCCTGACCTGTGTTTTTTCGAAGCCCGCCAGCCGTTCACCGAAGCGGGCCAGGCAGTCCCAGCCCCGCTGCATGGCCTCCAGCGTCAGGTTGCGGTCAGCGTCCAGGCCGTTGCCTTGGCGAACCGTTTCCTTGAGGTATTCCGTGCGGTGTATCTGGCTATGGTCAAAGCGGCCAATTTCAAGGCGAAAGCTGTTGGATCCCAAATCCACCGCAGCCAGTAGCGTTCCATTTTGCATGTCAGAGTTTCTTTTCCGGGGCTGAGCATAGCATTCGCGGGAAACTCTCATGGCCATGTCCTGCGCTCAACCGATCAGCCTGCCGTCCAGGGTCATCATGCTTTGCGTGACATAGGTGCTGCTTCTGTGCTGTGGGTTGAAACTGACGCGAAAACCGCCGAGATCCAGGCTGGCGCGCCGCTGAAAGGCGGCCAGGGCACCCTGCCGCGTCAGCGGGCCGTCAAGCTCATTGAGCACCTCGTAGGTGTAGCGGGCCGCAATAAAGCCGGCCAGGCTGAGCGGGGACGGCGGTTCGTCAAACAGGCGGGCCAGCGTTTCGCGGTAGCTCCTGACAATCGGCAGGCTGGCCGTGACCAGCGGCACCGGTTGGGTCGCAATCACGGGCGTGCTGCGCGCAGCACCCATTTGCAGCATGGTCTGCAGGTTGACATCGGCCAGCGCCACGATATAGCGCTGGCGCGCCTGTTTTTGCAGGCCCTGGGTGAACGCGGCCAGTTCGGGCGTGCCGCCCACAAACAGCAACACGGCCGGGGTGTCCGGCGTCAGCTTCTGGCCGAGCTGGCGCAACTGGCCGGCGCCGTTGAATGACAGCAAATTGAGCTGCATGTCCTTGGCAATGCGTTCAAGCTCGACGTGGTAGGCCGCATGGTCTCGGGCAGAGCCATACACCGCGCCCAGTTCCTTCATGCCCATGAGCGACAGGGATTTCAGGGCATAGGCGATTTGTTCCTGGCGTGCCGCGAAGATGGGAAATGTCTTGTCATCCACTTCCAGTCCGGAGTTTTGCAGCCAGGGGGCCACATGGGCCATGGGGAGACCCTCCTGGCGCGAAAGCGTCACGAGCTGGCTGGCAACTTCGTCGCCGACACTGCCGGACATCACGACGCAGGACGCGTTCTCCCTGACCGAGTTCAGCGCGGTGCGCAGGCTGGCCGGCGTGCCGTCGGTCTCCACGGCCAGGTGTTGCACCTGCCGGCCGCGAATGCCACCGCGCGAATTGATGTCCTGCCAGGCGGCGCGTGAGCCGATCAGGAAGTCCTTGGACACGTCCTGCTGTGCCGGCGAAAAGTCAACCACTTGCGCAACGACCACGCTGCGTGACGAGGCCGTTGGTTTGCCCGGCTGGGCCCAGGCCGGTGCGGCGGCACTCGCCGTCAGCAGGCTGGCGCGCTGCAGTAGCTGGCGACGATTGAAGCTTGAATGGGGGGACGGCATGACGGGATTCTCCGGCGACAGCGTGCCGCGGACGGGTTTTGATGCTATTGAATTGATAGCTTCCTGCGCCCGTCAATACGGGGCAGGAGCCGGAAATGATGCAAAAGATTGGCGCTGCAAGGCTTGAAGGCCCGGCGGCGCATTGAGTTAGTGAGCTGCTGGAGGAATCAAAACGCCATCGACGGTGTGCACCACGCCATTGGTGGCCGAAATATCGGCCGTCTGAACCAGGGCTTGCTCGACGATGACGAAGTTGCCTGCCTTGGAAAGGGCCACATTGGCACCATTGACGGTTTTGCTGTTGCCATTTTTGACATCAGCGGCCATCAGCTTGCCGACGACAACGTGGTAGCTCAGCAGGGCCTTGAGTTTGGCGGGGTCTTTGGCCAGTTCATCCATGGTTTTGGCGGGAACCTTGGCGAAAGCCTCATTGGTGGGGGCAAAAACGGTAAAGGGGCCTGTGCTCTTGAGCGTGTCTGCCAGTCCTGACTTGGCAACGAGGCCGTTGAGCGTGCTCAGTTGCGGCTGGGCGGCGATGGTGTCGGCGACCGAGACTGGCGCCTTGGACATGGGGGAAGTGGCGCAGCCGGCGAGGGCGAAGGCCGTTGCAGTGACCAGCAGAAGGCGGGAGGCGAACATCATGAATTCTCCAAGTTAAGACTGCGCCTAGCCTAGATGCGCTGCATGGCAGTTTCGTGACAGAACTTTGAAGGTTTTATGACAAGAAGTAGGAGCAGGGAGGTGAATGACGGGGGGCTGTTGTCTGGCGCTGCTTGTCATGCTTTTGTCACACAAGCTTTTTACAGTTGTGTCATCTTATTTACCAACCCAAGAGGTGTTTCGATGAAATTGAGTCTCAAAGCTTCCGTGATTGCCGTGATGGGCTTCGCCGCCATGTCGTTCGCCGCCGCTCAGGATGTCACCGGCGCTGGCGCCAGTTTCCCGGCACCGCTGTACGCCAAATGGGCCGCCGATTACCACAAGGCAACCGGTGTCAAGATCAACTACCAGTCGGTGGGGTCCGGTGCCGGTTTGCGTCAGATTGAAGCCAAGACGGTTGATTTCGGCGCCTCGGACGCTCCGCTGAAGGATGAAGAGCTGGCCAAAAAAGGCCTGGTGCAGTTTCCCACGGTGATTGGCGGCGTGGTGCCGGTGGTGAATATCAAGGGCATCGCGGCGGGCCAGCTCAAGCTGAGCGGTCAGGTTCTGGGCGACATCTACCTGGGCAAGATCACCAAGTGGACCGACCCCGCCATCAAGGCCCTGAACCCCACGCTGGCGTTGCCGGATGAAGCCATTGCGCCGGTGCGCCGCGCCGATGGTTCGGGTACCAGCTTTATTTTCACCAACTACCTGAGCAAGGCCAATGCCGAGTGGAAATCCAAGGTGGGCGAAGGCACGGCCGTGAACTGGCCCGTCGGCGCTGGCGGCAAGGGTAACGAAGGCGTGGCCGCGTTTGTGGGTCGCCTGCCCAACTCGATTGGCTATGTTGAATACGCCTATGTCAAGCAAAACAAGATGACGTTTGCCCAGCTGAAAAACGCTACCGGCAACTTTGTCTCGCCCGATGACAACGCCTTCAAGGCCGCTGCCGCCGGCGCTGACTGGGCTAAAAGCTTTTACCAGATCCTGACCGAGCAGCCCGGCAAGGATTCTTGGCCCATCACCGGCGCAACCTTCATCCTGATGCACAAAAGCCAGGAAAAGCCAGCCCAGGCGGCTTCGTCGCTCAAATTCTTCGAGTGGGCCTACAAGGGTGGCGACAAGGTTGCGGATGACCTCGATTACGTGCCCATGCCCGCCAGCGTGAAAGCCATCATCGAAAAGTCATGGGCGGACATCAAGGATACGTCGGGTAAGGCTGTCGCTTACAAGTAATTCCAGCCCTTCTTCGATGCGATAGGTTCTCGCTCCGCCTTGGCCGTTGCTGCACGGTCCATGGCGGAGCGTCCAATTCCGCGCTGAATTGGAAATTGAATAAGCTGGACAAGCCGATTTCTCCAAATACCAACCTCAGGGGTTTATCACGTGTCCTCTACACTCCCGGCTAGCCGGGCCGCTTTTGATCGTCCGGCGCAAAAAACCGGACGCGACATGACCAATCCTCCCCCCGTAAATACGGTGCGCAGAAGCCCTGTGGCGGACCAGCTTTTTGGCTGGACCGCGACCGGGGCGGCGCTGCTGACGCTGGGCCTGCTGATAGGCATTCTGGTGTCGCTGGTCATAGGCGCCTGGCCTGCCATCAGCAAGTACGGACTGGGCTTTTTGTCCAGCAGCGTCTGGGACCCGGTCAAGAACGAGTACGGCGGCCTGGTCATGATTTACGGCACGCTCGCGACCTCATTGATTGCCTTGCTGATCGCGGTACCGGTCAGCTTTGGCATTGCGCTTTTTTTGACGGAGCTGTCTCCCGCCTGGCTCAAAAGGCCTTTGGGGACGGCGATTGAACTGCTGGCTGCCGTGCCTTCCATCGTCTATGGCATGTGGGGTTTGCTGGTGTTTGGTCCCATCCTGGCCACCTATGTGCAGCAGCCGCTGCAAGCCTTTTTTGGCGCTGTGCCTTACCTGGGCGCGCTGTTTTCCGGGCCACCCGTCGGTATCGGCATATTGTCCGCCGGCGTCATTCTCGCCATCATGATCATTCCGTTCATTGCCTCGGTGATGCGCGATGTGTTTGAGGTCACGCCGGTGCTGCTGAAGGAGTCGGCGTACGGGCTGGGCGCTACCACCTGGGAAGTGGTGTTTAAAGTGGTGCTGCCCTACACCAAGGCCGGTGTGATGGGCGGCATCATGCTGGGCCTGGGGCGGGCGCTGGGCGAAACCATGGCGGTGACTTTCGTCATCGGCAACTTCAACCAGCTCGACTCGCTGAGCCTGTTCCAGGCGGCCAACAGCATCACCTCGGCGCTGGCCAACGAATTTGCCGAGGCGGCCGAGGGTCTGCACCAGGCCGCCCTGATTTACCTGGGGCTGGTGCTGTTTTTCATCACCTTTGTGGTCTTGTCATTGTCCAAGCTGCTGCTCGCGCAATTGCGGAAAAATGAAGGAGCCAAAACATGAGCGCCGTGATGTCTGATGCGCGCCTGGCCAAGTTCGCGCGCCGCAAACGGGTCAACCAGATCGCCCTGGTGCTGTCGCTGGCGG
This sequence comes from uncultured Polaromonas sp., assembly GCA_964633095.1. Lineage (GTDB taxonomy): Bacteria > Pseudomonadota > Gammaproteobacteria > Burkholderiales > Burkholderiaceae_C > Polaromonas. The sequence continues at coordinate 2,472 of CAZWDK010000011.1, read as the reverse complement.
CCATGTCGTTTGGCCTGTTCTGGCTGTTCTGGATTCTTTGGGAAACCATACGCCTAGGGATTGGCGGCCTGGCGCTGGCGACCTTCACCGAAATGACGCCGGCACCGAATGAGCCGGGCGGCATTGCGAATGCCCTTTACGGCTCCTCCCTGATGGTGGTGCTCGCCACGTTTGTGGGCACGCCCGTCGGCATCATGGCCGGCATTTACCTGGCCGAATACAACCCCAAGGGTTGGCTCGCCTCGGTAACGCGTTTCGTCAACGATATTTTGTTGTCGGCACCGTCGATCGTGATCGGCTTGTTTGTTTACGCCGTGGTGGTGTCCCGCTTCAAGTCCTTTTCGGGCTGGGCTGGCGTGATTGCGCTGGCCTTGATCGTGATTCCGGTGGTGATCCGAACCACGGAAAACATGCTGCAACTGGTGCCTGCCGGCCTGCGCGAGGCCGCCTATGCCCTGGGTACGCCCAAGTGGAAGGTGATTACCCGCATCACGCTCAGGGCGGCCCGCTCGGGTGTGGTCACCGGCGTCCTGCTGGCCGTGGCGCGTATCGCCGGCGAAACCGCCCCCTTGCTGTTCACGGCACTGAACAACCAGTTCTGGACCTCGGACCTGAGCCAGCCCATGGCCAGCCTGCCGGTCACGATCTTCAAATTTGCCATGAGCCCTTACGAAAACTGGCAGCAGCTGGCCTGGGCCGGCGTGTTCCTGATCACCGTCGCGGTACTCGGTTTGAACATCCTGGCGCGCGTGTTGACGCGCCACAAAAGCTGATCAGCGATCAGCCACCCCAACAAGAAAACAAGGTCAAAGATGAATCCCCTCGCAGCAGCACGTGAAAAGCCGAACGGACAGTCGAAAATTTCGGTCAGAAACCTCGACTTTTATTACGGAAAGTTTCATGCCCTCAAAGGCATCAACCTGGAAATTCCCGAGAAAAAAGTGACCTCCTTCATTGGCCCCTCGGGCTGCGGCAAATCAACCCTGCTGCGTATTTTCAACCGCATGTACGAGCTCTACCCGGAGCAGCGTGCCGAGGGCGAGATCATGTTTGACGGCGAGAACCTGCTCACCTCCAAAACAGACGTGGCCCTGATTCGCGCCAAGGTCGGCATGGTTTTTCAGAAGCCCACGCCCTTCCCGATGTCGATTTATGACAACATTGCCTTTGGTGTGAAGCTGTTCGAAAACCTCAATGCCTCGGACATGGAGGAGCGGGTGGAATGGGCCTTGCGCAAGGCGGCGCTCTGGACGGAAGTCAAGGACAAGCTGAAGCAAAGCGGCTCCAGCCTGTCGGGCGGCCAGCAGCAGCGGCTGTGCATTGCGCGCGGCATTGCCATCAAGCCCGAGGTGCTGTTGCTCGACGAACCCTGCTCGGCACTGGACCCGATTTCCACGGCCAAGGTTGAAGAGCTGATTGCCGAGCTGAAAGACGACTACACCGTGGTCATCGTGACGCACAACATGCAGCAGGCAGCCCGCTGCAGTGATTACACGGCCTATATGTACCTGGGCGACCTGGTGGAGTTTGGTGCCACGGAAGACCTGTTTTTCAAGCCCAAGCGCAAAGAGACCGAAGACTACATCACCGGCCGTTTCGGCTGACAGCGACGGAGGAAAAAACATGCCCGATAAACATTTATCCACCCAGTTCGACAGCGAACTCAATGATGTCTCTTCGCGCGTCATGGAACTTGGCGGCTTGGTTGAATCCCAGATCCGCCAGGCCATTTACGCGCTGTCGCAGTTCAGTGCCGAAAGCGCCAACCAGGTGATAGAGACCGAGGCGCGCGTCAATGCCATGGAAATCGACATTGACCGCGAGTTGTCGTCCATCATTGCGCGCCGTCAGCCCACGGCACGCGATTTGCGCCTGCTGATCGCAATTTCAAAAACCACGGCCAATCTTGAGCGTGCGGGCGATGAGGCCGAAAAAATTGCGCGCATGGTCAAGTCCATCATCGAAAGCGGCTCGGCCCGCGCGCTGCCGTCTTCCGACCTGCGCGTGGCCGCCGAGCTGGCCTCGGGCCTGCTGCGCAAGGCGCTGGATGCCTTTGCCCGCCTGGACACGGCGGGGGCCGTCTCCATCCTCAAGGAAGACGATCTGATTGACCAGGAGTTTGACGGTTTTGTGCGCAAGCTCATTACCTACATGATGGAAGACCCGCGCACCATTTCGCCCAGTCTTGACCTGCTGTTTGTGGCCAAGGCGATTGAACGCGTCGGCGACCATGCCAAAAACATCGCGGAATTCATCATCTACATCGTCAAGGGAGCGGATGTCAGGCACAGCCCCATGGCCCAGATCGAGTCTGCCGTCAAATGAAGCCCCCACGCTTGTCGCCTCGCGTACTGCGCTGCCCCCCGAGGGGGCCGTATTTGCTTGGGGCGGCACGGCGGGAAACCCCATAAGCCTTTCGCGCCAATGAAACACCTACCACGCGTATTGATTGTTGAAGATGAACCGGCGATT
>CAZWDK010000010.1:12300-29520 GCA_964633095.1 uncultured Polaromonas sp. | reverse complement strand
CCGTCAACAAGGCGCTGTTTGGCGGCTGGGAAGGCAACTGGATGGCCTACAACACGGCACATGACGTGGCCTTGCCGAAGTCCAGCGGCGAAAAACTGGGTTTCTTCATGTACCCCATCGGCGAAAACGCGGCGGGCCGTTTTGACTCCTACGCACCCGATGACTTCAGGTACCAGATCACGGCCAAAGAAATCAGGGCTTGAGGCTGACTAGCACTTTGTTTCGGCAAAATATTTACTACGAAGTCATTTGGCTGCTCACACTGCGTCGACGACGCGCCCCGGATTGAGTATCTGTCCCGGATCGAGCAGTTGCTTTAGTTGCCGCATGACATGGAGCTCTGCTGCGTCGCGACTGTGGTGAAGAAAAGGCTTCTTCACCACACCGATGCCATGCTCAGCAGAGATGCTGCCGTCCGCGAGCCCTACAGCCAGATAGACCAATTCCTCGAGTGCTTCGAGTTGCGTCGCGTCCGGGATCGGTCCACTAATCAAATGCAGGTTGCCGTCGCCGAGATGTCCGAAAAAGAGATGCTGCTGAGTCGGGTACTTCTGCTCCAGCAACGAGCGCAACTGGCAGACCAGGTCGTCCATCTTGGGGACGGCAACGCTAACGTCGAATGCTGCGCACGGGCGCAGATGCGAGAGCAGTTCACTAATTCCTTCGCGAAATGCCCAGAGCTGCGTCGCCTGCTCGACGGATTGAGCCACGACTGCATCGGCCACCAGCCCGTTCTCCATCTCCGTTTCCAGGAAGCGCTCGATGGCAGCAGTGCTCGCGTCAGAGTCGCCGCCGAGTGTTTCGATCAGTACATAGAGCGGATACGGATTGGTGAAGGGAGAAGTCTTGTGGATGGCCTTCGCGCTGGCCTCGAAGAAGTCGCTCCACATGAGTTCGAACGCCGACAGCTCGGAAAGTCTGCGTCGAGCCTCTCGCAGCAACTGTGTTGCGGCAGTGAAATCCTTAACCGCGCACAGCACCGTACAACTGGACAGAGGCGCCGGCGCCAGCTTGAGAGACAGCCGGGTGATGATGCCGAGCGTCCCTTCTGTTCCAACGAACAGATGCTTTAAATCAAACCCCGCGTTATTCTTGATCACCCGGTCGAGCATGGTCAGCAGGGTTCCATCGGCCAGTGCGACTTCCAGTCCCAGCACCGATTCGCGCATCATGCCGTATCGCAGGACGCGATTGCCGCCTGCATTTGTAGCCGCATTGCCACCGAGTTGGCAAGAGCCGCGTGCACCAAGGTCGAGCGGGAAGAACCAGCCTTGCTGAGTGGCGGCTGTTTGCAGTTGCTCAAGCGTGACGCCTGCCTGGACCACCACGGTGCCGCCCACCGAATCGAAATCCTCAATGGCGTTCAGGCGTTGCAGGGACAGGATGATCTCGCCGTTCTGCGGGTTTGCACCACCGGCCAGCCCCGTCAAGCCACCCTGGACGCAGAGCGGCTGACCCAAGCGCATGCAGATGCGCGCCGCCTGAGCCACTTGTGCCGGTGTGCGGGGCAGTACCAACGCAGCCGGCGTAAACGCCGATGCACCACTCCAGTCCGCAGTCTGGCGCTCAAGCACTGCAGCGCCCGTCAGCACGCAGTCTGCACCGAGTTCGGCGAGGAGCGCAGCAATGGCATCACCGCCCGTAAGCTGGTGGCGATGTCCTTGTTGCGCGTGGATCTTTGTTGGTGTGTTCATGGCTTTTAGGGGAGTTGCTAGGGTGGGTGTTGTCAGGGCTGAACGTAGGCGGTCTTGACCGTTGTATAGAACTCCGCCGCGTAGCGCCCCTGCTCCCGCGAACCATGGCTGGACCCCTTGCGCCCGCCAAAGGGTACATGGGGATCGACGCCCGCAGTCGGGGCATTCACCATCACCATGCCTGCCTGCAACTGACGCTTGAAGTGCGCGGCATGTCGCAGCGAGGTGGTACACACCCCGGCGGACAGACCGAACTCGGTGTCGTTGGCCACCGCCAGGGCTTCTTCGGCATCCGTGACCTGGATGACACTCGCCACCGGGCCAAATATCTCTTCGCGGTTCAGGCGCATCGCGTTGTTGGTTTCTGTGAACAGCGTGGGCTGCAGGTAATGCCCGGGCTCACCCTGGGCATTGACTTCAAACGCCTCACCGCCGTAGGCCAGGCAGGCCCCTTCGTTCTTGCCGATGGCGATATAGGTCAGGTCCTGCGCCAACTGGCTGGCATCGACCACGGGGCCGATGTGGGTGGCGCTGTGGCGTGCGTTGCCCACCACCAGGCCGCGCAGCCTGTCCACCATGGCGCTGACGAAGCGGTCGTGAATGCCCTGGGTTACCACCAGGCGCGAGGACGCGGTGCAGCGTTGTCCGGTGCCGTAGAACGCGCCGTTGATGGCGGCGTTCACCGCCACGTCCAGATCGGCATCGTCCAGCACCACCAGCGGATTCTTGCCGCCCATTTCCAGCTGGAACTTGGCCATGGGGCCTTTGCGGCCCACACAGGCTTGGGCCACCTTGCGCCCAGTGGCGTCGGATCCGGTGAAGGTCACGGCAGCCACGCGCGCATCGTTAAGCAAGGTGTCACCGATGTCGCGGGCACGGCCCATGACCAGGTTGAAGGCGCCGGCGGGCAGGCCGGCGCGACTCAGTATCTCGGCCAGCGCCCAGGCACTGCCTGGCACCATATCCGCCGGCTTGAAGACCACAGTGTTGCCATAGGCCAGGGCCGGCGCAATCTTCCAGGCCGGAATCGCAATCGGGAAATTCCACGGCGTGATGATGCTCACCACTCCTACCGGTTCGCGGGTCAACTCCACCGTCATGCCGGGGCGCACCGAGGACAGCAGCTCGCCGCCGGGGCGCAGTACTTCACCGGCGAAGAACTTGAAGATATGGCCGGCGCGCACCACCTCGCCAATGGCTTCGGCCAGGGTCTTGCCTTCCTCGCGGGCCAGCAGGTCGCCCAGCTCGGCGCGGCGCGCCAGGATTTCAATACCCACGGCCTCCAGCGCCTCTGCACGCTGTTGCACGGGAAAGGCGGCCCAGGCGGGGGCGGCCGCATGTGCGGCCGCAATCGCCATTTCGGCCTGTGCGCTGGTGGCGCGGGTGTAGCTGCCGATCACGTCGCGCGTGTCGCTGGGGTTGATGTTGTCCCCGGTGCCGTCGCCCGCCAGCCATTCGCCTGCGATGAAGTTGAGTTTCATGCCTGTTCCTCGGGATAGAGTTTGTGAACGCGGCCAAACAGCCGTGCCAGCCCCAGCAGCGCATCGATATGGGGGGTGGGCAGCTTCAGGCGCAGGCCCATCTCGTGCACCGCAGTGACGATGCTGTCGAGCTCGATGGCACGCCCGGCTTCAGCGTCTTGCAGCATGGAGGTTTTGAATGCCCCCAGCTTGGCCGTGACCGCGTGGCGGTCCTCCGGGTTTTGCGTGATGTCGCAACCGATTTGCCGGCCAATGGCGGCGGCCTCGCGCATGGCGCTGGAGCAGAACTCGCGCACCAGCGGGTCGGCCAGCAGGCGGTCGATGGTGGCCCCGGTCATGGCCGATACCGGGTTCATGGTCAGGTTGCCCCAGAGCTTGTACCAGATGTCATAGCGCACATTCGGTGACACCGTGACATCAAAGCCCGCACCGCGGAGCAAGGTGCCTACACGCGTGGCCCGGGCCGATTCTCCGCCCGCTGCCTCGCCCAGGATCAGCCCCTGGCCCATGATGTGATTCACGATGCCGGGCGCGCCACGGCTGGAGCTGGCATGGACCACACAGCCCAGCACGTGTTGCAAGGGAATGAAACTGGCAATGGTACCGCCGGGGTCTACGCTTTGCAGCGGCGCGTCGCCGAGGGCCGTGCCCATGCCAAACCACCACGGCACGCCGTTCATGGCGGGCAGAACCACGGTGTCAGGACCGATCAGCGCCGCAATGGTGGGCGCCACCTGTGGCAGCACAGGCCCCTTGAGTGCGACGATCATCAGATCCTGCGGACCCAACTCGCACGCCTGGTCTGTCGCCTTGGCGGGCGTTTGAATCAATTGTCCACCCTGATGCAGGCGCCAGCCGTGTTCGCGCAGGGCGGCGAGTGTGGCGCCCTGTGCGATCGCGCTGACATCGCATTGCCCGGCGGCGGCCAGACGCGCACCGATGAAGCCGCCTATGGCGCCTACGCCCACGATGGCGACTTTCATGCTTTCACGCCTTTGGCGGCAGCGGCATAGTTGTCCTTGAAGCGCTCCGGCACCCGTTCATCAAAACCAAAGGCGACACGCCGCACTTCAGGGCTGTCGGTGGGCTGATGCCCCACGCCCAGGGCCGAGGCACGCGGCGCGGGAATCGCCACCACGGTGCCGGCCAGGCGCCCCAGGCCGGTGATCTCGCACTCCACCACGTCGCCCGGATCGATCGAGCGCGAGTGGCAGGGCGTGCCCATCAGGATCACGTCGCCCGGCACCAGCGTGATGTGGCGGGCGATGTCGGCAATCACATAGTGCGGACCCCAGATGGTCTCGTCGCCGATGTGGGCTTCCTGCACCACCCGGCCGTTGCGGTAGGTGCGCAGGGTCTGCTCGAACAGGTTCACGCCTTTGACGATGCCGGGGCCAATCGGCAGCAGGGTGTCGGCGCCCTTGACGCGCAGCATGCTGCCCTGGTCGGTGTCGCGGTAGTTTTGCAGGCCCATGTCCAGCGCCGGGCAAAAGCCTTCGATGTAGTCCCAGGCCTCGTCAGGCAGCACGTTGCGGCAGGTCTTGCTGATGACCACGGCGTACTCGCCCTCGTAGTTCAGGTAGAGGCTGTCGGCGGGCTTCAAAATTTCGCAGCCATGGCCGTTGATCGAGGTCGGCGGCTTGGTGAAGTAGGTCGGCGTCTCGGTCGGTTTGGGCTGCTTGCGCGTCTCGAAGCTGCGTGAGCTGTAGGAGATGTGAACGGCAATGATTTTGCTGGGCGACACCGGTGGCAGGTGCTGCACCGTGGCGGGATCGACCACGCGGCTGTCGTCCAGGCGCAGCAGGCCTTGCTCGGGGCCGTCTTCGATGATGGTGCCCCAGTAGGCACTGCCGCCCACCAGCACGCGGCGGCGCTCCACGCGCGGGCCGCGCATCACGGCGGGGAGTTCTTTTAAGGGGAATTCAAAGTTCATGCTGCCTCCTGGTCAAACCAGATATGGATATTCCCTGTGCCGCGGGCGTTTTCATAGGCCGACAAAGGCTCGCCCTTGGCCCGGCAGGCCGCCCCGCCCATGGCGCCCAGCATCTGCAGGTAGTGCGCGCCGAAAGCCTCCCACGGTTTTTTGCGGTACTCGTCGTCCCAGCGCTCCAGCACGCTGTCGTGGCGGCCTTGCTCCATCAACGCGATGGCCCCCTTGTCGCTGGCGATGTTCTCGGGCCGCGAGACATTGCTCTCGTGGAAGATGCGCGGGTGATTCGGCGTCCAGTCAATCGGGTTGAATTTGTGGCTCAGGGCACCGGAGGCCAGCAGCAGCACCTTCAGGTCGCTGCGGCGCACGGCCTCGCCAATGGCCTCGCCGGACTTCAGGAAGTGCTTCCAGTCGCAGTTCTGGCAGGAGCTGACGGTCACCACCGGAATATCGGCCAGCTCCAGCCGGAGGTGCTTAACCAGGTTGATGGTGGCGTACTGTTTGCCCAGCTCGGGGTGGTTGATGACGCGGTTGTAGCCGCCCTGCTCGCGCGACACGGCTTCAATGGCCAGCGCCAGCTCGGGATGGCCGCGGTAGTCGTAGGGCACGCCGTGCAGGTACCAGGGCATCTCATCCGAGATGTAGTTGCCCTGGTAGCGCGCCGCGCCGTCCACCATGTGGTAGCCGGTGGTGAACCAATGGCTGTCAAAGACCACCACCACATCAGGCTTGGCCGCGGCGATCTTCTCGCGCAGCCGGGCATAGCCGGGGATGAGGTCTGAATCCGAGCCCGCGCCCTGCAGCACGCGAAACTCTTCGCACTGCATCAGGCCGGGGTGGTGCGAGACGAGGGCGGCGCCCACGATGTGTCCCATGTTTACTCCTAATTTGATAGCTACTAGTGCAGGTAGAACCTGCGGTAGCGGGTGTTTTTGTATAAAAATTTATCAACGGTGACTAAAACTGGCGCGGAAGGGCTTCTTCGGCACCACCACGTCCTTGATGTCGCAGAAGAATTCAAAGCTCCAGTTGCCGCCCTCGCGACCAATGCCGCTGCGCTTGATGCCGCCAAAGGGCGCGGCCAGGTCGCGAATGCCGAAGCTGTTGACCCAGATGAAGCCGGTGCGCACCTGCTGCGCAATCGCCGTGGCGTGCCCGGCCTCGCCGTAGCACACGCCGCCCAGGCCGTAGTCGGTGCCGTTGGCCAGCTCGATCAGCGCCGCATCGCTGTCGAAGGTTTGCAGCGTCAGCACCGGGCCGAACACTTCGTTTTGCACGATTTCGCTGTCTTGGCGCAGATTCGTCAGCATGGTGGGCTGGTAGTACTGGGCGCCAAAGGGATGCGGCGCGCCGCCCCACAGCAGCTCGGCCCCGTCGGCCAGCGCGCGTTCGACAAAGCCTTGCACGCGCTCGAGCTGGCGTGGGTGGATGATGGGGCCGACTTCGGTGGCGGCGTCGCGCGGGTCGCCAACGTTCAGCTTCTCCACATAGCCGCGCATGGCGGCGACAAAGGTGTCGCGAATCTTGCTGTGCACCAGAAAGCGCGTGCCCGCCAGGCAGACCTGGCCGGCGTTGCGGTACATCAGCGCGCCGGTGGCGGCGGCGTTGTCGATGTCGGCGTCTTCCAGCACGATGAAGGGTGACTTGCCGCCCAGCTCCAGGCTGCAGGGCACGAGATTCGCGCCGGCCGCCTGGGCAATCCATTTGGCGGTGGGCACCGAGCCGGTGAAGGACACGCGGGCCAGGCGCGGATCGCTCACCAGTTGGGCCCCGGTTTTGGCGCCGCTGCCCTGCACGATGTTGAAGACGCCCGGCGGCAGGCCGGCGGCGTGGGCGCAATCGGCCAGCAGGCTGCTGGTTAGCGGCGCCCATTCCGGCGGCTTGACGATCACCGTGTTGCCGGCCGCCAGCGCGGGGCCGAGCTTCCAGGTCGCCAGCATCAGCGGCGCGTTCCAGGGCGTGATGATGACGACCACGCCGGCCGGGTCGTGGCGCACGATGTGCTGCGCCTGATCCGTGTCAATCGGGTGCTCTTGCAGCGTCAGCGCGTGTTCGGCAAACCAGCTGATGTTGAGCATGGCGCGCGGCACCACGCCGTGCTGCATGCGCGACAGCAGCACGCCGGCGTCGGTGGACTCCAGTTGGCAGCAGGCTTCGGCACGCTGGCCGATTTCAAAGGCAAAGCGGTCCAGGTAGGGCTTGCGCTGGGCCGCCGTCAGGGCCGCCCAGGCCGGGAAGGCTTGTTGGGCGGCTTGAATCGCCGCGTCCACATGCGCCGGCGTGCCTTCCGATATTTGGCCCAGCAGACTTTGGTCGATCGGGCTGCGCAGGTCGAACAACGTGTCAGAGGCCACGCGCTGGCCGTTGATGTAGTGGTGCGGCGAGACGCTGTGGCCCGCCACGGTGAGGGTTTCGGTAGACACGGTTTGCTCCTTAATTAATAGCTGCTTGTGCAGACTGGGTATGCGGTAAGGGGCGATTTCATTCAAATTGCAGGACCTTGCCGGGGTTCATCAGCCCCAGCGGGTCCAGCGCCTGCTTGACGCGGCGCATCAGCTGCAGCTCCAGCGGCGACTTGTAGCGCGCCGACTCGTCGCGGCGCAGCACGCCCAGGCCGTGCTCGGCCGAGATCGATCCTTGGTGGGCGTGCACGGCGTCGTGGACGAGCTGGTTCAACGGCCCTTCCAGCGCCAGAAACTCTGCGGCGTTCTCGGGTCCGGTGCGGACCGCCGCGCTGTCGAGGCCGGCCTGTTTGGCCGGGGGCGAGACGTTGTAGTGCAGGTTGCCGTCGCCCAGATGGCCGAAGGTGACCTGGCGCACCTGGGGAAACCGGGCGGCGATCAGCGCGTCAGTGCTGGCGATGAAGGCCGGGATGCTGGAGATCGGCAGCGCGATGTCGTGCTTGATGGTCTTGCCTTCGGCGCCTTGTGCTTCGGAGATGTTCTCGCGCAGCGCCCACAGCGCCTCGAACTGGGCCAGGCTGGTGGAAAGCGCGGCGTCGGTCACCCATCCGCTTTCCATGGCGGCTTCGAGCAGGCCTTCCATGGCTTGTGCCGCCTGTGTTTCGTCCGTGGTGGCCGACAACTCCAGCAGCACATACCAGGGCGAAGCCTCGGCCAGCGGGTGGCGCGTGCCGGGGATGTGCTGCAGCACCAGCTCGACGCAGGTGTCGCTGAGGATTTCAAACGCCGTCAGGCCCGCACCCAGGCGCGCTTGTGCCAGGGTCAGTAACTCCAGGGCTTGTTGCGGGCTGGGCACAGCCACCAACGCCACTACCTGGGCGGCGGGCAGCGGAAACAATTTGAGCGCCACGGCGGTGATCACGCCCAGCGTGCCCTCGGCGCCGATGAAGAGGTCGCGCAGGTCGTAGCCGGTGTTGTCCTTGCGCAGCGTGCGCAGGCCATTCCACAATTCGCCTTCGGCCGTCACCACTTCCAGTCCCAGGCACAGCTCGCGGGCGTTGCCGTAGCGCAGCACTTGCACGCCCCCGGCGTTGGTGGCCAGGTTGCCGCCGATGGTGCAAGTGCCCTCGGCGGCCAGACTCAAAGGGAACAAGCGCCCGGCTTCTTTCGCCGCCTCCTGCACCTGCAGCAGGGTGACACCCGCCTCAACCACGATGGTGTTGTTCAGCGCGTCGACGGCGCGGATCTGGTTCAGGCGGGTCAGGGATAAAACCAGTGGCAGAGGACTGGGATCAGCAAGCCCGCCGTCGGGCCGCCCCAAGGCGGGGTTCGCCCCCTCGGGGGGCAGTGAGGACACGCCAGTGCCGAGCGTGGGGGCCATATTCGGAACAGAGCCGCCGGACAAGCCGGTGTTGCCGCCCTGGGGAACCACGGGCACGCGATTGGCGTGGCACCAGGCGACGACTCTCGCCACCTCTTCGGCGTTGTCGGGTTGCGCCACGGCCAGCGCCTGACCGGTCCACTTGCCGCGAAAGTCGGTCAAAAAGGGCGCAGCGTCAACACCGGTAAGCAGGCGGCCACGGAAAGTGGCGCGAAGGGAATCCAGCCGCATGTCAGTACACCCCGCTACTGGAGGCCGGTGCGGACACCGCGTTTTTGAATTGCGCCGCCAGCGCCGCGCTGGCGCGCACCAAGAGCGTGGTGTCCACGCCGACTGCGATAAAGCGCGCCCCCACGTCGAGGTAACGCCGGGCCAAAGTCTCGTCGGCACACAGAATGCCGGGGGCCTTGCCGGCGCGCAGGATGCGGCCAATGGCCTGGTCGATGGCAGCGCGCACTTCCGGGTGCGCGGGCTGGCCCAGGTAGCCCATGGAGGCCGACAAATCCGCCGGGCCGATGAACACGCCGTCCACCCCGTCTACCGCCGCAATCGCGTCGATCTGCTGCAGGGCGGCCAGCGACTCGACCTGTACCAGCAGGCACACGCGCTCGTTGGCTTCCTGCAAATAATTCGGGTAGCGCGACCAGCGCGCCGAGCGGGCGATGGCACTGCCCACGCCACGCACGCCCTGCGGCGGGTAGCGCATGGCGCGCACCAGCGCGGCGGCCTGTTCGGCCGACTCGACCATGGGCACCAGCACGGTGGTGGCGCCGATGTCCATCACCTGCTTGATCAGCGCCGCGTCGCCGTGCGGCACGCGCACCACCGGATGTGTCGGGTAGGCCGCCACGCTTTGCAGCGCGCCCAGCAGGCTGCGCAGGTCGTTGGGCGCGTGCTCGCCGTCGAGCAGCAGCCAGTCGAAGCCGCTGCCGGCGCAGATTTCGGCCGCATAGGGGTCGGCCAGGGCCTGCCACAGGCCGATTTGAACTTCGCCCCAGGCCAAGGCTTGTTTGAACAGATTGTCAGGAGTTTGCATGGGTTGGTGCTTACATGAAGCGAAAGGAGATCGCGCCCAAAGGACCGTAATCGGCGTGGAAGGTGTCGCCCGCCGCCCCGGCCACCGGGCGGGTGAAGGAGCCGCCCAACACCACCTCGCCGGCCGCCAGGCCTTCGCCATAGGCGCTTAGCTTGTTGGCCAGCCAGACGACGCCGTTGGCCGGGTGGTTCAGCACGGCGGCGGCCAGGCCGCTTTCTTCGATCACGCCGTTTTTGTAGAGCAGGGCGCCGCTCCAGCGCAGATCCACCGCGTCAGGCTTGACCGGACGGCCGCCCATCACGATGCCGGCGTTGGCGGCGTTGTCGGCAATGGTGTCCAGCACCTTGCGCGGGGCTTTTGTGACGCGGTCGAGCTGCTCAATGCGGGCGTCGATGATCTCCAGCGCGGGCACCACGTAGTTGGTGGCGGCCAGCACGTCAAAAATCGTCACGTTCGGCCCGCGCAAGTCTTTGCCCAGGATGAAGGCCAGCTCGACCTCTACGCGCGGCAGGATGAAGCGCTGCACCGGGATGTCTGCGCCCTCGGGGAACAACATGTCATCAAGCATGGCGCCGTAATCGGGCTCGGTGATCTGCGACGAGATCTGCATGGCGCGCGAGGTCAGGCCAATCTTGTGGCCCAGGATGGTGCCGCCCTCGTCCAGCTTGATCTGCACCCAGGCACGCTGGATGGCGTAGCTGTCGGCGATCTCCATGGCGGGGTAGCGCTTGGAGAAATGTTCGACCTGCACACGGGTTTGCTCCGCCCGGTGCAGTTCGCGCGCCAGGGTCTGGTGGATATCAGGGGTCAGCATGCAGGTGTCTCCTTGCTTCTTTGGGTGAGCCTAGGATTCGGCGGTGAAACCGATCGCCTTCACGATCGGGCCCCACTTCTCGGCGTCTGCCCTGAGCATGGCGGCCAGCTCCCCCGGACTGGACGATCTGGCTTCCAGGCCCATGGTGGCCAGGCCCTCGATCACGTCCTTGTTGGCCAGGGCGGTGCGAATGGCGGCATTGGCTCTTGACACCACGTCCGCGGGCGCTTTGCCCGGGAGGTAGAAGCCAAACCATTCACCGAAGACCAGGTCCTTGAGCCCTTGTTCCACCAAGGTGCTGGTGCCGGGGACAAATTTATTGCGGCTGGCCCCCGAGGTGGCCAGCAGGCGGACCTTGCCACCGCTCAAATGCGGCAAGAACTCGCCGACCGGCGCCGACACGGCAGCAATCTGCCCACCCAGCATGTCCAGGATGGCGGGCTGCGAACCGCGGAAACCTATGTGCTGCAAGTTGACCTTGCCGGCCCGGCCGATCAGCTCGCCAACGAAATGCGGAACGGACCCCGGCGCTGGCGAGCCGAAGTTGGCGTTGGTGGGATGGGTTTTGCACCACTCCAGGAATTCGGGGACGGTCTTGACCGACACCGGAACTTGGGGGCCCACGGCGAAAGCCATGTCGAACACGACACCCAGCGATACGGGCCTCAAGTCAAGTACCGGGTCGTAGGGCAACTTTTTGTAGGTGTGTGGGTAGATGCCCAGCATCGACATCGGCGTCACCAGCAAGGAGGTGCCGTCCGGCGCCGAGGCTTTCAGCACCGATACGGCGATCTGCCCGCCCGCACCGGTGCGGGTGTCGACGACCACCGCCTTGGCGTAGCTGCCGTTCAGCTGGGTGGCGACCCGGCGGGCCAGCGTATCCACCGTGCCGCCGGCCGCGAACCCGGTCAGAATTTTCACGGTTTCGATGGCTTGCGCCCGGCCGATCAGGGGCAGGCTGCCGGCAGCGGCGGCCAGGCTGATGTGCAGCAGTTCGCGGCGAGAGGTTTTCACGGGAGGTCTCCTGTCTAGCTGGTGGAACAAAAGTGAAGGATTTGGCGAGAGATCAACTTCAGAGTCACGCAGTTTGCAAGAGGGAGCGGTCAACAACAAACGATATAAATTGCTGTATTGCTTAGGTTTTCTTCATAATCAGCCCATGTCTTTGCCTCGCTACACCCTGCGCCAGCTCGATGCCTTCGTCACCGTGGCCGAGCTGCTGAGCTTTGCCGCCGCCGCCGACCGGCTGGCGCTGACCCCTTCGGCGGTAAGCCAGCTAGTGGTTGAGCTGGAGTCCAGCCTGGGCTTCAGGCTGTTCGATCGCAGCACGCGCAAAGTGGCTCTGTCGGCGGCGGGCAAAGAATTTGTCGCTTCGGCCCAGACCGTGCTCAAACACCTGCGCCTAGCCGAAGTGGCTGCCACCGACCTGCGCAACCGGGCCGCCGGGCTGGTGCGGGTGGCGGCCCCTATGGTGATAGCCAGCGCCATCCTGCCGCCCATCATCCGGGCCCACAGCCAGGACCGCCCCAAGCTCGTTGTGCGTATTCGGGACGCGGCGGTAGAGCAACTCACCGATATGGTGGCCAGCGGCGAAGTGGACCTGGCCGTCGGCCCCGACCGCCAGAGCAGCGACAACGTGCTGCGCATCAGCCTGTTCAGCAGCCCCTGGGTGTTGTGGTGCGCCAAAGACCATCCGCTGGCGGCCAAACGGGTGCTGCAATGGAGTGATTTGCGTCCTCACGCGCTGGTCACGGCGGGGCGTGATCACGAACTTAGCGTGGCGCAAATGGGCGCGGCTTTGCCAGAGAATGAGCGCATCAGCCCGCATGATGTGGTGGACAACATCTCCACCGCGCTCGGCCTGGCTGCCGCAGGCCTGGCCGCCACGGTGTCGCCCGCCTACGTTGCGCCCTGGGCTAAACGGCAGGGCCTGGTGATGCGCCGCATCGTGGAGCCCGAAGTCATGCGCCAGGTCTGCCTGTACCGGCCAGCCCATCGGATAGCGTCGCCCGCGATCGAGAGCTTTGCGGAATACCTGATGGAACGGCTCATGAAGATTCCGCCGCAACAAGGGCTGAACCCCAAAGTCAAATAGGGCGCCGGGGCTGAATCGCGAAGCGAATGATTTCGGAAGATTTGGGGAAATTTCACCCTCAGCGCTTGAGCGTGTTGCTTTGTGAGCCTTTGTGAGCAATAGGCGCGGACAGCGAAGCTACAAACGTACACCAAGCCGCGGCCCATGTTTCGTAACTTATGTGTTTACGTAATAGGGCTTAACTTGGCGGCATTGAACCGCTGCGGCCGATTTGCCGCCGAGGCTTTCCTGGTCCGACAGGCCCAGAACCCGGTTCAGGCCAACAACAAACCGAGCCTGCTCCGAAACTGCCTGGCCTGCCCGGTCACCGGGTCGGTAAAGGCAATCGACTTGGCCAGCAGCTGCAGGGGCAGGCGGTAGTCGTCGCCGGGCGTGGGGCTGACCGGCGGGTACATGCGGTCATTGAGGATGGGGATGCCCAGCGCATTCATGTGCACACGCAGCTGGTGCTTTTTGCCGGTGACCGGGCTGAGCGCGTAACGCGCCTTGTCGCCCCTGATTTCCAGCACATCGATACAGGTTTCGCTGTTGGGCTGGCCCGGCACTTCGAGTTGCCGAAAAAAGGGTTCGTCTTCCACGATCCGGCTTTTTCGGGTGATGGGAAAGGGCAGGTCGCTACGCCACGGCGCCATGGCTTCGTAGAGCTTGCTGACGCTGCGCTGCCTGAACAAGGCCTGGTAGGCATCGCGTTCCGCCGGCCTGACGGAAAACAGCACCAGCCCGGCCGTTTCCCGGTCAATGCGGTGAATCGGGATCAGGCCGTCAATGCCCAGCCGGTTTTTCAGCCGCACCAGCAGTGTCTGCTGCAGGTAGGGGCCCGAAGGCGTGACCGGCAGAAAATGCGGCTTGTCGGCGACCACCAGGTGCTCATCCTGGTAAAGCAGGGTTTCCTCAAACGGGATGCGGGGCTCTTCGTCCAGGGCGCGGTAGTAGTACAGCCGCATGTGGCCGCGGTAAGCACGCGCTGGTGTGACGGCAGCGCCGAATTCATCCACCACCAGGCCGTCCTGCATGCGCTGCAGCCAGACCTCGCGCGAGATGGCGGGAAAGCGCTCGATCAAAAAATCCGTGATGGTCGGCCAGTGGCCTGCGGGCAAACCGACGCAGCTGGGGCTGACGCCGGCGCGAGTGGGCAAGCCGTGCAGGGGCATGGTCGTCACAGCTTCACGCCGAGACACTCACACACGCGTGAACACCACATCCCACACGCCGTGGCCCAGCTTGATGCCGCGGTTCTCAAACTTGGTCAGGGGGCGGTAGTCGGGTTTGGGAGCGTAGCCGCCATTCGACGCATCGGCCGTGTTGCGCAGCAAGGCTTCGGCGCTCAGCACTTCGAGGATTTGCTCGGCATAGGGCTGCCAGTCGGTGGCGCAGTGCAGGTAGCCGCCGGGCTTGAGGCGGGCCGCCAGCTTGGCAATCAGCGGCGCCTGAATCAGGCGGCGCTTGTTGTGCTTTTTTTTGTGCCAGGGGTCGGGAAAAAAGATATGCGCGCCGTCCAGGCTGGCCAGCGGCAGCATGTGGTCAATCACCTCCACGGCATCGTGCTGCAGGATGCGGATGTTGCTCAGCGACTGCTCGGCAATGCGTTTGAGCAGCGCGCCCACGCCGGGGGTGTGGACCTCGCAGCAGAGGAAGTTTTTTTCAGGCATCAAGGCCGCGATATGCGCCGTGGCCTCGCCCATGCCAAAACCGATTTCCAGGATGGTGGGCGCCACGCGGCCATAGGCGGCGGCGAAATCCAGCGCTGCCGCGGTGTAGGGCTGCAGAAACCTGGGCCCCATGTCCTCAAAGGCCTTGGCCTGGCCGGCGGTGGTGCGGCCGGTGCGCCGCACAAAGCTGCGGATGTTGCGGGGGTGGTTCACGTCTGCGGGACTGCCTTGCGGCGCGTCGGACGATGCTGGCGCATCGCTATACGGTGGGGTAGGGAGAGTTTCAATCACCCCGCAATTTTAATGTGCGGCCTCAGCCAGCCGGCTGGCCCACAGCGGCACGGCTTGTTCCAGCCAGTCTGCCGGGTCGCGCACCGCTGCGTTGACATGCAGGCCCAGCAACTGGCCCGCCTGCGCCAGCGCTGCCAGCGGTTGCCGGGTGTCCAGCGGTCGGGCGCCGTTTTGCTTGGACAGCTTTTCGCCGTTGGCCCCCAGCACCAGCGGTGTGTGCAGGTAGCGCGGCAGGGGCAGGCCGAGCGCGCGCTGCAGCAGGATTTGCCGGGCGGTGTTGTCGGCCAGGTCCTGGCCGCGCACGATGTCGGTCACGCCCTGGACGGCATCGTCCACCACCACCGCCAGCTGGTAGGCCCAGAAGCCGTCGGCGCGTTTGAGCACGAAGTCGCCGACCTCGCGGCTGACGTTTTGCGTCTGGCGGCCCAGCAGCCGGTCATGCCAGACCGTGACGGCATCCCCGGACGCTCCCTGGGCCTCTGTTTTTGCTATTGATTTGATAGCTGATTGCGCCCGTTCCACCTGGGCTGAAGCCCTGTTTTCTTCAGGTGTTGTGGTCAGCAGGCGCCAGGCCCGTGCCGGGCGGCCCTGCAGGCCCTGGCGGCAGGTGCCGGGGTAGACCAGCTCGCCATGGCGTTCCCGCGGCTGACCGGCGGCCGCCAGCGCCTGGGCAATATCCTGCCGCGTGCAGCCGCAGGGGTAGGCCAGGCCGCGGGCCACCAGCTGGTCCAGCGCGTTCTGGTAGAGGGCGCCGCGCTGCGACTGGTACAGCGGCGCTTCGTCGGGCAGCAGGCCGCAGTCGGCCAGTTGCTGCAGGATCAGGCGGTCGGCGCCGGACACGCAGCGCGGTCTGTCCACGTCTTCGATGCGCACCAGCCAGCGGCCATGGTGGGCACGGGCGTCGAGCCAGCTGGCCAGCGCGGCGACCAGCGAGCCCGCATGCAGCGGGCCGGTGGGCGAGGGGGCAAACCTGCCAATGTAAGTCTTGGCCCCCACGCTCGCCACTTCGTGTGCTTCGCCGGACATGCCGCTGCGGGGCTCGGCGGCTCTTCCGTCCGTCCAAGCCTGCGCAGGCTGGCCTGGAGCCGCGGACGCCAGCCCCTCGCGGGCTATTTTTCCTTGGGGCGGCCCTGCGGAAAAATGCCTGGCTCCCATTTGATTCACCACCCGTGCGGTTCTCCCCGTTTACACCAGCGCGAGCGCCATTTCCAGGCCCGAGACAAAGCCGTCCTCGACCCGGTGGCCCAGGCACCAGTCGCCGCAAGCCCCCAGCCGTGACTTGGCGTGCCAGGCGTGGGTCTTGCCCAGCGGCTCGATGGTTTGGGCGTGGCGCCAGCGGTGTACCGTCGCGTGCGGCGGCTGGGCACGTATGCCGGTGACTTCGGTGAAGGCCTTGAGCAGTTTGGCCTTGACGCGCTCGGCGTCGTCTTCCAGATGGCGCTGCGACCACTCGGGGCTGGCCTGGACGGTCCAGCGCTCGATCGGGCCGCGTCCCGGCTTGGACGATTCGCGCGCCAGCCAGGCAATGCGGTGGTGCGTGCTGCGCGCCGCGTTCCATTGCGGGCCCAGGTGCGACAGCGTGGGCTGCAGCGCCTGCGGAAACGCCAGCATCAGGCTCCAGCAGGGAGCCACGCTGACGCCGGCCAGTTCGGACAACAGGGCCTTACCTTGCTTGGAGTTCACCAGCAGGGCCTGCGCCTGCGCGACGGGCACGGCCAGCACCACCGTGTCAAAGCCGGAATGAACCAGCCCGCCCGTGCCCGAGCCTTCGGTTTGCAACTGCCAGCGTTCGGGGTGCAGCTTGTCGCTCTCCAGCCGGGTGACCTCGGTGTCCACCAGCAACTGGCCGGCAGCCGCCAGCGGCTGGGCCCATTGCTGCACCAGCGCGTTCATGCCGGGTGTCGCCACCCAGTGGAATTCCTTGGGCGGCAGCGAGGAAGCCACCACCCGCCCGCGATCGTCAAGAATGCGCACGGTATTGGCGCTCCAGGGGCGTACCAGTCTGGACGCGGTGGCCAGCGCTTTTTCAAAGCGTGCATCACGCACGGTGAAATACTGCGCGCCATGGTCAAAGCCGCCAAATTCGCTGTCGCGCGTGGCCATGCGCCCGCCCGCAGCCTGGCTTTTCTCGAAGACGGTCACCCGGTGCCCGGCCTGCACCAGCGTGCGCGCGCAGGCGATGCCGGCAATGCCGGCGCCTATCACGGCGATGTGGCGCTGCGGGCGCGGCACGGGTGAGCTGGCAGGGCGGGAGGCATCAGAAGAAGCGGTGCGGGATTTTTTGGTCATGTCTTGGTACTTTTTCTGGGTTGATTGAAAAGAAGGGACTGACTGTCTCAAAAACATCTTTATGGCACAACCATAAACGAAAACCATAGGCACGTTTGCCAGCCACACTCTACACGCAGCAGCGCCCAGGGGCGGCAAGACGCGGTGTTAAATCGACT
>CAZWDK010000010.1:0-12200 GCA_964633095.1 uncultured Polaromonas sp. | reverse complement strand
CACACTCTACACGCAGCAGCGCCCAGGGGCGGCAAGACGCGGTGTTAAATCGACTGCGCGCGCTCCAGCAGCGCCTTGCGGGTTGCGGGCTTGTCCAGTTGCGAGAGCCACCACTGCAGGGCGCGCCCTTCGCCGCCATCGGTGCTGCGGCGCCAGGCGTAGCGCATGGACACCAGGCGGTTGGCCCGCTGCATTTGCTTTTCGACCAGCCGGCCGCTGGCGATGTGGGGCCTGGCGAGGTATTCCGGCAGATAGCCACCGCCCAGCCCGCGCAGCTGGGCTTCGAGTTTTTCGGGCATGCCCGGCACCGTCAGGATGTTCTGCCCCCCCATCAGGCCTACCGTGACGCCGCTGCCGCGCTGCACCGAATCGGCGACCGCCACCGCGCGGTGTGGCATCAGCATGGCGTCGGTCACCGGCTCGGCCGCCTGGGCCAGTGGATGGTGGGGCGCCACGGCATAGATGAAGTGAAGCGTGCCCAGCGGCTTGCTGTGCAAGGAGCCGCTCAATGCCGGCTCGATGGCCACCCCAATGGCCAGGTCGGCCTGGCCCGAGGTCAGGGCTTCCAGCGTGCCCGACAGGGCCTCTTCGCGAATCCGCAGGCGCGTCGGCGGGTCCAGTGCAAAAAAGGCCTCGCACAACTCCATCACGGTGGTGCGCGAAATCACGCTGTCCACGGCCAGGGTCAGCTGCGGCTCCCAGCCGGTCGCCACGCGCTTGACGCGGTTGGCCACGGCATCGAGTTCGGCCAGCAGCCGGTTGCCTTCGCGCAGCAACTCCTTGCCGGCCTCGGTGAGCCTGGCCTGCCGTGACGAGCGGTCAAACAGCAGCACATCGAGCGCGTCCTCCACCTGGCGGATGCGGTAGGTCAGGGCGCTGGGCACCACGCCCAGCTCGCGCGCCGCAGCCGCCATGCTGCCGCTGCGCGCCACCGCCCCAATCAGCCCAATGGTTTCAGGCGTGAGGGCGTCGCGAACCCGGTTGTTGATGATTGCCATGGTGAAGATTCAAATAATTTGAATGATGCCATCAAATAAGCGCAATTGCCCAGGCTATCTTCAGGCCTACATTGGAGGCATTGAAGCGCGGCTCGAAAGCCGCCTCAAACCCGGCATCAAAGCCAACCTGAAACGCAGCCTGAAAGGAGCATCCCATGCTGAGCTTAAGAACTTCCAGTGAACGAGGTTACGCCGACCACGGCTGGCTCAAGTCGTTCCACTCTTTTTCGTTTGCCGGTTATTACGACCCGGCCCACATGGGCTTTGGCAATCTGCGCGTCATCAATGAAGACCGCATTGCCGCCGGCAGGGGGTTTGGCACACACAGCCACAAGGACATGGAAATCATCAGCTATGTGCTGAGCGGCGAGCTGGCGCACAAGGACAGCATCGGCAATGTCAAGGGCATACCGCCCGGTGACGTGCAGCGCATGAGCGCGGGCACCGGCGTGCAGCACAGCGAATTCAATCATGCCGAAGGCCAGACCACGCATTTCTTGCAGATCTGGATCGAACCCAATGTGACTGGCATTGCCCCAAGCTATGAGCAAAAGACCTTCGCGGAGGCCGAGAAGCGCGGCGCACTGCGGCTGGTGGCCTCGCCGGATGGTGCGCGGAACTCCGTCACGATTCATGCGGATGCGCGAATGTATGCGGGCCTGTTCGACGGTCAGGAAGGCGCCACGCTGGCGCTTGAGCCCCGACGCAAAACCTATGTGCACCTGATTCGCGGGGAACTTAGAGTCAACGGCCAATCTCTGAGCGCGGGCGATGCGGCCAGGCTGGAGGCAGAAGACCAGCTCACGCTCTCGCACGGTCAGTCAGCCGAGGTACTCGTATTTGATCTGGCACCCTGAGCTGCCATCAGATCCCGTGCATTGGATGTGCGTTAGTTTCTAGTGCTTGCTCATCCTCATTTTTTAACCCATCATTTCCCTGTTTACTTTTCTTGACAAAGGACTCTTTATGTTGAACGCCCTCCAAAACCCCCTGTCGCTCATCGGCCGTTTGCTGCTTGCCATGCTGTTTTTGCCCGCGGGCTGGGGCAAACTGACTGGCTTTGCGGGAAGTGTCGGCTACACCGCCTCCGGCGGCGTACCGATGCCCGAGGTTGCAACGGCGGTGGCCCTGGTCATTGAAATCGGCGGCGCACTGGCGCTGATTTTTGGTTTTGGCACCCGTTGGGCCGCACTGGCACTGGCCTTTTTCACACTCGTGGCCAGTTTTTTCTTCCACAAGTACTGGGCCCTGCCCGCCGAGCAGGTCATGATGCAGCAACTGATGTTTTTCAAGAACATGGCCATCGTAGGCGGGCTGCTGACTCTGGCTGCCTGGGGTGCCGGTGCCTGGAGCATTGACGGCAAGCGCAGCGCGTAATCCTCGCCATCAGGAAGTCGGAACATGCCAAAAGTCGTTGTGATTTACCACTCCGGCTATGGGCATACCCAGCGCATGGCGCAAGCGGTGGCCGAGGGCGCGGATGCCGAACTCGTGGCCATCGATGCCGATGGCAACCTGCCCGAGGGCGGCTGGGAGACACTCGACGCCGCTGACGCCCTCATCATGGGGTCGCCCACCTACATGGGCAGCGTCAGCTGGCAGTTCAAGAAGTTTGCCGACGCTTCTTCCAGGACCTGGTATGCCCAGGCCTGGAAGGACAAGCTGTTTGCCGGCTTCACCAACAGCGCCTCCATGGATGGCGACAAGATGTCAACGCTGAATTACCTTTTCACCCTGGCCATGCAGCATGGCGGTATCTGGGTCAGCCAGGGCGTGCTGCCCAGCAACAGCAAGGCCGCGCAGCGTAATGACACCAACTACCTGGGCGCTTACAGTGGTGCCATGGCGCAGTCGCCTTCCGACGCCGGTGCCAGCGAGATGTTCCCAGGCGACCTGGAGACGGCCCGGAATTTTGGCAGGCGGGTGGCCGACGTGGCGGGCAGGTACCATCGTTAGCGTTCGTACCTACCGTCACCGTGCCGTCACCTTTACCTTTAACAGGAATACAGGAGTCCGTCATGCCGATTGAACTACAACGCGACCGCTCGGCGGCAATGGCCCAGCATCTGACCATCCGCGGCCATGCGCTGCTGGTCGATGGGAGCGAAGCCGAGGGCGGCGCAGACAGCGGCCCCAGCCCGCACGATTTGTATGACGCGGCGCTGGGAGCCTGCAAGGCCTTGACGGTGATGTGGTATGCCCGCAGAAAAGGCATACCCGTCGACGACATCCACACCGTGGTGGAGCGCGACGACAGCGGTGAGCGCAGCGGTGTCTATCGCCTGGCGGCCCGACTCAAGATACGGGGCGACCTGACCGATGCCCAGTTGCACGAGTTGCAGGTCATTGCGCACAAATGCCCGGTGCACAAACTCATGACGGTGGTCAACACTGAAATTACCACCAACGTGGAGCGGCTGTCATGAGCATTCAACTCAAGCTCACGGGGCATGACAAGGATCTGGGGGGCGGTTTTCTGGTGCGCCGCCTGCTGCCTGCGGCGCCGCGCCAGTCGGTAGGCCCTTTTCTCTTTTTTGACCACTTTGGCCCGGTGACCGTGCAGCCGGGTGCTGCCCATGATGTCAGGCCGCACCCGCATATCGGGCTGGCAACGGTGAGCTACCTGTTTGAAGGCGCCATCATGCACCGCGACAGCCTGGGCTCTGTTCAGCGCATCGAACCCGGCGCGATCAACTGGATGACGGCCGGGCGCGGCATTGTGCATTCCGAGCGTGGCCCGGAAGATTTGCGCGGCAAGGCCTATGTCAACCACGGCCTGCAGCTGTGGGCCGCCTTGCCCAAGGCGTTTGAAGATGTGGCGCCCGAGTTTTCGCACACGCCTGCCGAGGCCATTCCCGTGGTGTCCGTTGGCGGGGCCGAGGTGCGCGTGCTGATTGGCGAGGCGTTTGGACAGACATCGCCCGTCAAAACTTTTTCCAAAACCCTTTACCTCGATGTCACGCTGGCCGCCGGGGCGACGCTGGAGCTGCCGGCACTGGCCGAAGAGTTGGCGCTGTATGCGGTGGACGGCGACCTGACGGTGGATGGCGAACCCGTGGCCGCCCATACCCTGGCCACGCTGACACCGGGTGCTGCCGTGCAGGTTGGCAGCAGCGTGCCGGCGCGCTGGGTGGTGATAGGCGGTGATGCGCTCGATGCGCATCGCTTTATCTGGTGGAATTTTGTCGCCAGCCGCAAGGAGCGGATTGTTCAGGCCAGCGATGACTGGGCGGCCCAAAAAATGGGCCGTGTGGCCGGCGAAACCGAATTCATTCCGTTGCCGGAGCGAAGGTTTATTGCGAGTTGAGCGCCATTTGTCCGGGCTAAGCGTCGCGCGCCAGTCGCAAGCCGCTGAACTGCCACTGGGCATCGGGCGGAAAAAAGTTGCGGTAGCTGGTCCGCATGTGGCTTTGCGGCGTGGCGCAGGAGCCGCCGCGCAGCACAAACTGGTTGCACATGAACTTGCCGTTGTACTCGCCCACCAGCCCCTCCCACGGTTTGTAGCCCGGGTAGGGGTTGTAGTTGGACTGGGTCCATTCCCAGGCATCGCCCAGCATTTGCGCGGGGGCGCCGTGGCTGGGCTCCTGCTGTGGCAGCGGGTGGTAGGCCGCATTCTCGACGAAGTTGCCCGATTGTCTTGACGGCAGGGCGCGGGCAGCGAGCTCCCATTCAAATTCGGTCGGCAGGCGTGCGCCGGCCCAGCGCGCAAACGCATCGGCCTCAAAATAACTCAGATGGCATGCGGGTGTGTTCGGGTCCACCTCTACCCAGCCCTGCAGCGTGAAGTTACGGTAATCGCTGCCCGCGGCCGTATCGCCCTGCCAGTAGAGCGGAAACTGGTGCTGGCCGGCCTGCACCCAATCCCAGCCCATGGACAGCCACAGCTCGGGCCGCTGGTAGCCGCGGTCGGCAATAAAGGCCATCATCTCGCCATTGGTGACCAGCCGGCTGGCCAGTTCAAACGGGGCAATGTAGACGCGGTGGCGCGGTGTTTCGTTGTCAAACGCAAACTCGCCGTCCTGCGCCGCAAGAAAGCCGTGCTCGACCAGCCCACCTGCGTAGCGGCGCCAGTGCACAGGTTGGGGATGAATGCCGGCCAGTGGCCAGCGCCTGGCATAGGCGGGCCGGCCGGGAATGAATGACAGCGCATGCTTGATGTCGGTGAGCAGCAGCTCCTGGTGCTGCTGCTCATGGTGCAGGCCCAGCGTGATGAGCTGGGCCAGCTCGTCCTCGTGCGGGTTGGTCTTTTCCGCCGCCAGCAGATTCAGCACCCGCTCATTGACTTGTGCCCGGTAGGCCAGCACCTCCTGAAGGGATGGGCGGCTGATCAGGCCGCGCCTGGGACGCGGATATTTGTCGCCCACGCCGTTGTAATAGCTGTTGAACAGCACGCGAAAGCTGGCGTCAAAAGCCTTGAAGCCGGGTTCAAACCGTTCCAGTACAAAGGTCTCAAAAAACCAGGTCAGATGCGCCAGATGCCACTTGGCCGGGCTGGCGTCGGGCATGGACTGGAGCTGGCAGTCTTCCGCGCTGAGCGGCCTGGCCAGCAACTCGGTCTGCCCGCGAACCTGCTGAAAGCGCGCCGCCAGGTCGGTGAGCGGAGCGCCGGCATGAGGGGCGGGCGTTGGTGGCGGCATGAAGGTTTAACCCAGTTGAAGCGAATCCATGAGCTTTCCATGCCTTGTCGGTTTCAGCTGTCAGACGGCGCGCCGACATTGACCCGGGGCTGCAGGGCGGCATCGACGGCCCGGCGCTCGTCAAAGACAAAGCATTCGCCCTCAAAGTGGGCGTGACCGTTTTCTTCAAAGTATTTCAGAATACCGCCGTCGAGCTGGTAAACATTGCTTACCCCGACCTCCTGCATCAGGATGGCGGCTTTTTCGCAGCGAATGCCGCCGGTGCAAAAACTCACGACCGTCTTGTCCTGCAACTCATCCCGGTGATCGAGCAAGGCCTGCGGGAATTCGGTGAACTTGTTGATGCGCCAGTCGATGGCATGTTTGAAGGTGCCCACATCGGTTTCAAACGCATTGCGCGTGTCCAGCGTCACCACCGGCCGGCCCTCATCGTCGTGCCCGCAGCCCAGCCAGCGCTTCAGCGTGGCCCCATCCACCGTCGGTGCGCGGCCTGCGGAAGGCCTGATGGCTGGGTGGTTCATGCGGATGATTTCCGGCTTGACCTTGACCAGCAGTTTGCGAAAGGGCTGGGCATGCGACCAGCTTTCCTTGATTTCCAGGTCGTGAAAACGGCCATCGTTGCGCAACCATGCCAAAAAATCATGAATGTCGGCGCTGTCGGCCGCCAGAAACAGGTTGATGCCTTCTTCGGCCAGCAATACGGTGCCCTTGATGCCGCGTGTTTGCAGTGCCTCGCGCAGCGTTGCCTGCAATTCGGTCAGGTGGTCCAGCGCGACAAACTTGTAGGCTGCAATGTTCAGAATTTGCATGATGCCTCTCATTTTAGTGAGGGCGTCTGCCTGGACGCCGGCGCGGTTACAGAAAGGCCAGGGGCCCCGTCCTAAAATGAAGCGCATGTTCGTCCATTTACGTATTCACACCGAGTTTTCAGTCGTTGACGGTACCAACCGTATTGATGAAATCGTCCAGGCCAGCGCCGCCAACCGGCAGCCCGCGCTGGCCATCACCGACCTGGGCAATCTGTTCGGGGCGGTCAAGTTCTACAAGGAAGCCCGCAAGGCCGGTGTCAAGCCTTTGATAGGCGCCGATGTCTGGGTACAGGTGCCCGGCAAAGAGGCCAGCGCACCGGCCGCCCGCTTGCTGCTGCTGGTGCAAAGCCACCAGGGCTATCTGAATCTGTCGGAGCTGCTGACGCGCGCCTGGACCAAGGGTGTGGTGCGGGACCAGGCCGTCATCAAGCTGGAGTGGCTTGAGGAGCTCAATGAAGGCCTGATTGCCTTGTCGGGCGCCCAGGGAGGGGCGGTTGGCCAGGCGCTGATACAGGGCGACAGTGGCCGCGCGCTGGAGTGTGCCTTGCAGCTGGCGGGCATCTTTCCGCACCGCTTTTATCTGGAGCTGCAACGCGCCCAGCACCCCGATGACGAGCGCCATGTGGCGGCCGCCGTCCAGTTGGCGGCGCGGCTCAAGCTGCCCGTGGTGGCAACGCATCCGGTGCAGTTCCTGACCTATGACGATTACGAGGCGCATGAGGCGCGCGTGTGTATTGCCGAAGGTGAAATCCTGGGCAATGCGCGCCGCGTGCGCAAGTTCACGCGTGAGCAGTATTTCAAGTCGGCGGCGCAGATGGTGCAGCTGTTTGCCGATGTGCCCTCGGCGCTGGCCAACACGCTGGAGATTGCCAAGCGCTGCAACCTCACGCTGGAGCTGGGCAAGCCCATGCTGCCCGATTACCCCACGCCGGAAGTCGATGGCGTGCGCATGCCGATTGACGCCTACTTTCGCCACGCCTCATTCGAGGGCCTTGAGGAGCGTCTGCAGCATCTCTATCCGAATGAAAAGCTGCGCGAAGAAAAGCGGCCGGCCTATGTGGAGCGGCTGGAGTTCGAGATCAACACCATCTTGAAGATGGGCTTCCCGGGCTACTTCCTGATCGTGGGCGACTTCATCAACTGGGCCAAAAACAATGGTTGCCCGGTGGGGCCGGGGCGCGGCTCCGGGGCGGGCTCGCTGGTGGCCTATGCGCTGAAGATCACCGACCTGGACCCGCTGCAGTACAACCTGCTGTTCGAGCGATTCCTGAACCCGGAACGGGTGTCCATGCCCGACTTCGATATTGACTTTTGCCAGAGCAACCGCGACCGCGTGATCGACTATGTGAAAGACAAGTACGGCCATGATGCGGTCAGCCAGATCGTGACCTTCGGCACCATGGCGGCACGCGCGGCGATTCGTGACGTGGGCCGCGTGCTGGATTTCCCCTACGGTTTTTGTGACGGCATTTCCAAGCTGATTCCGAACAAGCCGGGCCAGGCCGTGACGCTGCAATTGCTGCCCGCCGAACGCAAGAAAAATGACAAGATGGTCTATGCGCTGGAAGCCGAGCCGATGCTGGCCGAGCGCGAGCGCAAGGAAGAAGACGTGCACACGCTGCTGGACCTGGCGCGCAAGCTGGAGGGCCTGACGCGCAACGTCGGCATGCATGCCGGGGGCGTGCTGATTGCGCCCGGCAAGCTGACTGATTTTTGCCCGCTGTATTTGCAGCCCGGCAGTGGCTCGGCGGTGAGCCAGTATGACAAAAACGATGTGGAGGCGATTGGCCTCGTCAAGTTCGACTTTTTGGGCCTGGCCACGCTGACCATTCTGGAAATCGCCAGAGAGTTCATCATGCAGCGCCACCCCGCGCAAAAAGACTTCAAGTTTGAGAACTTGCCGCTCAATGATGCGCGGACCTACGCACTGTTCGCCGAGGGCAATACCGAAGCCGTCTTCCAGTTTGAAAGTATCGGCATGCAGCGCATGCTGAAAGATGCCAGACCGAACCGGCTCGAAGACCTGATCGCGATGAACGCCTTGTACCGGCCCGGGCCCATGGACCTGATCCCGACCTACATTGCCCGCAAGCAGGGCAAGGAAGTGCCCGAGTACCCGGACCCCAGGGTCAAGCCGATTCTGGAGGAGACCTACGGCATCATG
Source organism: uncultured Polaromonas sp. (assembly GCA_964633095.1). GTDB lineage: Bacteria > Pseudomonadota > Gammaproteobacteria > Burkholderiales > Burkholderiaceae_C > Polaromonas. Next base: position 3,592 of record CAZWDK010000010.1, on the reverse strand, counting down.
GTCTACCAGGAGCAGGTGATGCAGACCGCCCAGATATTGGGCGGCTACTCACTCGGCGGCGCCGACATGCTGCGCCGCGCCATGGGTAAAAAAGACGAGAAGGAGATGGCATCGCAGCGGGAGATCTTCCGCAAGGGCGCGGGCATCAATGGCCTGAGCCAGGAAAAAGCCGACGAGGTTTTTGACCTGATGGAAAAGTTTGCGGGCTACGGCTTCAACAAGTCGCACTCGGCCGCTTACGCGCTGCTGGCCTACCACACGGCCTGGCTCAAGGTGCATTACACGGCCGAGTTCTTTGCCGCCAACATGACGGTGGAAATGGACGACACCGACAAGCTCAAGATACTGTTTGGTGATGCGCAGAAAATGGGCATCCAGTTTGAGTCGCCCGACATCAACCGCGGCGATTACCGCTTTGAACCGATCAGCGCCACCAGCGTGCGCTACGGCCTGGGGGCCGTCAAGGGCACCGGCCAGCAGGCGATTGCGGCCATCGTGGCGGCTCGCAAGGAGGGCGGGCCCTTCACCTCTCTGTATGACTTTTGCGTTCGGGTGGACCGCAGCAAACTCAACAAGCGCACGGTCGAAGCGCTGATCAAGGGCGGTGCCTTTGACAACCTGCATTTGAACCGCGCCGAATTGCTGGCCTCGGTAGACCGCGCCTTTGAATTTGCCGCTGCCACGGAGGCCAACGCCAACCAGGGCGGGCTGTTTGACATGTCGGACTCGCACGCCTCCAGCACGCAGGAGCCTGAGCTGGTCGAGGCCGTTCCTTTCGGCGTGAAGGCGCGGCTGGTGCTCGAAAAAACCGCCATCGGTTTTTACCTGTCGGGCCACCTGTTTGATGAGGTGGAGACTGAAGTCCGGCAGTTTGCCAAACGCAAGATTGAAGACCTGATTGATTCGCGCGAGCCGCAGCTGCTGGCCGCCATCGTCAGCGATTTGCGGGTGATCAACGGCAACCGCGGCAAGCTGATCATCTTCAAGCTGGACGACAAAACCGATGTGCTCGAAGCCTCGGTGGACGATGCGTTGTTCAACGCGCACCGCAACCTGCTGAAGGACGACGAGCTGGTGATTGTGCAAGGCACGCTGCAGGGCGCGTCCGAGCGTTTTGGCCGCCGCTTCAAGGTCGCGCAGGTGTGGGACCTGGAGACCGCCCGCTGCAAGTTCGGCAAGTATTTGCGCGTGGCCGTCAACGGCACGGCGCCGGATATTGCACGCATGGTGAAAGACTTTCCGCCGCGCCCCGAAATGACGGAGCAGGGGGAGCTGAAACGCGGTATGCCGGTGCGTATAAGCCTGCGGCGACAAAACGGGGTGGGTGGCGCCACAGCCGAGTTGCAGCTGGGGGAGGCCGCCAAATTCTTTCCGACCGATGCGGCGCTGGCCAGCTGGACGGCGCAGGCCGACAAAGGCCAGGCCAGGATAGTCTATGAGTGAGACGGGGCGCTAGCCCAATGAATGCGGTCGCTGATAGCTATGGTATTGATAGCTATTGAGTCGCTGGAGCATTAGTCCCTGGGCCTGAATTCCAGGATCATCGGTGTCGGCACACGGCCATCGACGTCACGCGGCATGGTGCCGGTGCGAATGATGGCCTTGATCACGGCGTCATCCCAGGCCTTGTTGCCGCTTGACTTGATCAGGTGCTGGCTGGTGACGGTGCCATCGAGGGTGGTGCGGACTTCAACCTCGGCCGTCGGATTGCCTGTTATGTCGTCGGTGAACACCACGTTGGGCAAGACCCTGGCCCGGACTTTGCCGCCATAGCTGGCCGACGGCCCGCTGGATTTCTGGGCTGAGCCTGTTGCAGCGGCACTTCCGGATGATCCGGCCTGTCCCAATATGCGTTTAAGGTTTTCTTCACGCTGTTTTTTCGCCAATGCATCAGCCTGCTTTTGCTTTTCTGCCTCTTTGGCCTCGGCCTTCTTGGTCTCTTCAGCGGCTTTGCGCTTGGCCAGTTCTTCCTTGGCCTTCAGCTCTTTCTGCGCCTCGGCCTCTTTTTGCTGCTGCAGAAGCTTGCGCTTTTTCTCCTGCTCCAGCGCAATGTCCACCTTGGGCGCTGGCGGCGTCACCTTGACTTCAGGCGTCGGGGTGGGGGGAGGAGGAGGTGGCGGCGCTTCGACCAGCCTGGGGGCCGCTTCTTGCGGCATGCTGGACCACAACTCGGCTTCAAAGGAAACCGCCTTGTCGCTGCGCTTCCAGTGGACGCCCCAGGTCAGGGCGATGATGAGCAGGGCATGCACCAGCAACGCCAGCCCCAGCGCGCGCGGCGAGGCTTTAACCGGAGGCGGGCCAAATTCAAGACGGTCTGCAGCGCTGTGCATGGTGCGATGGGGATAGCTTGCCGCTCACTTGCCCGTTATTTGGCGGTTTGTACCGACAGGCCGACACGCGACACGCCTGCTCTTTGCAGGCCGTCCATGACCTTCACCACGGTTTCGTACTTGATGGACTGGTCGGCGCTGATGACGACGGGTACCGCCTGTTCCGCTGCCTTGACGGCCGGCTCCATTTTTACAATGTCGCTGGCCACATTGCGCACATTGCTGGGAACGGAATCGGTCTTGAACCTGATCTGAATCGCTTCGTCCTTGCTGATCAGGATCTGCACCGGGTTCGGCGGTTGGCTGGGGGCCTTGCCGACCTTGGGCAGGGCAATCATGCTGGGCGTAATCAGCGGTGCCGTCACCATGAAAATGATGAGCAGCACCAGCATGACGTCGATAAACGGCACCATGTTGATTTCATTGATGGTGCGGCGGCCCCGGCCGCGGGAGGTGACTGCTGGCATGGCGGTTTCCTTTTAAGCCGACGGACGCAGCGAAGGGCTGCCCCGAGCAAGTCCAGCCCCCCCGGGCGGCAGCGGATGACACGAAGTGTTCTCGATGAGCGGCGTAGCCAAAAGCGTGGGGGCCGACATTTTTAGTAGCCCGACGGCGACTGGGCGCCCAGGTTGCGCTGCAGGATGTTGGAAAACTCTTCAATAAAGGTCTCCAGCCGGTTGGCGATGCGGTCAATGTCGTGGGCGAAGCGGTTGTAGGCCACCACGGCTGGAATGGCCGCGAACAGGCCAATTGCCGTGGCCACCAGCGCTTCGGCAATGCCGGGGGCGACCGTGGCCAGCGTGACCTGCTCCAGCGCGGCCAGCCCGGTGAAGGCGTGCATGATGCCCCAGACCGTGCCAAACAGGCCGACATAGGGCGAGACCGAGCCGACGGTGGCCAGGAATGACAGGTTGACCTCAATGGCATCAAGCTCGCGCTGGTAGCTGGCCCGCATGGCACGGCGTGCGCCGTCCAGCAGGGTGCCGGCGTCGGCGATGCGGCGTTCGCGCAGCTTCTGGTATTCACGCATGCCGCTGGCAAAAATGCGCTCCATGGGACCCGAGTACTTGGCGTTTTGGGCCGCCCCTGCGAACAAATCGTTCAGGCTGGTGCCAGACCAAAACTCGCGGTCGAAGTCGTCCGTGAGCTTTTGAACCTTTTTGAGCGCCACAACTTTCCTGAAAATCGCAGCCCAGCTGGCGATGGAGATGCCGATCAGCAACACCACCACGAACTGGACGACCCAGCTTGCGTTGAGAATG
>CAZWDK010000009.1:27264-32615 GCA_964633095.1 uncultured Polaromonas sp. | reverse complement strand
GCCGTTGCCGCGCACCGGGCCGTCGAGCCGCTGCAGGTTGCAGTTGATGACGAACACCAGATTGTCGAGCTTTTCGCGCGCAGCCAGGCCGATCGCGCCCATGGACTCGACTTCATCCATCTCGCCGTCGCCGCAGAACACCCAGACCTTGCGGTTTTCCGTGTTGGCAATGCCGCGGGCATGCAGGTACTTGAGGAAGCGCGCCTGGTAAATCGCCATCAGCGGGCCCAGGCCCATGGACACCGTGGGGAACTGCCAGAACTCGGGCATCAGCTTGGGATGCGGGTAGCTGGACAGGCCCTTGCCATCGACCTCCTGGCGGAAATTGAGCAGCTGCTCTTCGGTCAGCCGGCCTTCCAGGTAGGCACGCGCATAGACACCGGGCGACACATGGCCCTGGATATAGAGGCAGTCGCCGCCGTGGTTTTCGCTCTCGGCATGCCAGAAATGATTGAAACCTGCGCCAAACAGGCTGGCCAGCGAGGCAAACGAACCGATGTGGCCGCCCAGGTCGCCGCCATCGGCCGGGTGCAGGCGGTTGGCCTTGACCACCATGGCCATGGCGTTCCAGCGCATGTAGGCGCGCAGCCGTTCCTCGATCTCCAGGTTGCCGGGAGAGCGCTCTTCCTGGTCGGTTTCTATGGTGTTGACGTAAGCGGTGTTGGCCGAAAAAGGCATGTCAATGCTTTTCTGGCGGGCATGCTCAAGCAGTTGCTCCAGCAGAAAGTGGGCGCGCTCCGGGCCCTCGCTTTCGATGACGGCGGACAGTGCATCCATCCACTCGCGGGTTTCCTGGATGTCTTTGTCCAGCGCGTCGTTAGCGGCCGACGCGAAGTTGTCGGCCCCTGCCTGATTGGGATTCGCAGCCATTGAATGTCTCCTGAAGAACGCTTGTTACTCGCAACGCAAGCTTATGGACTCGCGCGCAAAGCCGGTGTCTAAGCCACGTCTAAGCCGTGTTTTAAACGCAAATTAGATTTCAGTCTCTAGTTTCCCACAATATTTCGAAAATTTCAAATTATGCTTAATGATTTCACATTAAGAAATATCGCGGAATTTTTTGCTCCTGACCGCTCCGAAACAGCCTGCCCGGCCGAGCCACCCCGACCCCGCCCCGACCCCGCCAGACCTCCGGCAGAAGCGCCGGGCGCGGGGCATCTCACTTAAACTGCAGGCTTACCCTTACCTTATGACCCAGCAAGCCTCCTCCTCGTCCGATTCCAGCACCGGCAGCCCTGCTCCCCTGACCTTGTGGCGCCACTGGTGGCGCAAGCAGTCGCCATCACGGCAAGACCGTTTCATCACGCTGGGCCCGTTGCTGGCCGTGGTGCTTTTCCTGGCCGCCGTGATTGCGGCCTTCGGCTACCTGCGCATAGAGGAGATAGAGCGCGAGCAACAGGCCGTCAGGCGCGATGTCGAATACGCCCAGCAACGGCTGCGGCTGCGCCTGCTGGAGCGCCAGGAGCAGCTCATGCGCATTGGCCGCGATGTTTCCAACAAGGAAGTCGATGCCGAGGAGTTCGTGGTCCAGGCCGCATCGCTGGTCAATCAGTACCCGGAGCTGATGGCGGTCAGCTGGATCGACAGCAAACGGCGCATCAAGGTCACCTATGTCTCCCCCAGCGCCAATGCCAGCCAGCTGCGCACTGCGGGCGAGCAGCTCAAGGTCGACGAAACCGACGACACCTATGGGCTGGTGCGGGACCTGCGTCAGCCGGTTTACTCCCGCCCTCTGGCCGCCAGGGACAGCAGCGCCTACAACACGCCCACCCTGCAACTGCAGGTGCCGCTCGACGACCAGGGCAAATTCGCCGGCGTCATCATGGGCGAATACTCGATCGACGGGCTGCTGCGCTTTGGCGTGCCGACCGACGTCACGGCCAAATACGCCGTGACCCTGGTGGACGACAAAAACCGGGTACTGGCGGGCAACCTGCCACCACGGCGCAGTCCCGCCGCCCGCCTGCTGCCCTGGTCGGATGCCGCCGCCGAATACGAGATACCGGTTTCCCCGGTGGGCAATGGCCTGCTGATACGGGCCGAGGGCTACCGCACCTCGCTGGGCGTCGTGGGCAGCGGCTTTTTCTGGCTGGTCAGCGCCTTGAGCGCGTTGACGGTCTGGATGCTGCTGGGCACCTGGCGCCACACCCGGCGCCGGGTGCAGGCCCAGCAGGCGCTGATTGCCGAAACCAACTTTCGCCGCGCCATGGAAAACTCCATGCTGACCGGCATGCGCGCGCTCGACCTGCAGGGCCGCATCACCTATGTCAACCCGGCGTTCTGCCAGATGACGGGCTTCACGGAAGGCGAGCTGGTGGGCCGCACCCCGCCCTTTCCGCACTGGCCCGAGAGCGAACTGGACACCCTGATGGCGCGGCTGGACGACGAATTGCACGGCCGCACCCCGCCCGGCGGTTTCGAGGTCCGGGTCAAGCGCAAAAACGGCCAGCTTTTTGACGCCCGCATGTATGTCTCACCGCTGATTGATCCGCGTGGCCAGCAAACCGGCTGGATGACCTCCATGACCGACATCACCGAGCCCAAGCGCATTCGCGAGGAACTGTCGGCCTCCTACGAACGCTTCACCACCGTGCTGGAGGGCCTGGATGCCGCAGTGTCGGTGGCGCCGCTGGGCAGCGAAGAACTGCTGTTTGCCAACAAGCTGTACCGCTCCTGGTTTGGCGCCGAGGTGTCCGGACACATGAAGCTGATCGCCCAGGCCGGCGTGCCGGCCGCCCCGCCGACCGACGACACGCTCGATCCGGTGGACAGCCTGGCCGGCCTGCCTACCGACGAGCTCACCACGGCACGAACTGAAAACGCCGAAATCTTTGTGCCCGAACTCGCCAAATGGCTGGAGGTGCGCTCGCGCTACCTGACCTGGGTCGACGGCCGTCTGGCGCAAATGGTGATTGCCACCGACATCACGCCGCGCCGCCACGCCGAAGAACAGGCCGCGCTGCAAAACGAACGCGCGCAGACGGCGAGCCGGCTCATCACCATGGGCGAAATGGCCTCCAGCGTGGCGCATGAGCTGAACCAGCCGCTGACGGCGATCAACAACTACTGCAACGGCATGGTGTCGCGCATCAAGGGCCGGCAAATCAGCAACGAAGACCTGCTGGTCGCGCTCGAAAAAACCGCCAAGCAGGCCTACCGCGCCGGTCAAATCATCCAGCGCATCCGTGCCTTTGTGAAACGCAGCGAGCCCAACCGCATGCGCGCCGATGTGGCCACCATGGTCAGCAACGCAATGGAGCTGGCCGACATCGAGCTGCGGCGCCACCATGTGCGGCTCAGCCATTACATTGCGGCGCGCCTGCCCGAGATCATGGTGGACCCCATCCTGATCGAGCAGGTGCTGGTCAACCTGATGAAAAACGCCGCCGAGTCGATTGAGCTGGCCCGCCTGCCCACGGCCCGCCGCAGCGTTGAATTGCGCGTGGTGCCCAAGCACATTGAAGAGCAGAGCGTGGTGGAGTTTTCCGTTCTCGACACCGGGCGCGGCCTGTCGCCCGAGGTCATGACCCGGCTGTTCGAAGCCTTCTATTCCACCAAGGCCGAGGGCATGGGCATAGGCCTGAAATTGTGCCGCAGCATTGTCGAGTCGCACCAGGGCCGGATGGAGGCCCAGAACCTCTACAATGGCGGCGAAGTGGTGGGCTGCCGGTTTACCTTCTGGATTCCCGTGACCCCCCTGCTTTCACCTGCGCCACCTGCTAGCGATAACGTAGCAGCCAGGGACGCCGGCGTTCACTGAGACGGTTCAAACAAGGTTCATAGAGAAGGTTTGGCATGAGCTTGATTCCCAAAAAAGGCACGGTCTACGTTGTTGATGATGACGAGGGCGTGCGCGATTCGCTGCAATGGCTGCTTGAAGGCAAGGACTACCGGGTGCGCTGTTACGACTCGGCCGAAACCTTTCTGAGCCGCTACGACACGCGCGAAGTGGCCTGCCTGATCGTCGACATCCGCATGGGCGGCATGACCGGCCTGGAACTGCAGGACCGCCTTGTCGAACGCAAGTCACCGCTGCCCATCGTCTTCATCACCGGTCACGGCGACGTGCCCATGGCCGTGAACACCATGAAAAAAGGCGCCATGGACTTCATCCAGAAGCCGTTCCAGGAAGAGGCGCTGCTCAACCTGGTGGAGCGCATGCTGGAGCAGGCCAAGGATGCCTTCGCCGGCTACCAGCAGTCCGCCAGCCGCGACGCCCTGCTGGCCAAGCTGACCTCGCGCGAAGCGCAGGTGCTGGAACGCATCGTCGCAGGCCGCCTGAACAAGCAGATCGCCGACGACCTCGGCATCAGCATCAAGACGGTGGAAGCACACCGCGCCAACATCATGGAAAAGCTCAGCGCCAATACCGTGGCCGACTTGCTCAAGATCGCCCTGGGATCGAGCGCGCCCAAGGTCTGACAAGCAGCCCCAATCGCTATCTTTTTGATAGCACAATGCGCCCGTAGTTATTGGACTAACGGGCTTTTTTACTTAGCAATCGCAAAAAAAAATGACCGCACATCTCATCGACGGCAACGCCCTCTCCAAACAACTGCGGACCGAAGTCGCCCAGCGCGCGGCCGCCCTGCGCGCCCGTGGCATCACGCCGGGTCTGGCCGTGGTGCTGGTCGGCGAAAACCCGGCCAGCCAGGTCTATGTGCGCAACAAGGTCAAGGCCTGCCATGACGCCGGCCTGCACTCGGTGCTGGAGCAGTACCCCGCCGCCCTGACCGAAGCCGAACTGTTGGCGCGCGTGGAAGCGCTCAACAAGGACCCCGCCATCCACGGCATCCTGGTGCAATTGCCGCTGCCCGCGCACATTGATGCGCAAAAAGTCATTGAAGCGATTGCACCGGCAAAAGACGTGGACGGTTTCCACGTCGCCAGCGCCGGCGCCCTGATGGTGGGCCAGCCGGGCTTCTGGCCCTGCACGCCTTATGGCTGCATGAAGATGCTGGACAGCATCGGCTACGATTTGCGCGGCAAGCATGCCGTGGTGATTGGCCGCAGCAACATCGTCGGCAAGCCCATGGCGCTGATGCTGCTGCAGAAAAACGCCACGGTCACCCTGTGCCACAGTGCCACCACCGACCTGAAAGCCATGACGCTGCAGGCCGATGTGATCGTGGCCGCCGTCGGCAAGCGCAACGTGTTGACCGCCGACATGGTGAAACCCGGCGCGGTGGTGATCGACGTGGGCATGAACCGCAATGACGAAGGCAAGCTCTGCGGTGACGTGGATTTTGAAGGCGTCAAGGGCGTCGCCAGCCACATCACCCCGGTGCCCGGCGGCGTAGGCCCCATGACCATCACCATGCTGCTGGTCAATACGCTGGAAGCGGCCGAAA
>CAZWDK010000009.1:0-27164 GCA_964633095.1 uncultured Polaromonas sp. | reverse complement strand
GTAGGCCCCATGACCATCACCATGCTGCTGGTCAATACGCTGGAAGCGGCCGAAAAAAGCTGACAGCCCCACGCCCGCTCGCGGCGTTTAAGGCACTGCGCCCCTCAGGGGGTGCTGCTTACAGCAGTCGCTGCGGGCCGGCTCAGGCGCCACAGGCTGATGCCCGCGCACAGCCACTGACCGAAATACATGGCAGTGCCCAGGCCATGCCACAACCTCAGGTTGGCCCCTTCGGCCCGTGCACTGACGATGCGCGGCGCCACGCCAAACTCCACCAGCAGCGCCAGCAGCAGCCCGGCCACTATGAATTTCATGGCTGGTTGGGCATACGCGGCAAGGGCTTCATCGTCTCTTTTATTGAAGATCAGCAGCATCAGCATGGCGCAGGCGGTGCTGAGCCAGGTTTGCGCGGTAAAGAGTTTGGCCGCCATGGCGCCGGCCGCGGCCGGGCTGCCCAAGTGCATGAACAGCATGGGCACCACGAGAAAACCCAAAGCGGTCAGGCTGCCCCACCAGAGGGCCGCCAGCACAATGCCGAGACGAGGCTTCATCGACAATCCTTGACCAAAATATGCCACGAAGCACCGCAATTTTCTGCCGGGCCGCCCCAAGGAAAATTAGCCCCCCTGGGGGGCAGAGAGCTACACGCAGTGAGCGAGCGTGGGGGCCACATACTTCAGATGTAGCTGACGCTCACGATTTCGTAACGCTTGATGCCGCCGGGCGCCTGGACCTCGGCGGAATCGCCCTCGTCCTTGCCAATCAGGGCGCGGGCAATCGGTGAGCCGATATTGATCAGCCCCAGCTTGAGGTCGGCTTCGTCCTCGCCCACGATCTGGTAGGTCACGCTGTCGCCGGTGTCCTCATCCTCCAGCTTGACGGTGGAGCCAAACACCACGCGGCGGCTGGCCTCCAGCGCGGTCGGGTCAATGATCAGCGCGGCCGACAGCTTGCCTTCGATTTCCTGGATGCGGCCTTCAATAAAGCCCTGGCGATCCTTGGCGGCATCGTACTCGGCGTTTTCGCTCAGGTCGCCCTGGGCGCGGGCCTCGGAAATCGAGTTGATGACCCAGGGACGCTCAACGGTTTTCAGCTGGTGCAGCTCGGCCTTGAGTTTTTCTGCGCCGCGCTTGGTAATGGGTAAGGTTGCCATGTTTTTTTGCTCCTGCAAAAGCGAAACCGCCACCAGTCACCTGGCGGCGGCGTGTTCAATCAGAATTTAAGTTTAATGCAAATACGGTTTGATTCAAGCGGGGGGTTAACCCCGCCCGTCATCAAGCCAGCTGGGCATGAAGCTCCTGGACCGAGTACACATTCAGCTTGTCAAGATGTTTCATGCCTTCCACCGCAGCCTCGGCACCGGCAATGGTGGTGAAGGTGGTGACGCGGGCCAGCAGCGCCGAGGTGCGGATCTGCCGCGAATCGGCAATCGCATTGCGCCGCTCTTCCACGGTGTTGATGACCAGTGCTATTTCGTCATTCTTGATCATGTCCACCACATGCGGCCGGCCTTCGGTGACCTTGTTCACCACGCCGCAGGCAATGCCCGCCGCATGAATGGCGGCAGCCGTGCCCTTGGTCGCCACCAGGTCGAACTTCAGCGCCGCCAGCGCGCGCGCCACTTCCACGGCGCGTGGCTTGTCGTTGTTCTTGACCGTCAGAAAGACCCGGCCCGACGTCGGCAGCTTGGTGCCGGCGCCCAGTTGCGACTTGACAAAGGCCTCGCCAAAGGTCTTGCCCACGCCCATCACCTCGCCGGTGGACTTCATCTCGGGGCCGAGAATGGTGTCCACGCCGGGGAATTTGACGAAGGGGAACACCGCTTCCTTCACGCTGAAATAGGGCGGCGTGACCTCTTGGGTGATGCCCTGGCTGGCCAGCGACTGGCCGGCCATGCAGCGGGCCGCCACCTTGGCCAGCTGGATGCCGGTGGCCTTGCTGACAAAAGGCACGGTGCGCGAGGCGCGTGGGTTGACCTCCAGCACGTAAATCACGTCCTGGCCGTCCACATGCTGGATCGCGAACTGCACGTTCATCAGGCCGACCACGTTCAGGGCCTGGGCCATGGCGGCGGTCTGGCGCTTGATCTCGGTCACGGTCGCGGCGCTCAGGGAATAAGGCGGCAGGGAGCAGGCCGAGTCGCCGCTGTGCACGCCGGCCTGCTCGATATGCTCCATCACGCCGCCGATAAAGGTCTGGCCTTCGGCGTCGCGGATGCAATCCACATCGCACTCGATCGCGTCGTTCAAAAAGCGATCCAGCAGCACCGGCGAGTCATGGCTGACCTTGACCGCCTCGCGCATGTAGCGCTCCAGGTCGCGCTGCTCGTGCACGATTTCCATGGCGCGGCCGCCCAGCACATAGCTGGGGCGCACCACCAGCGGGTAACCCAGGGCGGCGGCTTTTTCCAGGGCCTCGGGCTCGGTACGGGCCGTGGCATTGGGCGGCTGGCGCAGCTTCAACTCGTGCAGCAACTGCTGGAAGCGCTCGCGGTCTTCGGCGGCGTCGATCATGTCGGGCGAGGTGCCTATGATGGGCACGCCGTTTTTCTCCAGGTCAAGCGCCAGCTTCAGGGGCGTCTGGCCGCCGTACTGGACGATCACGCCCAGCGGTTTTTCCCTGTCGACGATTTCCAGCACGTCTTCCAGCGTCAGCGGCTCGAAGTACAGGCGGTCCGACGTGTCGTAATCGGTTGAAACCGTCTCGGGATTGCAGTTGACCATGATGGTCTCGTAGCCGTCTTCGCGCATGGCGAGGGCCGCGTGCACGCAGCAGTAGTCAAACTCGATGCCCTGGCCGATACGGTTCGGCCCGCCGCCCAGCACCATGATTTTTTTCTTGTCGGTGGGCGCGGCCTCGCACTCGCTGCCCTCGGCCTCGTAGGTCGAGTACATATAGGCGGTATTGGTCGCGAACTCGGCGGCGCAGGTGTCCACGCGCTTGTAAACCGGCCGCACACCAAGGGCTTTGCGCCGGTCGCGAATCGCGGTGTCGCTGGTTTTCAGCTGTTTGGCCAGGCGGCGATCGGAAAAGCCTTTTTGCTTGAGCGTGCGCAGGGTGGCGGCGTCAATCTTGTCGAGCGAGGTGGTTTCCAGTTCGAGCTCGATCTTGACGATCTGCTCGATCTGCACCAGAAACCAGGGGTCGATCCGGGTCAGCGCAAACACCTCGTCCACGCTCATGCCCTGGGCAAAGGCGTCGCCCACATACCAGATGCGGTCTGGGCCGGGCGCGCCGAGCTCTTTCTCGAGCACTTCGCGGTCTTGCGTCTTCTCGTTCATGCCGTCGACGCCGACTTCCAGGCCGCGCAGGGCTTTCTGGAAGGACTCCTGGAAGGTGCGGCCCATGGCCATGACCTCACCGACCGACTTCATCTGCGTCGTCAGGCGTGAATCGGCGGTCGGGAATTTCTCGAAGGCGAAACGCGGAATCTTGGTGACCACGTAGTCGATGCTGGGCTCAAAACTGGCCGGCGTGGCGCCACCGGTAATTTCGTTGCGCAGCTCGTCCAGCGTGTAGCCCACCGCCAGCTTGGCCGCCACCTTGGCGATCGGAAAACCGGTGGCCTTGGAGGCCAGCGCCGAGGAGCGTGACACGCGCGGGTTCATCTCGATCACCACCATGCGGCCATCGACCGGGTTGATGGAGAACTGCACGTTGGAGCCGCCGGTGTCCACGCCAATCTCGCGCAGCACGGCCAGCGAGGCATTGCGCAGGATCTGGTATTCCTTGTCGGTCAGGGTCTGGGCCGGCGCCACCGTGATGGAGTCGCCGGTGTGCACGCCCATGGGGTCCAGGTTTTCAATCGAGCAGACGATGATGCAGTTGTCGGCGGTGTCGCGCACCACTTCCATCTCGTACTCTTTCCAGCCGAGCAGCGACTCTTCGATCAGCAGCTCGTTGGTCGGCGAGGCTTCCAGGCCGCGCTTGCAAATGATTTCAAACTCTTCCGGGTTGTAGGCGATGCCGCCGCCGGTGCCGCCCAGCGTGAAGCTGGGGCGGATCACGGTCGGGAAGCCGACGGATTTCTGCACGGCCCAGGCTTCGTCCATGCTGTGCGCAATGCCGGAACGGGCCGAACCGAGACCGATCTTGGTCATCGCGTCCTTGAACTTCAGGCGGTCCTCGGCCTTGTCGATGGCTTCCGGCTTGGCGCCAATCAGCTCGACCTGGTATTTTTCAAGCACGCCGTGGTGCCAGAGATCGAGCGCGCAATTGAGCGCCGTCTGGCCGCCCATGGTCGGCAAAATCGCGTCGGGACGCTCCTTGGCGATGATTTTTTCCACCGTCTGCCAGGTGATGGGCTCGATGTAGGTCACATCGGCCGTCGCCGGGTCGGTCATGATCGTGGCGGGGTTGCTGTTGATCAGGATGACCTTGTAGCCCTCTTCGCGCAGCGCCTTGCAGGCCTGCACGCCGGAATAATCGAACTCGCAGGCCTGGCCGATGATGATGGGGCCGGCGCCGATGATGAGAACGGATTTGATGTCTGTGCGTTTAGGCATTCTTGTGTTGCTCCATCAGTGCCGTAAAGCGGTCAAACAAATACGAAATGTCGTGCGGGCCGGGCGATGCCTCAGGATGGCCCTGGAAGCAGAACGCCGGCTTGTCGGTGCGGGCCAGGCCCTGCAGCGTGCCGTCAAACAGGCTGATGTGGGTGGGGCGCAGGTTGGCGGGCAGGCTTTTTTCGTCCACCGCAAAACCGTGGTTCTGGCTGGTGATGCTGACGCGGCCGTTGTCCAGGTCTTTCACCGGATGGTTGGCGCCGTGGTGGCCAAACTTCATCTTGAAGGTCTTGGCGCCACTGGCCAGCGCCATGATCTGGTGGCCCAGGCAGATGCCGAAGGTCGGGATGCCGGTGTCGATCAGCTCGCGCACGGCCGCAATGGCGTAGTCGCAGGGCTCCGGATCACCCGGGCCATTGGCCAGAAAAATGCCGTCGGCCTTGAGCTTGAGCACATCGGCAGCCGAGGTTTGCGCCGGCACCACCGTGATGCGTGCACCGCGCTCGGCAATCATGCGCAGGATGTTTTTCTTCACGCCAAAGTCAAAGGCGACAACGTGGAATTTGGGTGTGATCTGCACGCCATAGCCCGAACCAAGCTTCCACTCGGTCTGCGTCCACGCATAAGTCTGTTGAACCGACACCACCTTGGCCAGATCAAGTCCCGCCATGCTGGGTGCAGCCTTGGCGGCCGCCACGGCCTTGTCGATGGCGGCCTGTGTCACGGCTTCGCCCTGGCCGAGCGCCAGAATGCAGCCGTTTTGCGCGCCCTTGGTACGCAGGTGGCGCGTCAGCTGGCGGGTGTCAATACCAGCAATCGCCACCGTGTTCTCCTTGACCAAGTACTCGGACAGTGTCATGGACAGGCGGAAGTTGGAGGCGAGCAGCGGCAGGTCCTTGATGATCAGACCGGCGGCATGGACTTTGCCGGCTTCGACGTCTTCGGCATTGATGCCGTAGTTGCCGATATGGGGGTACGTGAGGGTGACGATCTGCTGGCAGTAGCTGGGATCCGTGAGGATTTCCTGGTAGCCGGTCATGGCGGTGTTGAACACCACCTCACCGATCGTGGAGCCCGCGGCTCCAATCGAATTGCCGACAAAGACCGTGCCGTCTGCGAGCGCCAAAATGGCGTGAGGGGTATTTCCCTGTAGAGACAAAAGCACTGGGTTCTCCGGGTTGGTTACGGTTCGCCCAAGCGTGCACAAAAAACGTCTTTGAAAGACTGTTGCAGGCTGCTTTTGTAAGGGTGTTGGCTTTGTATGCGCTCGGGCGAAGCTGTGATTTGAAAAGCCCCTGATTATAGCCTGAGGGGATGTTGCCCCACGCTATCCGCTTCGCATAATGCACTGCCCCGGCAAGGGGTTAACTTTCCTTGAGGCGGCCCGACAAAAACTGACTTTCCTCCTTTTGTCAGCTCACGGTTTGCTTGAGTGAGCTTGCGTACAGGCAAATCGCCGCCGCCGCGGCCACGTTCAGCGACTCCTCGCCGCCGGGCTGCTCAATACGTACCTTCAGGCTGGCTCTGGCCATCAAATCGTCGCTGACGCCCTGCCCTTCGTGGCCCATGGCCCAGGCGCAGGGCATGGGCAGTGCTTGCTGATGCAAAAAGCTGCCGTGGTGCGAGCTGGTGACGACGATGGGGACCTGCAAGGCCGCCAGCGCAGCCGGCTCAACCCCTTCCACCAGCCGCAGCGCAAAGTGGGCACCCATGCCGGCCCGCAACACCTTGGGCGACCAGAGGGCGGCCGTGCCTTTGAGCGCGATGATCTGGCCAAAGCCGAAGGCCGCCGCGCTGCGCAGGATGGAGCCGACGTTGCCGGCATCCTGCACGCAGTCCAGGATGACCGAAGCCGCGTCTGGCAGCAGATCAGCCGCTGCCGGCAGCTCAAGCACGAAACCCATGCGCGCCGGTGACTCCAGGCCGCTGATTTCGGGTAGCAAGGCATCCGAAATCACTATATTTTTAATAGCTGCCCGCGCCCATTCCACGGGAACCAGAGGCCAAAAAGACTCCGAAAACACGGCGATGGCAGGCTTCAGGCCGCGCGCCAGCGCCGCGCGGCACAGGTGGTCGCCCTCGAGCCAGACCCGCCCCTGCTTGCGGTAAGCCGTGCTGTGTTGCGAAAGCTTGCGCAGCTCCTTGACCAGCGGGTTGTCACGCGAGCTGATCTGGGTCACGGGAACCGACAAGCCGGCGCTCACCGCAGCACCCCGGCCACGGGCGCAAAGGATTTGCGGTGCTGCGGACAGGCGCCGTGCTCGCGCAAGGCCGCCAGGTGTACGGCCGTGCCATAGCCCTTGTGGTCGGCAAAGCCATACTGCGGATATTCAAGGTGGAATTCCTCGCACCAGCGGTCGCGGGACACCTTGGCCAGAATCGAGGCGGCCGAGATCGCCGGCACCAGCGCGTCGCCCTTGATGATGGCCTCGGCCAGAATGTCCAGCGTGGGCAGGCGGTTGCCGTCCACCAGCACCTTGTTGGGCTTGAGCCGCAGGCCCTCCACGGCGCGTTTCATGGCCAGCAGCGTGGCCTGCAAAATGTTCAGCCGGTCAATCTCTTCCACGCTGGCCTGGGCTATGGAGCAGCACAGCGCCTTGGCGCGGATTTCGTCGTACAGCCTTGCGCGCCGCAAGGGTGTGAGTTTTTTGGAGTCCGCCAGCCCATGAACCGGGTTCAAGTCGTCAAGAATGACGGCGGCCGCCACCACCGGCCCGGCCAGCGGTCCGCGCCCGGCCTCGTCCACCCCGGCCATCAGCCCTGGCGTGTACCAGGACAAGGGGGTTTGTTCAGCCTTCAAGAATTTTCTGGATTGCATCGGTCGCTAATTGAGAGGTATCGCGCCGCAGTTCAGCGTGCAGCCGGGTGAAGCGTTGTTCAACAGCCGCTATTTTGTCAGGTGCGGCGGCTTTGGCCTCCACCCATTGCAGCAGCGCCGCCGCCAGCGCCTCGGGTGTCGCCGCATCCTGCAGCAACTCGGGCACCACAAAATCCCCGCAGAGAATATTGGGCAGCCCGACCCAGGGCTGGAGTTGCTTGCGCCGCATGATTTGCCAGGACAGCCAGTTCATGTTGTAGGCAATCACCATGGGGCGCTTGAACAGCGCGGCTTCCAGCGTGGCGGTGCCGCTGGCAATCAGCGTGACATCGCAGGCGGCCAGCACGGCGTGCGACTGGCCCAGCACAATCTGCACCTCGGCCCGCACACCCGCCTCATCGGCCAGGCGTTCGATCATGCCTTTTTGCGAGGGCACCGCAGGCACTATGAATTTAATAGCTGCCTGCGCCCGCTTTACAAGGGCCGCAGCCGCAAAGAACCTGCTGGCCAGGTACTGGATTTCCGACTTCCGGCTGCCCGGCAAGATGGCGACCACCGTGTCCTCATCCTGCAGGCCCAGCTTGCGCCTGGCAGCGCCGCGGTCCGGCTGCATCGGAATCACACCGGCCAGCGGATGGCCCACGTAGCTGGCGGCGATGCCATTCGCCGCCAGCAAGGCCGGCTCAAACGGGAAAATGCACAGCACATGGTCGGCGCTGCGCCTGATTTTCTCGATACGCTCGGCGCGCCAGGCCCAGACGGAGGGGCAGACAAAATGAACGGTCTTGATGCCTGCGGCCTTGAGGCCGGCCTCAAGATCAAGGTTGAAGTCGGGCGCATCGACGCCGATGAAGATGTCGGGGCGTTGGCCCAGCAGGCGCGCTTGCAGTTGCTTGCGGATGCCGACGATTTCACGGTAATGGCGCAGCACCTCCACATAACCGCGCACCGCCAGCTTGTCGCTGGGCCACCAGGCCTGAAAGCCCCGGCTTGCCATCTGCGGCCCGCCGATGCCGGCTGAAACCAGCGCCGGCCAGCGCGCTGTCAGGCCATCGAGCAGCAGGCCAGCCAACAAATCGCCGGAGGTTTCACCGGCCACCATGGCGAATGTGGCCCCCGCGCTTTTCACCTCGTGCAATGCGCTGCCCCTTTCACTGGGAAGCGGGGCCTTCGCACCTTGGAGCGGCCCGGCGGTGCTCATCACGGCTCGTTCAGCGCACGATGCCGCGCTGCGGTGCGGTTTGCTGCAAAAAGGAGAGCATCATCTGCACATCCTGCACCGACTCCGGGTATTTTTCAGTCATACCGGCAATTTGCAGCTTGGCCTTTTCCAGCGTCAGGTCGTCGCGGTAAAGTGCCTTGTGCATGGCCTTCACGGCGGCCAGCCGCTCTGCGGAAAAACCGCGCCGCCGCAGCCCTTCAAAATTCATGGAGCGCGCTTCGGCCGGCTGGCCCTGCGACATCACAAAGGGTGGCAAATCGGCAAACAGCAGCGAGCACATGGCCGTCATGCTGTGCGCGCCCAGCCGGACAAACTGGTGCACCACGGTGAACCCGCCCAGGATGACCCAGTCGCCCACATGCACATGGCCGGCCAGCTGGGAGTTGTTGGCAAAAATGGTGTGGTTGCCGACCACGCAGTCATGCGCCAGGTGCACATAGGCCATGATCCAGTTGTCGTCGCCCACGCGCGTCACGCCGCTGTCGCCCGGCGAGCCGATGTTGAAGGTGCAAAACTCGCGAATGGTGTTGCGGTCGCCGATCAGCAGCTCACAAGGTTCGCCCGCGTATTTTTTGTCCTGCGGGATCGCGCCCAGCGAATTGAACTGGAAAATCCGGTTGTCACGGCCTATCGTGGTGTGGCCTTCAATCACGCAATGGGCGCCAATGCTGGTGCCCGCGCCCACCTTGACGTGAGGGCCGATGACGCTATAAGGCCCGACGCTGACCGAGCTGTCCAGCTGGGCCTGCGGATCAACAAGAGCCGTCGCATGGATGCCCGGCACGGCAACTGGGGAGCTCATCTCTGTTGCGCCCGCTTCAGGCAATGGTGCGCATGGTGCACATCAGTTCGGCCACGCAAGCGACGTTTTCGCCCACGCTCGTCACGCCCTTGAATTTGAAGATGCCGGCCTTCATGCGGTCCAGCGTCACGTCCATGATGAGCTGGTCACCAGGCTCGACCGGCCGTTTGAAACGGGCACCGTCAATGCCGGCAAAGTAATACACCGTCTTATCGTCGGGCGTCACGTCCAGGGTGTCAAAGGCCAGCAAGGCCGCCGCCTGCGCCATGGCTTCGAGCATCAGCACACCCGGCATCACGGGATGATGCGGAAAATGCCCCATGAAAAAAGGTTCGTTGATGGTGACGTTTTTGAGCGCCTTGATACGTTTGCCCTTTTCGATTTCGAGCACGCGGTCAACCAGCAAAATTGGGTAGCGATGCGGCAGCTGCTTGAGAATTTGGTGAATGTCCATCATGATTTTTCTTGAATGTGTGCAGGCCTGCTTGCGAGGTTTTTTTCAGCCTGTTTGAGTCGTTCACGCAGCGCGTGAAGCTGCTTGAGTGTTGCAGCATTTTTTTCCCACGCGGTATTGTCGTCGATGGGAAAGAGGCCGGTGTAATGCCCGGGCTTCAAAATCGAGCGCGTCACCACCGATGCCGCCGAAACATGCACATGGTCGGCCAGCCGCAAGTGGCCCAGCACAATGGCGCCGCCGCCTACCGTGCAATGCGCACCAATGCTGGCGCTACCCGCCACACCGGCACAACCCGCCATGGCGGTATGCCGGCCGACCCGGACGTTGTGACCGATCTGCACCAGGTTGTCGAGCTTGACGCCGTCTTCCAGCACGGTGTCCTGCAAGGCACCGCGGTCAATGCAGCTGTTGGCCCCTATCTCCACATCATTGCCGATCTGCACCGCGCCCAGCTGCTCGATCTTGACCCACTGGCCGTCATGCGGCGCGAAGCCAAAGCCATCGGCACCTATCACCGCACCGGGATGCACAATGCAGCGCTCACCCATGCGGCAGCCCTCTGCCACCGTGACGCGGGCTGACAGCCGGCTGCCGGCGCCAATCACCACGCGCGGGCCAATCACGCAATGCTCTGCAATGCGCACGCCAGCGCCAATCACGGCGCCCGCCGCGATGCAGGCAAACGCGCCGACGGAGACACCCGGTGCCAGCGTCGCCGCCGGGTCAATATAGGCAGTGGGATGAATGTGCGGCGCCGCATCCGGGAAATGCTGCCGCCTCCATAGCTGGGTAATCAGCGCGAAGCAGTGATAGGGGTCGTCCACCACGATGCAGGCGCCCCGCCTGAGGGCGGCCTCGCGGCAGGCGGGCGCCACGACGACACAGGCCGCCGCGGATTGCGCGAGCTTGGCAAGATACTTGGGGTGGCTGAGAAAGCTCAGGTCGTGGGGCCCGGCGGCATCGAGCGTGGAGAGACGCTCGATCAGCAGATCCGGGCTGCCAAGCAGCTCGGCATCGACCGCCCCCGCCAGAGATTCAACAATACGGCCAAGACGGAGCGTCACACTGCGCCTGCCATTTTCTCGCCGATCTGCGTGGTCAACACCCGCAATTAGCGGGCAGCGTTCAGCGCCTTGATCACCTTGTCGGTGATGTCATGCTTGGGGTTCACGTACACCGACTCCTGAAGAATCAGGTCGTATTTTTCGGTTTCAGCCAGCGTTTTAACCACCTTGTTGGCGCGCTCAATGACCAGTTGCAGCTCTTCGTTCTTACGCGTGTTCAGGTCCTCCTGAAACTCGCGGCGCTTGCGCTGGAATTCCCGGTCCTGATCCACCAGCTGCCTTTGGCGCGTATTGCGCTGGCTCTCGGCCAGCGTGGGGGCTTCGCGCTCGAATTTATCGGACAGCGTTTTCAGCTGTGTCCCGAGATCGTTGATCTCTTTCTCACGCTTGCTGAACTCCTGCTCCAGCTTGGTCTGGGCCGCCTTGGCTGTGTTGGCTTCACGGAAAATCCGGTCCAGATTGACGATGCCGACCCTGAACTCCTGCGCACTGGCGGATAAACCCGCCACCGCGATGATGAAGCCCAAAACAGTTTTGCTTAAGAAATGATTCATTAGAAAGATGTACCAATTTGGAATTGCAAGCGTTCTATTTTATCGCCTGGCTGTTTACGTAATGGCAAGGCGTAGGCAATACGCAGGGGCCCCACCGGAGAAATCCAGCTGATGCCCAGACCTGTAGATGCCCGCAGGTCATTCACACGATAGCCTTCCTTCTCGCCAAACACATTACCCGCATCGACAAAGCCGTAAAGGCGCAGGGTCCGGTCATTGCCGGCACCCGGAAAGGGCGCAATCACCTCGGCATTCAGCGTCAGCTTCTTCGGACCGCCGGTTGCCAGGTCCGAGGCATCGCGAGGCCCCAGGGAGCCCTGCTCAAATCCCCGCACAGATCCCAGACCGCCCGAGTAGTAGTTCTTGAAAAGTGGATAGGGTTGACCATTGAGGCCCTTGCCCCAGCCCAGCTCGCCATTCAGGGCAACCGTAAACTGCTTGTTGAGGGGTATGTACTGCTGAATCTGGTAACTTGCGCGCACGAACTTGATATCGCCCGCAACACCCCAGTCGCCGTACACACGTTGGTAGCGACCCGTGGTAGGCACCAGCGCACTGTCCCGGTTATCACGCGACCAGCCAACAGTCAAGGGGATGGAATTGCTCTTGAGGCCGAACTGGTCGGCATAAGTCTGGTAGCTGACGGGAAGCAGTGTTCCGGGCACAATCGTCAGCGACTCATAGCCGGCACCGAAGTAAACCGTATCGGTTTCCGTGAACGGAACACCGAAACGAATGCTTGCACCGCGGGTTTTCAGCGAATAGTCGCCGCCCTGTCCCGTCAGGGGCTTGCTGGTCCGGTCGTACACGTCAATCGTGCGAGAAATACCGTCGGCCGTGAAATAAGGATCTATCGTACTGAGAACAAGCTGGCGGTTCGATTTGCTGGTGTTGACGTCCACGCCCAGATAATTACCCGAGCCAAAGACGTTTTCCTGCTTGATGCCGAACGTCAGCGAAAGGCTGTCAGAACTGGAGTAGCCGGCCCCCAGCTGCAGATTGCCTGTTGGCTTTTCCACCACCGATACCGTCAGGTCCACCTGATCGGCCGTCCCTGTGACTTCCTGAGTTTCCATACTCACATCGGTAAAAAAGCCCAAGCGGTCTACACGGTCGCGCGACAAGCGGATTTTGTCGCCGTCGTACCAGGATGACTCAAACTGGCGGAACTCGCGGCGCACGACTTGGTCGCGGGTGCGGTTATTGCCCGCCACATTGATACGACGCACATAGGCCCGGCGCGAAGGCTCCGCCTGCAGCACAAACGCCACCCGGTTATTGACCCGGTCAATTTCAGGCGTGGCCTCCACCCTGGCAAAGGCAAAGCCAAAACTACCGAAATAGTCGGTAAAGGCCTTGGTGGTTTCGGCCACCCTGTCGGCGTTGTAGGCCTCGCCGGGTTTGATGGTGACCAGAGACTTGAACTCCTCTTCCTTGCCAAGGTAGTTGCCCTCCAGCTTGACGCCAGACACCACAAAGCGCTCACCCTCGGTGATATTCACGGTCACCGCGATGCTCTGCTTGTCAGGAGAAATAGCCACTTGCGTGGAGTCGACCTTGAACTCAAGGTAACCGCGCGACAAATAATACGAGCGCAAGGTCTCGATGTCGGCATTGAGCTTGGTCCGGGAATAACGGTCGGACTTGGTGTACCAGCTCAGCCAGCCGCCCGTGTCCAGGTCAAACAGGCCCAGCAGGGTCGACTCGCTGAACACCTTGTTGCCCGTGATGTGGATTTCCTTGATTTTTGCCACATCGCCTTCGACGACGCTGAAAGTCAGATTCACGCGATTGCGTTCAATTGGCGTCACGGTGGTGATCACCTCGGCGCCGTACAGACTCTTGTTGATGTACTGGCGCTTGAGCTCCTGCTCGGCCTTGTCGGCCAAGGCCTTGTCGAATGGCTGTCCATCGGCGATGCCGACTTCGCGAAGTGCTTTTTTGAGCACTTCCTTGTCAAATTCCTTGGTGCCCACAAAGTCCACATCGGCCACGGTAGGACGCTCTTCGACAATCACCACCAGCACGTCGCCATTGACTTCAAGCCGCACGTCCTTGAACAGACCCAGGCCGAACAGCGCCCGGATGGCGGTTGATCCTTTTTCGTCGTTGTAGGTTTCACCGACACGAAAGGGAAGCGATGCAAAAATCGTTCCGGGCTCGACCCGCTGCAAACCCTCCACCCGAATATCACGAACCGTGAAGGGGTCGACCGCCCAGGCGGCGTTGGCGACCAGCAAACCGGCGGCAATGGCACAGGCCGCACGAACTTTGAATCGATTAAATTGTTTTTGCATGAAATGTTGGAATTAGCCCGGCATCAGCCAAAGAGCCGGGTGACATCATTAAACAAGGCAATAGACATCATGCCCAGCAGGATCGCAACGCCAGCACGCTGCAGCCGGTCCATCCAGGCGTCTGACACGCCTCGGCCAGTGATCCACTCCCAAAGATAATACATCAGGTGCCCGCCATCCAGCACCGGCAGCGGCAGTAAATTCAGCACGCCCAGGCTCACGCTGATCAAGGCCAGAAATGACAGGTACGAGGACCAGCCGAGACTGGCCGACTTGCCGGCGTAATCCGCGATGGTCAGTGGTCCGCTCAGGTTTCTGAGCGAGGCCTCACCAATCACCATCTTCCCCATCATCTTGAGCGTCAGCAGTGAAACCTCCCAGGTACGAACAGCGCCCTGCCACAAGCCATCCAGGGGCCCGTAACGCACCGTCACCAATTCGGGTGGCGCGCCCACATAGGCACCGATCCGGGCAACCGCCACCCCGTCCTCCTGTTTGATATCGGGCGTGACCTGCAACACCAGCGGCTGGCCGGCGCGCAGGATGTGCCAGCTTTGCGGCACCATGGGCGCGCTGCCGCTGCGGCTGGACGTTGCCGACGCCCGTATGGTTTCGCGCAACTGCTGTCCATCCACGATGGCGACATCGCCCACGCGCTGAACCACATCACCGGCACGCAAGCCGGACCTCTTTGCCGCGCCATCGGCCATGACCTCGCCGATCACTGGTCGTGTCCATGGTCCCACAATGCCGATTTTCCGGAACAGCTGGGCATCGGCTTCGACGGCACCGAGTTGGCTGAGCGCCAGCAGCACCTGCCGCGACGTTTGGCCCGACGGGTCAGCCAGCACCAGTTGCAGGTCGCGGCCATCGAGCGCTGCCTGCGTGAGCCGCCAGCGCAGGTCCTCAAAGGACTGGACGGTTTCCAGCTCATCCCCTTCGAAAGCGGCCTGCTCAACGGTCTCGGCGCCGCGCAGACCCGCCCGCTCGGCCAGCGAACCCGCTGCCGGGCTGGCCAGAATGGCTTTGGGCTCCTGCAAGCCGCTCCAGTTCAGCACCGCGTAAAGCAGCACGGCCAACAGCAAGTTGGCGATGGGGCCAGCGGCCACCACCGCCGCACGGGATTTCAGCGGCTGGGTGTTAAAGGCCAGGTGGCGTTCGGCCGGGTCGACCGGCGCTTCGCGCTCGTCGAGCATCTTCACATAGCCGCCCAGCGGCAGCATGCCAATGGCAAATTCGGTCGTCCGGTTCTTGAGCCGCCAGGTGTAGATCGGCTTGCCAAAGCCGATGGAAAACTTCAACACCTTGATGCCGCAGGCCACCGCCACCCGGTAATGGCCGTACTCGTGCACCGCGATCAAAACACCCAGTGCGAGAGCAAAAGCCAGCAGCGTCAGCATGTCAGGATTCCAGGCGTTCAGCGATCTGGCCGGCAACCAGGCGCGCCCGCGCGTCCAGCGCCAGCAAATCCTCGATATCGCTCACACCGGAGACCGGCACCGCCTCCAGCGTTGCATGATTGACCTGGTGGATATGGTCGAAGCGGATTCGCTTGTCCAGAAAAGCCGCCACGGCCACCTCGTTGGCGGCATTCAGCACCGCCGTGCTGCCCACAGGCGCATTGAGAACTTGCCAGGCCAGCGGCAGGCCCGGAAAGCGCTCGTCGTCGGGCACTTCAAACGTCATGGCCGCCAGCGATTTGAAGTCCAGCGCCTTGGCTCCGGACGTGATGCGGTCCGGCCAGGCCAGGCCGTAGGCAATCGGCACCCGCATGTCAGGTGTTCCGAGTTGCGCCATGACGGAGGTATCGCGGTACTGCACCATGGAGTGGATGATGCTTTGCGGATGAATCACCACCTCGATTTGCTGCGGCGTCAAGCCAAACAGGTACCTGGCCTCGATGACTTCCAGCGCCTTGTTCATCATGGTGGCCGAATCCACCGAAATCTTGCGCCCCATCACCCAGTTCGGATGTGCGCAGGCTTCGTCGGGCGTCACATGCCGCAGGCTGCCGGGCTCGCGCGTGCGAAACGGCCCGCCTGACGCGGTCAGGATGATTTTTTCAACGCGCTGCGACCAGCTCGTCGCGTCTTCCGGCAAGGACTGGTAAATCGCCGAATGCTCGCTGTCAATCGGCAGCAGTTGCGCACCGCCCGCGCGCACCGCCTGCATGAACACCTCCCCGCCCACTACCAGCGCCTCCTTGTTGGCCAGCAACAGGCGCTTGCCCGCCTTGGCGGCGGCCATGCAAGGCGCCAGGCCGGCCGCGCCCACGATGGCGGCCATGACGGTGTCCACGAGCTCGTGAGACGCTATCATTTCAAGAGCATCTGGCGCCCATAAAACCTGGACAGGCAGCTTGTTTTGCTCGATTTTTTCGGCCAGCAGCCGGGCCTGCGGCTGGTTCACCATCACCGCATAGCGCGGCTTGAATTGGGCGCACTGCGCCAGCATCAAGTCGACCTGGGTCGCGGCACTGAGGGCAAACACCTCAAAGCGATCCGGATGGCTCGCAATCACGTCGAGGGTATTGACGCCTATCGACCCGGTGGAGCCGAGAACGGTAACGCGCTGTTTTTTCAGAGACATGCAATAAGCCTAAAGAGTGGCCAGCATCATGGCCAGCGGCAAGGTTGGCAGCAAGGCATCCACGCGGTCCAGCACGCCGCCGTGGCCAGGCAGCAGAGCGCTGGAGTCTTTTACACCTGCGCTGCGCTTGATCAGGGACTCGACCAGGTCCCCCACCACGCTCATGGCCGCCAGAAAGAGCACCGCCAGCAGCATCATCGCGAGGCCATGCTGTTCGAGCAAGCGGGTGTACAGCGTCTGGCCCTGCCAAAAACCGGTGCCTGCACCATCGCCAGCCGCGCCCAGCGAAACCCAGACCAGGGCAAGCACCAGCACACCCGCCATGCCGCCCCACACCCCTTCCCAGCTTTTACCCGGGCTGATGGAAGGTGCCAGCTTTCCCTTGCTAAAGCGTCCGCCGAAAGCGCGACCCGCAAAATAAGCAAAGATGTCGGCCACCCAGACCAGCAGCAGCACCGACAGCAAAAAATGGACGCCAATGACACGGGCTTGCGCGACGGCCAGCCAGGCCAGCCAGAGCGCGAGCAGACCGCCCAGCAGGCGCAGCGCCTTGGGGATGCGCGGCCAGCCGCTCACGCCATGGCGCAGCAGCCAACCTCCGGCCAAGACCCAGACCGCACCGGCAGCGGCCCAGAGCATGGGCAAGGGTTTATCCAGCCAACCGCCGTACCAGGACAGAGCGCACATCAGCACGCAAATGGCTGCCAGCCCCAAAGAGCCAGCCTGTCCAAACGCATTCAAACGGCCCCACTCCCACGCGCCAGCGGCGATCAACAGCAGCGCAACGGCGCAAAAGGGCATGGGTGTCTTGTAAAAGAGCGCCGGCAACAAAATGGCCAGCAAGACAATTGCCGTGATCACACGCTGCTTAAGCATCAAACGGCCTTGGTATTGGGAGTGTTGCCGGGCCCGCTGAGCTGGGCCGAGGTCTGGCCGAAACGGCGTTCACGGCTGCGGAAAACGGCGATGGCCTCATCCAGCGCAGCTTCGTCAAATTCGGGCCAGAGCTTGTCGGAAAAGTACAGCTCGGAATAAGCCGCCTGCCACAGCAAAAAATTGCTGATGCGCAATTCACCGCCGGTGCGGATCAGCAGGTCAGGGTCGGGCACATGCGCCAGCGCCATGGCCCGATCCAGCGACAGCTCGGTAATGGCCTCACCCCGGCTTGCCAGCTTTTGCGCCGCCTGGGCAATATCCCAGCGCCCGCCATAGTTGAAGCAGACATTGAGAATCAGGCGTTGGTTGCCTGCCGTGCTGAGTTCGGCCTGCGCCAGCCCGGCCTGGACTTTTTCGGAGAGCCGCAGGCGATCACCCACAAAATGCAGCTGGACCCCCTTGGCCTTGAGGCTGGGAACCTCTTTGGCCAGGGACAGGGCCAGCAGCTCCATCAGGCCCGACACCTCATCGGATGGCCGGTTCCAGTTTTCAGAAGAAAACGCAAACACCGTCAACACGCCGATGCCGCGCTCAATGCAGGCCCGAATGCAGCGGCTCAGCGAACCAACGCCCTGCTTGTGCCCGGCAATACGCGGCAGAAATCGCCTGGTCGCCCAGCGGCCATTGCCATCCATGACGATGGCCACATGGTGGGGGACGGTGGAAGGGGTGGTGGCCATGGTTGGTTCAGGCCAAATCAGACCCAAGCGTCTGGGTCAAACGGCCATGATGTCTTGTTCCTTGCCGGCGACGACCTTGTCGACCTCGGCAATGAAACGGTCCGTGAACTTCTGAATCTCGTCCTGCGAACGACGCTCATCGTCTTCCGAGGCGAGCTTCTCCTTGACCAGCTTTTTGACGCCATCATTGGCGTCGCGACGCAGGTTGCGAATGGCCACCTTGGCGTGCTCGCCCTCGGCTCGCACGACCTTGGTGAGTTCCTTGCGGCGCTCTTCCGTCATCGCCGGCATGGGGACGCGAATCAGCTCGCCCTGCGATGACGGGTTGAGCCCCAGATCGGAGTCGCGAATGGCTTTTTCGATTTTGGCGCCCATGCCCTTTTCCCAGGGTGAAACGCTGATGGTGCGCGCATCCAGCAGGGCCACATTGGCGACCTGGCTGATCGGCACCATGGAGCCGTAGTACTCAACCTGTACGGTATCAAGCAAGCCGGGGTTGGCGCGGCCTGTGCGAATTTTTGTCAGGCCGTTTTTGAACGAATCCAAGGACTGCTGCATTTTTTGCTCTGCAAGCTGCTTGATCTCAACAATGCTCATGGTCGAATCTCCGGATTTTTAGGTGCAAAAAGTGCAGGACGGTACGAATCATGAGCCGGCTCAAACGTGAACCAGGGTTCCTTCGTCCTCTCCCTGCACCACGCGCCTGAGCGCGCCGTGTTTGAAAATGCTGAATACCTTGAGGGGCAGCTTCTGATCGCGGCACAGCGCAAACGCGGTGGCGTCCATGACCTCAAGGTTCCTATTCATGGCTTCATCAAAAGTGATGCTGGTGTAACGCGTGGCCCTAGGGTCTTTCTTCGGGTCCGCAGTGTACACACCATCGACCTTGGTCGCCTTCAGGACGATCTCGGCGCCGATTTCAGCCCCGCGCAGGGCCGCCGCCGTGTCGGTGGTGAAGAAAGGATTGCCGGTGCCGGCCGCAAAAATGACGACCTTGCCCTCTTCCAGGTACTGCAGCGCCTTGGGCCGCACATAGGGCTCGACGACACGCTCGATGCCGATGGCCGACATGACGCGTGGCGTCAGCCCGGCCTTGTCCATGGTGTCGCCCAAGGCCAGCGCGTTCATCACGGTCGCCAGCATGCCCATGTAGTCGGCGGTGGCGCGGTCCATGCCGACCGAGCCGCCCGCCACGCCGCGAAAGATATTGCCGCCGCCAATCACAATCGCCACCTCCACACCCATGCGGGTGATTTCGGCAATTTCCTGCACCATGCGGACAATGGTGGCGCGGTTGATGCCAAAGGCATCATCCCCCATCAAGGCCTCACCTGACAGTTTTAACAAGATCCGCTTGTAGGCTGGCATGCGAGGGCTTTCTGTGAAGTTGGATGGATTTGAAGTTTAGCGGCCTTCCGGCTGGACTGAAATGCTCGGGCAGCTTAGGCAGCCTTGGCAGCGGCAACCTGTGCTGCCACTTCAGCCGCAAAGTCGTCCACTTTCTTTTCAATGCCCTCGCCCACCACGTACAGCGTGAAGGACTTGATGGTGGTCGCTTTTTCCTTCAGCATTTGCTCAACCGTCTGCTTGTCGTTCTTGACAAAAGTCTGGTTGTACAGGCTGACTTCCTTCAGGTATTTCTGCACGCCACCCTCGATGCGCTTGGCCACGATTTCGGCGGACTGCACCGGTTTGCCGGCAGCTTGCGCAATGGCGGCATCTTCAGCGGCCTTGGCAGCAGCCACCGAGCGCTCTTTGGCAACCAGTTCGGCCGGCACATCGGCGCTGCTCAGGGACACGGGCTTCATCGCGGCGACATGCATGGCGACGTCCTTGGCGGCGGCTTCGTCGCCTTCAAACTCCACGACCACGCCGATGCGCGTGCCATGCAGGTAGGACGCCAGCTGGCTGCCGGCAAAACGCTTGAAGCGGCGCACGCTCATGTTTTCGCCGATCTTGCCGATCAGGCCCTTGCGCACGTCTTCCACCGTCGGACCGAAGCCGTCTTGCGACAGCGGCATGGCGCCAATGGCTTCCAGGTCGGCCGGGTTGTTCTTGACGATGCCCTCGGCCACGGCCTGGCTGAACGCCAGGAAGCTGTCGTTTTTGGTGACGAAGTCGGTTTCGCAGTTGACTTCAACCAGCGCGCCCACATCGCCTGCGCGGTGCGCCGCGACCACGCCTTCGGCCGTGACACGGGACGCGGCCTTGCCGGCCTTGTTGCCCAGCTTGACGCGCAGGATTTCCTCGGCCTTTTCGAAGTTGCCTTCGGCTTCGGTCAGTGCTTTCTTGCACTCCATCATGGGAGCGTCGGTTTTGGCGCGCAACTCGGCGACCATGCTTGCAGTAATTGCCATTTTCAATTCTCCGTTTGTCCTGTTGACTTCGACCGGGCGCTCAACGCGCACCCGCTTTACGTTAACTTGTGAAAAAGGGGCTACGCGAGCCCCTTTTTCGCGTCTGGCACAGCGCTCGCGCCTGCCAGCCGACTTTGATCAGCCCGCTGCGTTTTCCACTTCCACAAACTCATCCGAGCTCTCGGCCGACACCGCCTTGACGACGTCGTTCATGGCATTGGCACGGCCTTCCAGGATCGCATCGGCAATGCCGCGGGCGTACAACGCAACGGCCTTGGACGAGTCATCGTTACCCGGAATCACATAGTCGATGCCAATCGGCGAATGGTTGGAGTCAACCACACCGATCAGGGGAATGCCCAGCTTCCTGGCTTCCAGAACCGCGATTTTATGGAAACCCACGTCGATCACGAAAATGGCGTCCGGCAGCGCATTCATGTCCTGAATGCCACCGATGTCTTTTTCGAGCTTTTCGATCTCGCGCTTGAAGTTCAGCTGCTCTTTTTTGCTGATGGAGTCGAGGCCGGCTTCCTGCTGGGCCTTCATCTCCTTCAGGCGCTTGATCGAGGTCTTGACCGTCTTGAAGTTGGTCAGCATGCCGCCCAGCCAGCGCTGGTCAACATAAGGAACACCGGCGCGACGGGCTTCGGTGGCGACGATTTCGCGGGCCTGGCGCTTGGTGCCGACCATCAGGATGGTGCCGCGGTTGGCGGACAGCTGTTTCGCGAACTTCATCGCGTCCTGGTACATCGGCAGCGATTTTTCCAGGTTGATGATGTGAATGCGGTTGCGATGGCCAAAAATGTAGGGGGCCATTTTTGGGTTCCAGAAGCGGGTTTGGTGTCCGAAATGAACGCCGGCTTCCAGCATTTCGCGCATGTTTGTTGACATATAAATCTCCAAAGGTTGTGTCTAAAATCAGCGTTTATCGCCCGGAAGGCTCTTCTTTTTTGAAGTTCCCGGGCAACACCTTGAGCGACTGATTTGCGATTACCTTGCAAGCGACGAATTCGGGCTGAACCGTCAATCACAAAGCCTGTCAAGTATAACATCCCTGCCGCCCCACGCCCCTGCCCATGAAGCCACTGCCCCCCGCTGCCGACCGCCAGGCCGATATACACGGCACTCGCCAGGCCTTTCAGGCCGGACTGAACAGCCCCACGGAAATTCTCGAACACGCCACCGCCATTGCCCGGAGCGAGGCCTGCCGCCATGTTTTCATGCCGCAGCCGCTTGAAACCGCGCTGGCAACGGCCCGGCCAGCTGACAAGACCGCTTTCACTGACCCGGCGCGGCCGCTGGCGGGACTGCCGGTGTCCATCAAGGACCTGTTTGACGTGGCCGGCCAAACCACCGCGGCAGGCTCTGCCGTGCTCGCCAACGCGCCCCCGGCCCGCACCGACTGCCCCGCCGTGGCCCGGCTGCGCGCGGCTGGCGCGGTGCTCGCGGGACGCACCAACATGGTGGAATTTGCCTTTTCCGGCGTCGGCCTCAACCCACATTACGGCACGCCCGTCAACCCGGCGGACCCGCTGGTGCAGCGGATTCCGGGCGGCTCCTCGTCGGGCGCTGCCGTGTCCGTCGCCACCGGCGCCGCCTTGGTCGGCCTGGGCTCCGACACCGGCGGTTCCATCCGCATCCCCGCCGCGCTGTGCGGCATTGTGGGCTTTAAAAGCACGGCGCGCCTGGTGCCCACCTTGGGCGCCCTGCCGCTGTCCACCAGCCTGGACACCGTCTGCGCGCTGACCCGCTCGGTGCGCGATGCGGTCACGGTGCACGAGGTGCTGGCGGCGCGCAGCGTGCAGCTCGCCGGCAAGCCCCTGTCGGCCTGCCGCTTCGCCCTGGCGCGCACGCAAATGCAGGACGGGCTGGACAGCAGCGTGGCCAGGGCGTTCGAGCACAGCCTGCGGGTGCTGCGGCAGGCCGGCGCCCGCGTCGAGGAAATTGCCCTGGAGGAAATCGGGGAACTGGAGGCCATCAACGCCACCGGCGGCCTGTCTGCCGCCGAAAGCTACGCCTGGCACCGCAGCCTGATTGCCGCGCACCAAGCCGAGTACGACCCCCGGGTGGCGCGGCGCATCCTGCGCGGCGCCCGCATCAGCGCCGCCGACTACATCGACTTGCTGGCGGCGCGCCGGCAGTGGGTCGCCCGCATGGAGGCCCGGCTGAGCGGCTTTGACGCGGTGCTGTCGCCCACCGTCCCCATCGTCGCGCCTTCGATTGCCAGCGTGCGGCACGACGATGACGAGTTTTTCCGGGTCAACGGGCTTTTGCTGCGCAACACGGCGGTGGTTAACATGCTCGACGGTTGCGCGATTTCGCTGCCCTGCCACAGCCCCGAGCAATTGCCGGTGGGCCTGATGCTCTGGCACGCCGCGCTGCACGATGACAAGCTGCTGGACCTGGCGCTCCAGGTGGAAGCCGCACTGGCCCAGTCACTACAAAAACAATAGCTTCCTGCGCCCGCCTGTAAAGGGCCAGAGCGTTATTCACTCAAAAAAAAGCAATGAACCACAAGATTTCCCCTGTCCCGGCCCTGCTGCGCGCCGGCGGATTCCGCGCATGAGGGTTGCCGTCATTGGCGCCGGCATCATCGGCATCACCACGGCCTATGAGCTGGCCGTGGACGGCCACGAGGTCACCGTTTTTGAACGCCGCAGCGCCGCGGCGGAGGAAACCAGCTTTGCCAACGCCGGCGTGGTCGCGCCCGGCTACGTCGCGCCCTGGGCCACGCCCGGCATGCCGGGCAAGCTCATCCGCCAGCTGTTCAGCCGCCATGCGCCGGTCAAGCTGGGCTGGCCGCTGTCTGGCCGCGAGCTGGCCTGGATCTGGAAGTGGTACCAATCCTGCAAGCTGGACAGCTACCTGGCCAACCGCGCGCAGCTGCTGCGGCTGGCGTTTTACAGCCGCGACAGGCTGCACCAGCTGAGCACGGGCCTGCAGCTGGAATACGACTGCAGCCCCGGCTACATGGTGCTGCTGCGCTCGGAAAAAGACAGCCAGCTGGTGCAGCCCGGCCTGCAGCTGCTGCGCGAGGCGGGCGTGACGTTCAATGAGATCAATGCCGAGGAGGTGCGCCGGATCGAACCCGCGCTCAACCCCGACACCGCTTTTCTGGGGGCGGTGCACCTGCCCGACGACGGGGTGGCCAACTGCCGGCAGTTTGCATTGCTGCTCAAGAACGAAGCCCAGCGCATGGGCGTCAGTTTCGAATTCAATACAACCGTAGCCCATGTGGAACGGGCGCAAGCAGCTAGTATTTTGATAGCAGGCGAAGCGGCGCCGCGGCGCTTCGACCAGATCGTGATGTGCGCCGGCCTGGCCTCTGCCGAGCTGCTGCGGCCGCTGGGCCTGAAGATTCCCATGGTCGCCGTCTATGGCTATTCGATCAGCGCACCGATTCGCGAGCCGCTGAACGCACCGCGCAGCGCGCTGATGGACGAGCGCTACAAGGTCGCCATTTCCCGCCTGGGCCAGCGCGTGCGCGTGGCCGGCAGCGCCGAAATTGGCGGCTCGCTGGGCGCCAAGCGCGCCTCCTCGATCCAAACCCTCTACAAGGTGCTGCACGACTGGTTTCCGGGCGCGGTCCAGCACGCCCACCTGGGGGCGCATGTGCAGGCCTGGAAGGGCGCCCGCCCCATGCTGCCCGACGGCCCGCCCATCATCGGCGGCAGCGGCCTGCCCGGCCTCTGGCTCAACCTGGGCCACGGCTCCAGCGGCTGGGCGCTCAGCTGCGGCAGCGCGCGGGCGCTGGCGGACCTGATGGCCGGCCGGCCGGCCGAGATTGACATGGCCGGGCTGGACATCGGCCGGCTGGGCTGAAGGCGCAAAGCGCCGCCTGAGCGTCAGACCAAGCCTGTACAGTGAAAGCGGCCCGACGCTTTATGTTGTGTTGACCGGGCCACTACCTTCAGATTGGAATCCCCATGGGCATGTTCAGTTTTATCAAGGAAGCCGGTGAAAAGCTTTTCGGGCACGGCGCTGCCAATGCCGCCCAGGAAGCCGCAGCCGCCACCCCCACGCCAGAAAACATGGCGGCCCTGAGCCAGGCGGCCGGCGATCCGATTGCCACCTATATCGGCACCATGAACCTGCAGGTCGAAGCGCTGGACATCAGCTTTGACGCAGAGAGCGCCACGGTCACCGTTGCCGGCGTTGCGCCCGACCAGGCCACCAAGGAAAAAGTGCTGCTGTGCTGTGGCAACGTCGCCAATGTTGCCGCCGTCAACGACCTGATGACCGTGTCCAGCCCCGAGCCTGAGTCGCGCTGGCATACGGTGGTCAGCGGCGACAACCTGTCCAAGATCAGCAAAGAGTTTTATGGCACGCCCAATAAATACCCGCAGATTTTTGAGGCCAACAAGCCCATGCTGACGGACCCCGACAAGATTTACCCGGGCCAGGTCTTGCGCATTCCGCCCGACGCGTAAGGTTGCAAGGTCCTGGCACGCCTCAAAAAGCCCGGCCAGCCGGGCTTTTTTGCGCCCCGGCGTTCCAGACCGCACAATCCAGGCATGCAAAGAATCTCCAGCGCCTCCCTCGCATCAAGCCAGCCGCTGTACAGCGTGGCCGCTACCCGCCAGCTTGAGCAGCAAGCCGCCGCCGGCCTGCCGCCGCACACCTTGATGCAGCGCGCCGGCCTTGCCCTTGCCCGCCTGGCCCTGGCGCTGGCCCCGCACGCCCAGCGCATCTGGATCGCTTGCGGGCCGGGCAACAACGGTGGCGATGGTTTTGAGGCCGCTTTGCAGCTGCACCAATGGGGCAAGACGGTGGTCGTGACCTGGACCGGTCCATCTCCCGGCAAAACCGGCCTGCCGCCCGATGCCCACGCCGCCCGCGAACGGGCGCTGGCTGCCGGCGTGCCCATGGCCGCCCAGCCACCAGCGGATTTTGATTTCTGCATCGATGCGCTGCTGGGCATCGGCGGCCGGCTGACGGCCGGCCGTGCCGGCAGCGAGTTGATGCAAACCTGGCTGGCGGCGATGCAGGCCAGTCCGGCGCCACGCCTGGCGGCGGATGTTCCGACCGGGCTGGATGCCGACACGGGCGCCGCTGACGCTATCAAATCAATAGCTTCCCGCGCCCGCCCTGATGGGGCCGGAGGCATTTTTACCTTGTGTTTCCTGACCCTGAAGCCGGGCCTGTTCACGGCCCACGGACGCGACCGCGCCGGTGAAGTCTGGCTGGATGAGCTGGGCATTCAAGCTCCGACGGCGGTACAGCCTTGCGCCTGGCTGCTGGCTGCCAACCATGCGGGCCAGCCGCTGCGCATGAAAACCCTTCACGCCAGCCACAAGGGCATGTTTGGCGATGTCGCGATTGTGGGCGGTGAAACCGCTGCGGCCAGCCACATGACGGGGGCCGCCCTGCTGGCCGGCCGTGCCGCGCTGCATGCGGGCGCGGGCCGGGTCTATGTCGCCCTGCTCGGACAAACCGCGACCAGCGTCGATCTGCAGCAGCCCGAGCTGATGTTTCGCAGCCCGGAGGCGTTGGACCTGAAGCAGCAGGTGGTGGTCTGTGGCTGTGGCGGCGGGCAAGCCGTCAAGACCGTCATCGCCAAGCTGCTGTCGGCGGCCACGCGGACCGTGCTGGACGCCGACGCGCTCAACGCCATCGCCAACGACCCGCAGCTGCAAACCCAGTTGACAGCCCGCCAGCAGCGCGGATACGGCACGGTGCTGACGCCCCATCCACTGGAAGCCGCACGCCTGCTGGGCAGCACGGCCGCCGAGGTACAGGCCAGCCGCCTGGCGGCAGCGCAGCAACTGGCCGAACGCTTCCGGTGCGTGGTGGTACTCAAGGGTTCGGGCAGCATCATCGCGGCACCGGGCCGGCTGCCCTTTGTCAACGCCAGCGGCAATGCCCTGCTGGCCACGGCCGGCACCGGCGACGTGCTGGCGGGCATGCTGGGGGCTTACCTGGCCGTCGGCCTCGATGACTTTGAAGCGGCCTGCAGCGCGGTGTTTGCACATGGCCAGCGGGCCGACAGCTGGGCGGCCGAGCAGCCGGGCCGGGCCCTCACGGCTTCTGCGCTGGCCAGCTATTAACCCAGCCAAGCAGCGATCACATCGGCGGCTACACCAGCACCATCAGGCCGATTTGCAGCAGCACCAGCAGCGCCAGCGCCGACAGGTCCACCCCTCCGACCACCGGAATGACGCGCCGCAAGGGCGTCAGCAGCGGCTCGGTCAGGCGGCCCAGCAGGCCATAGGCCGGCGAGCCCGGCTGAATCCAGGACAACACCGCGTAAGCCAGCACCAGCATGAACAGGGTTTGCAGGGCCACCCGGACCAGCATCTTCAGCGCAAAAGCCAGCAGCATCAGCAAGGCCGCTGGCGCCAGTTCGGGCGTCCAATGGCTGACGCCCAGCAGCACGCTCCACAGCAAGGCATAGGCCAGCGCCAGCAAGGCGGCGGCCAGCACGCTGGCCCAGTCCACCCGTGAGCGCGTCACGGACTTGGGCAAGGCACGACGCAGGGGTTTGACCAGCCAGTCGGTCAGCGCCATCACAAAGCGGCCCGGTTGCGCGGTCATGTTGACCCGAACCCAGTTCATCCAGGCGCGCAGCAGCGCCGCAGCGATCAACAGAAAAAAAACAGTCTCCAGCAAAAAGGCCAGTATCCGGATCAGCATGAGGATTCAGGTTCAGCAAAAAAATGGGAAAAAGGCTTCACGAACCACCTTAGCGACGCGGCTTTTTGCCCTGCTTGCGGCTGGCGCTGGCCGCGGCCTTTTTGACGGCCGCCTTGAGCGCCTGAATCGGTGACCTGGACGCAGCGCGGCCACTGGCCGGCGACTCGGCACGCTTGGCCGTGCCCTTGCCGGCCACCTTGCCGGCACGCTTGGCCCCCGCACCGCGCGGCGCGGGGCGCTCTTGCGCCGG
>CAZWDK010000008.1:0-33047 GCA_964633095.1 uncultured Polaromonas sp. | reverse complement strand
CTTGTTCCTCACTGGCGTCGGTTTTGGCGCCGGCAAATTCGTCGCGGTGGGCGATTCCGGCGCGATCCTCGCCAGTGACGCCACCGGCAGCAGCTGGACCACCGCCGTGGCAGGGACGGCGCAGTCTCTCATTGGCATCGCTTCCGATGGCCTTGCCAAACTGGTCGCCGTGGGCCGGGGCGGCACGATACTCACCAGCATAGACGCCG
This sequence comes from uncultured Polaromonas sp., assembly GCA_964633095.1. GTDB lineage: Bacteria > Pseudomonadota > Gammaproteobacteria > Burkholderiales > Burkholderiaceae_C > Polaromonas. The sequence continues at coordinate 32,838 of CAZWDK010000008.1, read as the reverse complement.
GCCTGAGCTGGGCATCCGCCACCGTAACACCGGCGAGCGCGCAGGACCTCCTCGGCGTCAGCCATGATGGCATAGGCAAATTCGTCGCGGTGGGGGCAGGCGGCACCATCCTCAGCAGCGCCGACGGCCTGAGCTGGACCCCCGCTACCGTCAACCCGGCGACCGCGTTGGATCTCCTCCAGGGCGTGAGCTTTGGCAACGGCAGATTCGTCGCGGTGGGGCAGAATGGGACGACGGGAGCCGGCATGATACTCACCAGTGTCGATGGCCTCAGCTGGACTTCCGCCACCACCACGCCCTTGTTCCTCACTGGCGTCAGCTTTAATGGCCTCGGCAAATTCGTCGCGGTGGGGGGGCAGGGGACGATTCTCAGCAGCCCCGACGGCCTCACCTGGACTCCCGCCGTCGCGGTGCCGACGACCATTGCGGACCTTGCGGGGGTCAGCTTTGGCAACGGCAAATTCGTCGCGGTGGGCACGGGCGGCACCATCTTCAACAGCCTGGACGGCAGTAGCTGGACCACCGCCGCAGCCTCGGGGACCGCACAGAACCTCTCGGGCGTCAACCATGGCGTCGCGGTCGGGGTACTTGGCACGATCCTCACCAGCGCCGACGAGAGCACCTGGACCCCCGCCGTCCCGGCGACGGCGCAAGACCTGTTCGGCGTCGGCCTTGCCAACGGCCAATTCTTCGCGGTGGGGGCAAGCGGCACGATTCTGTTCTCGAATCACTGAACAAGTGACGAAGAAGTCTTGATCGTGTTGTTTGGACAAGGGGAGGGCAGCGATGCCCTCCCCTTTTTGCTGGACCCGCCGCCGGCCTTCGGAAAGGCCTCAAACCGGCACGCATGCTGTTTTAGCGGATGGTGCGAGACCCTCCACACTTAACGTGCGCAGCGAAAAGTCAGGTTGATGCGCTGCCGTCCCAGCCGGGGGTGATCCCCCTCGGCCAGCGGCGCCACCCCGTGGTAGGCCAGCCGCGACGGGCCGCCCCACACCGCCACGTCGCCATGGACCAGCCGGTAACGCGTGGGGCGGTCTGTGCGTCGGGTGCCGCCAAACAAAAATACCGCCGGCAAACCCAGCGACACCGAGACGATGGGCGCGCTCAGGTCGCTCTCGTCCCGGTCCTGGTGCAGCGACAGGCGCGCCCCCGGTTCATAGCGGTTGATCAGGCAGGCATCGGGCCTGAAGTCATTGAAGCCGGCCTCGGCCGCCGCGCGCAGCGCCAGCTCGGCAAAGCAGCCGGGCATGGGCGGCCAGGGCTGGCCGGACAGCGGGTCGGTGCTGGTGTAGCGATAGCCGCTGCGGCTTGAGGTCCAGCCCAGCGCGCCGCAATTGCTCATGGCCACCGTCATGGTGTAGCCGCCCGGCGTGACCAGATGGCGCAGCGGCGCGGCAGCGGTGACCTGCTCCAGCGCGTGCAGCAGGGCTTCCCCCACATCGTAGGCAAAGCCGCGCAGCAGCACGGCGCCGGGCGCGATCAACTCCGGCGCACCATAGGGCAGCGGCTCTTGCTCGAACAGGTTTTGGGTCACAGACTTTCCCCCAACCGTTTACAGGGCGTCATGAAAAATGATACCCAGGGTGTGGCGCTGGCCGGAGCGTAACCGGCTGACACCGTGGCGCATGGTGACCCGGTAAAACCCCCGGCTGCCCTGCACCGGGCGCTGGTGCACCGCAAACAGCACGGCATCGCCCTGCGCCAGCGGCACCACCTCGACGCGCGACTGCAGACGCGGCCGCTGCTCGGTCAGCACCAACTCGCCGCCGCTGAAGTCCTCGCCGGGGCGCGACAGCAGCACTGCGACCTGAATCGGAAACACATGCTCGCCATACAGGTCCTGGTGCAGGCAGTTGTAGTCGCCCGGCCCGTATTGCAGCAGCAACGGCGTGGGCCGCCGCTGGCCGGCCGCATGGCAGCGCGCCAGAAAGCCCGCATGGTCTTCGGGATAGCGGACGGCGATGCCCATGGCCTCGTTCCAGGCATTGGCCAGGCCGACCAGTTCGGGGTAGAGCGTGGCGCGCAGCCGGGCCACGGTCTCGGGCAGGGGGTAGCTGAAATACTGGTACTCGCCCTGGCCGAAACCGTGGCGCTGCATCACGACCCGGCTGCGAAAGTGCCGGCTGTCCGGGTAGAGCCTGACCAGGGCCTGGCACTGCGCGGCGCTGAGCAGCTGCGGCATGACGGCGCTGCCCTGGCTATTCAGTTCGGCCAGGGTGTCGGACCAGTGGGCGCTGGCTGGCGCAGGCGGTGGGGTGAACAAGTCCATGCCTCAGCATAAATCGGCGCGCCCCTTGAAACTCGCCGGATTCGGACGCTTTATTCAAGCGGTTCAAGCAGCCAATTCGGTCAGGATGGGGCAATCCGGCCGGCTGTTGCCCTGGCAGCACTGCGCCAGATGCTGCAGGGTTTGCTTCATCGCTGCCATCTCGGCAATGCGCCGTTCCAGGTCGGCCACATGGGCCAGCGCGATGCGCTTGACGTCGGCGCTGGCGCGGCGCTTGTTTTGCCACAGCTTGAGCAGCTCGGCGATCTCGGCCATGCTGAAACCCAGGTCGCGGGCCCGGCGTATGAAGCGCAGGGTGTGGGCTTCCTTGTCGCCATACTGGCGGTAGCCCGCGTCGGTGCGCTGCACGGCCGGCAGCAGACCCAGCGATTCGTAGTGGCGGATCATTTTGGCCGACACGCCGGAGCGGGCGGCGGCCTGGCCGATGTTGAAGGGGCCGCTTGAGAGCATGTCGTGATTCATTGTGAACGTCCTTTCCAGCGGCGCAGCAGCAAGGCATTCATCACCACGCTGAAGCTGCTAAAGGCCATGGCGGCGCCGGCGATCACCGGGCTCAGCAGGCCCAGGGCGGCCAGCGGGATGCCCACCACGTTGTAGAAAAATGCCCAGAACAGATTTTGCCGAATCTTGGTGTAGCTGCGGCGCGAGATGTCGATGGCATCGGCCACCAGCGCCGGATTGCCGCGCATCAGCGTGATGCCGGCCGCATGCATGGCGACGTCGGTGCCGGTGGCCATGGCAATGCCGACATCGGCCGCCGCCAGCGCCGGCGCGTCGTTGATGCCGTCGCCCACCATGGCGACGCAGCCGGCTTCACGCCTGAGCCCGTCAATGATGGCGGCCTTGTCTTCGGGCAGGACCTGGGCATGCACCCGGTCCATGCCCAACTGGGCCGCCACCGCCTGGGCGCTGCCGTGGTTGTCGCCGGTGACCAGCGCGGTCTGAAGGCCCAGCGCATGCAGGCGCGCAATGGCCGGTGCGGCGCTGCCTTTCAGCGTGTCACCAAAGGCCAGCAGGCCCAGCAGCTGGGGCGCGCCGCCCGGCGTCACATCCGCCAGCCACGACACGGTGCGGCCCGCCGCCTCCAGCGCCTGGGCGCGCGCGGCAAAGTCGCCGAGTTCAACACCCAGTTCCTGCATGAAGCGTGGGCTGCCCAGCCGCAGCTCGCGCCCTGCTACCTGCGCCGACATGCCGCGCCCGGCCACCGCGCGCAGCTGTGTGGCGGCCGGAAGGCTGAGCCGGTCCTGGCTTGCCGCCTTGGTGACGGCCTTCGCCAGCGGGTGTTCGCTGCCGGCCTGAATGGCAGCGCTTTGCGCCAGCAAGGCCGCGCGCGTGATGCCGTTCGCCTCCAGCGCCACCAGCTCGGGATGGCCTTCGGTCAGCGTGCCGGTCTTGTCAAACGTCACCACCTGGAGCCGGTGCGCCACTTCCAGCGCCTCGGCGTCCTTGATCAGGATGCCGTGGCGCGCCGCCACGCCGGTGCCGGCCATGATGGCCGTGGGCGTGGCCAGGCCCAGCGCGCAGGGGCAGGCAATCACCAGCACGGCGACGGCGTTGAGGATGGCGGCCTCCCAGTGGCCGGTGCCAAGGCCCCAGCCCAGCAGCGTGATGAGGGCGATGCCCATGACGACGGGCACAAACACCGCGCTGACCTGGTCCACCAGGCGCTGAATCGGCGCTTTTTTGGCCTGGGCCGACTCCACCAGCCGCACAATGCGCGCCAGCGTGGATTCCGCGCCCACCGCCGTCGTGCGCACGACCAGCAGGCCCTCGGCATTGACCGCGCCGCCGGTGACCCGGTCGCCCACCTGCTTGTGCACCGGCAGGCTCTCGCCGGTAATCAGCGACTCATCGACCTGGCTGGCGCCTTCGGTGATCTCGCCGTCCACCGCAATGCGTTCGCCGGGCCGCACGACGACGAGGTCGCCCACCGCCAGCCGCGACACGGCGACTTCCTCGTCCACGCCCTGGCTGCGCCGGCGCGCCGTTTCGGGCCGCAGCGCGTTCAGCGCGCGGATCGCCGCGGTGGTCTGGCGCTTGGCGCGCGCCTCCATCCATTTGCCCAGCAGCACCAGCGTGATGACAACGGCCGAGGCCTCGAAATACAGATGCGCCATGCCGTGCTCACCGTGCACCAGGAGCTGGTAGACACTGAGACCATAGGCGGCCGAGGTACCCAGGGCCACCAGCAAGTCCATGTTGCCGGTTTTGGCGCGCAACGCCTTGAAGCCGGCGCGGTAAAAACGTGCGCCCAGCCAGAACTGCACCGGCGTGGCCAGCAGCCATTGCAGCCGGCCGTCCAGCATCCAGTCCCGGCCCGCCAGCATGCCCAGCATGGGCAGCATCAGCGGGGCCGACAGCGCCGCCGCCAGCAGGATGGGCCAGATGGCGGCGCCGGGCTGTTCGGCCGGCTGGGCCGCAGCGCCGGTGTCGTCCAGGGCGCGGGCCTGGTAGCCGGCCTTGTTCAGCGCCGCCTGCAGCTGGTCCAGGGTGGCCGAGGCGCCAGAGAGGGTGACCTCCGCCGTTTCGGTGGCAAGGTTGACCTCGGCCTGCAGCACGCCCGGCACCTGGCGCAGGGCTTTTTCAACCCGCCCCACGCAGGATGCGCAGCTCATGCCGTCAATCCTGAGCCGCAAGGCCTGCTGGCCCACCGCGTAACCGGCTTTCTCGATGGCGGCCTTCAGCGTTTGCATGCTGACCCCGGGCCCGGCTTTCACGCGGGCCTGCTCGGTCGCAAGATTCACGCTCGCCTCGGCCACGCCCGTTACGGCGCGCAAGGACCGCTCCACCCGCGCCACGCAGGAGGCGCAGGTCATGCCTTCGACGGGAAACTGCCATTCGGCCAGGCCGGTGGCGGGTGTCTGCAGGCTGGCGGTGAGGTTCATGGGCGCGCTCCGTGTCGGTCGGTAAAGGTTGGAAGAGGCATGGAACGAAGTCTGAACCTTACCACCATGGTATGGTCAGCGCGCGCCGACAATATCCGTAGACATGTTGTGGGCATAGCCGCGCCCTGCTTGACCTTCCCCCCATGGCAAGGTTCAGAGTTAACATTACAAATCGACAAAACTTAGCCAGAAGGTGCCTCATGGAATTCGACATCCCCTCAATGAGTTGCGGCCACTGCGTCAGCGCCGTCACCCAGGCCGTGCAGCAAGCCGACCCCGACGCGCAGGTCAACATAGACCTGGCCACCAAGAAAGTGACGGTGCAAACCACGCAAGACCGCGCGACCGTGGCCGCGGCGCTGGCCGAAGCGGGCTATCCGGTGCAGTGAAGGAGGCTTATGGATTTGTTGAGCTTCCTGTGCTCACAGGGTGTGCAGGGCATACCGGCCGGGCGTAGCTGGCTATTAAATTGATAGCTAAACAATCAGGGCGGCAACGCTTGTCCGGGCAAGTAAGCCGGTAGCACCAGTGCTCTCTGCGGGCTTGCGCGACGAGGAACTCATTATCGTGCCTATGCCTCGAATCACCAGGATCACGCCGGTTTTGTCTGCCAATTGAACTACGGAACCCAGCGAGGAAATCATGAACTTCAAGTATGTCGTCGCAATTGTCCCGCTCGAGGCCGTGGAATCCCTGGAAAGAAAACTCAGGGACATTGGTGTTGGCGGCGTCACGCTGACCAAGGTCAAGGGCTTCGGCGAGTACAAGAATTTTTTTTCCCGTGACTTGCTCAGCGAACAAACCAAGATCGAGATCTTCACCGAGGAATCGAAATTGGAGACGCTGCTCAAGGCCTTGCTGGAGACCGCTATTTCCGATGTTCCGGGATCGGGAATCGCGGCGGTGATGCCGGTGGAAAAGTTTCTCCATCTTCGTGCCGGAGCGGAGGTTTTACCTGACTCGCCGGTCTAGCGACTCCTTTGCGATGCCCCCAATTTCCAAGGAGAAAAACATGAAGTGCGATGCGAAACTGATGGTGAAGATGGCGGTCTGGTTGGGCGCAGGCCTCGCCGTCGCCTATTTCGCGCTGCCCGCGGCCCAGGTGCTCATTCTGGCCAGCGCCCCCTTCCTGGTGGCTCTCATCTGCCCCGTGGCGATGCTCTTCATGATGAAGGGCATGAACGGCGGCAAGCAGGATGAGCGCGCCAAGCCCGGCGACAGCGGGGCGGAATCCGGGCTCCGCGGTGCCGACCCGGACAAGGCATAGCGAGCAACGTCCGAACCCCGCGTTCGCGGCGGTCGACCGCAGATTCCACCCACCAAGCCCGAGAATCCGGCGAGGTCCTCAAATGTCAGACACGCAAACCCTTGCAGACCCTGCGCGCCGCGTGTGGCTCACGGTAGCTTCTGCGGCTGGCTGCGCGGGCATCGCCGCGACAAGCGTGCCCTTCGTGGTCTCCATGGCCCCCAGCGAACGGGCGCGCGCTTTCGGTGCGCCTGTGGAGGTCGACGTCGGGACCATCAAGCCGGGCGAGCTGCGGACCGTGGAGTGGCGCGGCAAACCGGTGTGGGTGCTGCGCCGCACCACGGACATGCTCGGGTCCTTGCGCAGTCACGACGACTTGCTCAGCGATCCGCAGTCGAGCCGTCGGGGGCAGCAGCCTGACTACGCCCGCAACGACCTGCGTTCGGTCAAGCCGGACATCGTCGTGCTGCTGGCGATCTGCACCCATCTGGGTTGCATCCCGACCTACAGGCCAGAGCCGGGTGCCGCCGACATCGGCGCCTCATGGCCGGGCGGATTTTATTGCCCATGCCATGGATCGCGGTTCGATCTCGCCGGCCGGGTCTTCAAGAACGTGCCCGCTCCGAGCAACCTCGAGGTGCCCCCGCACCACTACTTCGGCGAGTCGACGCTGCTCATAGGGCTGGACCCGAAGGCCTGATCGGGGAGCTTCAGATGACTCTTGCCAGCGTAGTCCGCGCTGTTCTTCTGGGAGTCGCCTGGGGCTTCTCGTGGGTCGCTGCGTCGCATGGCGCCGCAGACATCGAGCGCGGCGCGCGGGCATCGCGTGCCTGCATGGCCTGTCATTCGTTCGCGCCAGGGCGCCACCTGACCGGCCCCAGCCTCGCCGGGGTATGGAGCAGCAGGGCCGGCACCGCCGCCGGATTCGGCCGCTATTCGCCAGCGCTGAAACGCTCGGAGCTCGTCTGGAACGAAAAGACCCTCGATGCGTGGCTGCGGGACCCGGCCGCCTTGATTCCGGGCAACACGATGCAATTCGCCGGGATACCCGAGCCGGGCACGCGCGCCGATCTGCTGGCCTATCTGCGGGCCGTGTCCGAAGGACGGGTGTCGGCGCCGGAGCGGGCGCTGCCGAACCTCAAGCGCGCCGACGCGGCCCGCGAGGTGACCGCGATCCGCTACTGCGGCGATGCCTACCGCGTCCTCACCGGCGATGGCAAGAGCCGCATCTGGTGGGAATTCAACCTGCGGTTCAAGACCGACGGCAGCCCCGAGGGCCCATCGGCCGGCAAGCCGGTCATCGTCGGCACCGGCATGCAGGGCGACCGGGCCGCGGTCGTCTTCTCGCACCCCGAGGAGATCTCGACATTCATTCGCAGGGAGTGTCCGTGACAATTCTAAAGCGACGCTTGCTGCTGGCCGCCGTGGCGGCCTTCCTCGGTGCCGTCCCCGTGCTGCGCCTGGCGCGTGGTGCACGGCCCGCCGATCCCGACTTCGTGATCCATGCGCGCCCGCGGGAGCTGGCGAATCTGCGCTTTTCGGATGGCGCGGGCCGGCCAACGAGCCTCGCCGCCTTTCGCGGCAGGGTCGTGCTGCTCAACGTGTGGGCCACCTGGTGCACGCCGTGCCGCGAAGAAATGCCGACCCTGGACCGCCTGCAGGCCGCGCTGGGCGGTCCGGGCTTCGAGGTCGTCGCGCTCTCGATCGATCATGCCGGCCTGCCGCTCGTGCGGGACTTTTTCGACCGCACGGGCATCAAGCACCTGCAGCCGTACTTGGACACGTTTGGCGACGCAGCTTCGAATCTTGCCGTGGCCGGTGTGCCGCTGACTCTTCTCATCGACCGGGAGGGCCGCGAGATCGGCCGCAAACTCGGTCCAGCGGCGTGGGACAAGCCGCGGGTGGTCGAGCTGATACGCGGCCACATGGCGCCGGGTGCGGCGCCATCGCCACCCCAACGAAGGTAGGCCATGGTCCCGAGAGCATTTCTGGTCGTCGCGTTCGCGTTGCTCGTGGCCGCCTGTGGCGAGCGCGCGAGCGGTCCGATGTTGCCGTTCAGGTCGACCGACATTTCGCGCGTTGAATGGGGGCGCGATTTTCAGCTGACCGACCACAACGGCCAGCCGAGGAGCCTGGCTGACTTCAGGGGCAAGGTGGTGCTGCTGTTCTTCGGCTTCACGCACTGCCCGGACCTGTGCCCGACGACCATGGCCGACATGGCGCGCGTGGTGGGCAAGCTGGGCCCCGACGGCCAGCGCGTGCAAGGCCTGTTCGTCACCGTCGATCCCGAGCGCGACACGCCGCGGGTGCTGGCGAAATTCGTGGCCGCCTTCCACCCGAGTTTTCTCGGCCTGTACGGCGACCCGGGCGCGACCTCGGCGCTGGCCAGGGAGTTCAAGTTCTTCCACGACGCGCAGGCCGCCGATGCCCAGGGCCACGACGTGGTCACGCACGGAAGCGCAGTCTATGTCTATGACACCCGCGGCCGCTTGCGCCTGCTGATGGGCGCGCAGAGGACCGTCGACACCATGGCGGCCGATGTCGCGCGGCTGCTCAAGGAATGACGAACGGGCCTATGCCCGCCACCTTTTCATCAACAACAAGGATCGACATGCGTTTGAACAAGCACACCCTTCACGCCTTCCTGCTCGCCCTGGTGCTCGGCCTGTGCGCCGCGACTCGCGTTCACGCCGGCGAGCCCGTCACCCTGATGCATGTCCACGGCCTGTCCTACAGCGCCGACGGCAAGCGGCTCATGCTTCCGAGCCACCATGGCCTGGCCATCTTCGAGAACGGACGCTGGTCCAAGGCCGCCGGGCCGGCGCACGACTACATGGGTTTCGCGGCCACGCGCGACGCGCTATACAGCAGCGGCCACCCGGCGCCGGGCTCGGGCCTGGCCAACCCCTTCGGCCTGATCAAGAGCCGCGATGGCGGCAAGACCTGGCAGAAGCTCGGGCTCGAGCGCGAGTCGGACTTCCACACGCTGGCGACGAGCTACGACACCAATGCGGTCTATGTGGTCAACCACGCGCCGAACTCCCGCATGGGCCAGGCCGGGATCCACCACACGCGCAACGACGGCCTCAAGTGGACGCGCGCCGCGGCCAGCGGACTGGGTGGCGAGCTCAACAGCCTGGCCGTGCACCCCACCGAGGCCAGCATCGTCGCCGCCGGCACGACCGACGGGCTCTACCTGTCCCGGAACTCGGCCGAGAGCTTCGAGCCGCTGGCCGGCGGCCAGCGCGTGCTCGCCGCGGCCTTCGACCTCGATGGGCAGCACCTGTGGTTCGGCTCCTATGCGCGCAAGGCGGCGCTGGCGCGCATCGCCTTGAAGGCCGGCTCCAGGGCCGAGGATCTGCCGATCCCGGCCCTGACCGAAGACGCGGTGGCGTACATCGCGCAGAACCCCGTGCAGCGCGGCGAGATCGCCATTGCGACGTTCAAGCGAAACGTTTTTCTGAGCAAGGACCAGGGCCGGACCTGGACACAGATCGCGGAAGAGGGAACGACCCATGAGTGACTCGAATGACAAATTGGGTGTCTTCCGCTTCAACGGACAGAGGCGTCGCGTGCTGGTCCACTCCGCCGCCGCGGCCGTCGCGGCGCTCGGCCTGCCGGGGTTGAGTACAGGGGCCGCAAGCGAGGAGCGCGCCGCTGCCGGTATCGATGTCCACATCGAACTGCATGCGATGCAGGATAGCGTCGCCATCCGTGCGGGTGCGCCGACGCGGGTGTGGCGCTACCAGGGCAAGCTGCTGCGCGGCGATGCGAGCGCGCTCGACGCATCGGCCGGCAACTACCTGGGGCCCATCATCCGCGTGCGCCGGGGGCAGCGCGTGCGCATCGACCTGATCAACGGCTTGCCGGAGTCGACCATCATTCATTGGCACGGACTGCATGTGCCGGACGACATGGACGGCCATCCGCGGCACGCGATCGCGCCGGGCGAGCGTTACGTCTACGAGTTCACGGTGCTTGATCGTGCCGGCAGCTACTGGTTCCATCCGCACCCGCACGGAAGGACGGGCAAGCAGGTCTACTTCGGCCTGGCGGGTTTGTTCCTGGTGGGCGACGAGGAGGAGACCGCGCTCGATCTGCCCACGGGTCCGCATGACCTTGCCCTGGTGCTCCAGGACCGCAGCTTCGACGACGACAACCAGTTCGTCTACCTGTCGGAGCGCGCGGCTGGAGCGGCATCGCAAGGCACCGACCGACACGGGATGATGGACCACGGCATGATGGGCGGTGCCATGGGCGGCATGGGCCAGATGATGGCCCGCATGATGGGCGTGCTCGGGGACCAGATCCTCGTCAACGGCAAGCCCGATGCGAGCCTGGAGGTCGAGCGCCGCCCCCATCGGCTGCGCTTGCTCAATGCCTCGAACACACGCATGTACAAGCTGGCGTGGCATGACCGATCGCCGCTGACGGTGATCGCGACCGATGGCGGCTTGCTGGCGGCACCGCTGCAACGCGATTACGTCATGCTCGCGCCGGCCGAGCGCGTTGAGCTGTGGGTAGATTTCGGCCGCTGGCCTGCGGGCACCGAACTGACGCTGCAAAGCCTGGCCTTCGAGGGCGGGACGGCGATGGGCGGAATGATGGGCGGAACGGCGCTGCCCGATGGCACGCCGTTCCCGGTGCTTAAGCTGCGGCTCGAGGGTGGCACCAGCGGTGGCATTAGAGGCGGCGCCGCGCCACCACAACGCCTGTCGCGGTTGCAACGCCCGCAACCGCGCGCTGCCGTCAACTTCAACCGCCCCAAGGTGTTCAAGCTCACCATGGGCATGATGGCCTGGGGCATCAACGGCCAAGGCTTCGACATGCTCGGTGCGAGCCCGCTTGAAACCGTCAAGCTGGGTACTCACGAGGTCTGGGAATTCCGCAACGATGCCGCGAGCGGGATGATGGGCATGGCCATGCCCCACCCGATGCATGTGCACGGCTTGCAGTTCCGCATCATCGGGCGCGCCGTTGCCGGCGAGTTCTCGCGGCAACACGGCACGGTGAAGGCCGGCTTCGTCGACGAAGGCTGGAAGGACACGGTGCTCGTGATGCCGGGCGAGCGCGTGCGCCTCCTGCTGGGCTTCGCCGATTACCCGGGGCTGTTTCCCTACCACTGCCACATGCTGGAGCACGGGGATTCCGGCTTGATGCGCAACTATCTGGTCAAGGCGTAGAGGCCATGTTCGACGCCAACTTGCACCAGCCGGCCACCCAGCAAAGAGTGCGGACGGGTCTGTTCCCTGTGGAGGCAAAACGATGAAACGCCTGTTCTTGGCCATCGCGGCGGTCGCCGTGACGGCTGTTGCCGGTGCCGGTGAAGATGCGGTGCGCGCCGCGCTGCAGCGCGCCTTCCCGCAAAGCCCGATCCAGGGCATCTCGAAGACGCCAGTTCCCGGCGTGCTCGAGGCGGCGATCGATGGGCAAATCTTCTACGTCACGGCGGATGGCCGCTATATCCTGGGTGGCCCGCTGGTCGATGTCAATGCCAACCGCAACCTCACCGAAGCGCGGTTGGAACAGATCAATGCCATTTCCTTCGGCAGCCTCCCCTTCGATTGGGCCTTCAAGCGGGTCAAGGGCACCGGTGCGCGTCAGATCGCCATCTTCGAGGATCCCGACTGTCCCTATTGCAAGACGCTCGAGCAGGAACTCAAGGGCATCGACAACGTGACGGTGCATGTCTTCCTCTATCCCATCGACCAGATTCATCCCGACGCGGCCGCCAAGTCCAAGGCGGTCTGGTGCGCAAAGGACCGGGCCAAGGCCTGGGACGAGGTCATGCGCACCGGCGTTGCACCGGCCGCTGCGGCGGACTGCGACAACCCGATCGCCAGGATCGCTGCGTTCGCGAAGCGGCACCGCATCACCGGCACCCCGACGACGATTCTCGCGGATGGGCGCCGATTGGTCGGCGCCGTCCCTCGCGCCGAGCTGGAAACGCAAATTCAGAAAGCGGCGAAACGATGAGCTCACGATTGTCGCGTTGCACCGCGGCCCGCGTCGCGCGCTGCCTCCTTGGACTGCTGCTTGCCGCGGCGGCTGCGGCATATGCCCAATCCGACGCATCCGCGCCCGCTGTGTCGCCGCAACCCGGATTCCCGGCCGCGGCGTCGGGGCCGCTTGACTCGATCAGGAAATGGCTGGGTGGCCCGGGCGCCGAGCCCGAATTGTTGCCAGCGGACCAGGCGTTCCAGATCGCGGTGCGGGCCAGCGATGCCAACATGCTGGTCGCTGAATTGACGCCGACGCCGAACTATTACCTTTACCGCGACCGCATCAGCTTCAGCGTTGTTCAACCGCCGACCATCGCCATCGCCAAGGTGACGCTGCCCAAGGGTGAGCCCAAGGCCGATCCCACGTTCGGGACGGTTGAAGTGTTCCGCCGACCGGTCGAGGCCATCATCGACTTGAAGCGATCGGATCGGCAAGAAAACCAGCTCCAGCTGCGCGCCACCTACCAAGGCTGCAATGAACCGCTGGGCGTTTGCTACCCGCCGATCGAGAAGACGCTCACCGTGGCGCTGCCCGGCGCGGCCTCGCCCGCCGCGGCTTCGCCGTTGCCTGCGGCCGCTGCGGCGGGCTTGCCGGCCGGCGGTCTGTCGGACGACGGGGCTATTCGCCAGCTGTTCGGGCGCGGCAGTGTGTGGGCGCTGGTCGCGGCCTTCTTCGGCTTTGGTCTGCTGCTGGCGTTCACGCCCTGCATGCTGCCGATGATCCCTATCCTGTCCGGCATCATCGCCGGACAGGGGCAGCACATGACGCGGCGCCACGCCCTCGGCCTGTCGTCGGTCTACGTGCTGGGGATGGCGATCACCTATGCGCTGGCCGGCGTGGCGGCGGGACTCGCGGGCACGCTGCTGTCCGCGTACCTGCAAAACCCCTGGGTGCTGGGCGGCTTCGCCGCGATCTTCGTGCTGCTGGCGCTGTCGATGTTCGGCCTCTACGAACTGCAGCTGCCCTTGTTCCTGCAAGGCCGACTCGCCAGTGCCGGCAGCCGGCTCAAGGGCGGCCGGGTCGCCGGCGTGTTCCTGATGGGGGTGCTGTCGGCGCTGATCGTCGGGCCCTGCGTCGCCGCCCCGCTGGCGGGGGCCTTGCTCTACATCGGTCAGACGCGCGACGTCGCTCTGGGCGGCCTGGCCTTGTTCTCGCTGGCCCTCGGCATGGGTGTTCCGCTGCTCGTGGTCGGCGCCACGGCCGGCACTTTGCTGCCGAATTCCGGCGCCTGGACGGAGTCTGTCAAGCGGCTCTTCGGCGTGGTGATGTTGGCGGTGGCGATTTATCTCGTCTCACCCGTGATTACTGTCCTCGTCCAGCAACTGCTGTGGGCGGCCCTGCTGGTCGTGTCGGCCACTTACTTGCACGCCCTCGACCCCTTGCCGACGGACGCGCCGGGCCACAGGCGGCTGTTCAAGGGCGTCGGCATGCTCGCACTGGTGACAGGCATCGCGCTGCTGGTTGGCGCGCTGGCGGGGCACCGGGACCTCCTGCAGCCGCTGGCCGGCTTTCGCGGCAGCGCCAACATCGAGCGGCGGGAACTCACGTTCCAGCCCGTGAACAGCCTTGCCGAACTGGAGAGCCGGCTGGGGGTGGCCCGGGGCCAGTTCGTGATGCTGGATTTCTGGGCCGAGTGGTGCGTGTCGTGCAAGGAGATGGATCGCTTGACCTTCGGCGATCCGAGGGTTCAGAGCCGTTTGAAGGAGGCTGTCCTGCTGCGCGCCGACGTCACCGCCAACACCCCGGAGCATCGCGCGCTGTTGCAGCGGTTCTCGTTGTTCGGACCACCGGGCATCGTGTTCTTCGACAAGCAGGGTCGGGAGTTGCCCTTCCGCGTGATCGGCTACCAGGCCCCCGAGCAGTTCCTGGCATCGCTGGACCGGGCGCTGGCGCCGTGAACTTGCGAATTTGGCGGGAACAGCCCATGACTGCGTTCGGGCCGGGCGGTGCCTGGCCGCCCCGATAGAATGAACCTCCCATTCTTCACGCCCCCTGCCTATGACCGACCGTTTTGCCGTACTCCCTCAATACCTGATCCCCAAGCAGGCGCTGACGGCGTTTGCAGGCTTTGTAGCAGGGCGTGAGCGCGGCTGGGTCACCACGGAAATCATCCGGCGTTTTGTCGCCAGATACCAGGTGAACATGGACGAGGCGCTGAATTCCGACATCGCCGGCTACCCCACCTTCAACGATTTTTTCACGCGCGCCCTCAAGCCCGGCGCACGCCCCATCGCGGCGGCCGAGCTGGTTTGCCCGGTCGATGGCGCCATCAGCCAGTTTGGCGCGATCGAGCAGGACCAGATTTTTCAGGCCAAGGGCCACAGCTACTCCACCACGGCGCTGGTCGGCGGGGATGCGGCGCTGGCGGCGCAGTACCGGGACGGCAGCTTTGCCACGCTGTATTTGAGTCCCAAGGACTACCACCGCATCCACATGCCCTGCGAGGGGCGCTTGAGCCGCATGATCCATGTGCCGGGAGAGCTGTTTTCCGTCAACCCGGTGACGGCGCGTGGCGTGCCCGGCCTGTTCGCGCGCAACGAGCGCGTGGTCTGCGTCTTTGAGTCGGCGCGCGGCCCGTTTGTGCTGATTCTGGTCGGCGCGACCATAGTCGGCAGCATGGCCACGGTGTGGCACGGCGTGGTCAATCCGCCGCGCGGCAAACTGGTGCGCGAGTGGCATTACGGCGCTGCCGACCCCGCCATCCTGTTGCAACAGGGCCAGGAGATGGGCCGCTTTCTGCTCGGCTCCACCGTCGTCATGCTGTTTCCCAAGGCGCCGCTGCGCTTCAATCCCGACTGGGCGCCCAGCCGCGGTGTGCGCCTGGGCGAGGCCATGGCCAGCTACGGCTAGGGCCGGCTCCATGAAGTCAAGCGGCGGGCTTGAAGCCCAGCCGCGACAGCAGGGCCATCGCCGCCGCAGGCGCCTTTTCCTTGGCGCCGTTGATGAAATAGAGGAACACATCGCGCGGGCCGGCGGGCGGCGGCGCCTCCAGGCTGGGCAGGTCATCGGGTGCGCCGCCGGCGGCCCAGAGGCGGGCGCGCCCGGCCCAGGCGTCCAGTGCCGAATCCGCATAACCCGCGGCCAGGCCGGCCTCGCCCAGCATCAGCCGGGCATAGACAAAATCAGCGGTCAGGTCGGCAAACGAGGGAAATTTGTCGGCGTCGGTGAACACCGTGGCCACCTGGTAGCGGCGCGCCAGCGCCAGGTAGTCCGGCGTCATGAAGCTTTCGTGGCGCACCTCCAGCACATGGCGCAGCGCCTGGCCGTCTAGCTGCCGCGGCAACAGCGCCAGAAAGGCTTCGAAGTCCGGCGCCTCAAAGGCCTTGCCGGGCATGAATTGCCAGACGATGGGGCCGAGCTTGCGGCCCAGCTCGCTGATGCCGCTCTCGACAAAGCGGGTGATGGACGCGCCGGCATCGGCCAGCACCCGGCGGTTGGTGGCGTAACGCGAGGCCTTGAGCGAAAAAACGAAATCATCAGGCGTTTCGTCATGCCATTTTCTGAAGCTGGCCGGTTTGAGCGTGCCGTAATAGGTGCCGTTGACCTCGATGGCAGTGAGCCGGCGGCTGGCGTAGGCGAGTTCCCGGCTGTGCGCCAGGCCTTGCGGGAAGAAGTTGTTGCGCCAGGGTTCGTAGGTCCAGCCGCCCACGCCGACCCGGATGGCGGGAGGGGCAGAAACCTCAGGCTTGCGGGATGTCATCATGGCGAAGTCCGATGCGGCTTGGTTTTATCGTCCGGCTGGCGGAGATCTTCGTTTCCAGGCGTAAAAAGCGCTGTAGGCCGACGCCGCAAGACGCAAGCCAAGCGCTTGCCCGGTGGCGCGGCTGTTGCCCGCAGCGTACAGTAGCGGCTACTGCAGACCACTGCTGACTTTTTATTTCCGGAGCCATTTCCATGAACGCCCCCCTGCATCGCGAAATTCCCGCCGACATCCTCAACACCGCCCAGGCCTTGTCACACATCACGGCCCAGTGGGACGGCGACATCGTCAAACAGATCACCGATTACATCGCGATTCCGGCCAAATCGCCAACCTTTGACCGCGACTGGGCGCAGCACGGTTTTATCGACACCGTCATGCGCAACGCCGCCGCCTGGGTCGAGGCGCAGAAGGTCGAGGGCCTGCAGCTGGAAATCGTGCGGCTGCAAGGGCGCACGCCGGTGCTGTTTTTTGAAATCCCGGCAACCCGCGCCGATTCGACGCAAACCGTGCTGATGTACGGCCACCTCGACAAGCAGCCCGAGTTCAGCGGCTGGCGCAATGACTTGGGCCCCTGGACGCCGAAATACATCGACGGCAAGCTCTATGGCCGCGGCGGCGCCGATGACGGCTATGCGGTTTACGCCAGCATTGCCGCCGTGCAGGCGCTCAAAAGCCAGAACGTGCCGCACCCGCGCATCGTCGGCCTGATTGAAACCTGCGAGGAAAGCGGCTCTTACGACCTGCTGCCCTATGTCGACGCGCTGCGCGAGCGCCTTGGCGAAGTCGCGCTGGTGGTCTGCCTCGACTCCGGCGCCGGCAACTACGACCAGCTCTGGCTGACCACCAGCCTGCGCGGCAATGCGGCCGGCGTGCTGAAGGTTGAAGTCCTCACCGAGGGCGTGCATTCGGGCGATGCCAGCGGCCTGGTGCCGTCCAGCTTTCGCATCATGCGCCAGGTGCTGGACCGGCTCGAAGACAGCAAGACCGGCCGCCTGCTGCCGCAAAGCTTTCACTGCGAGATCCCGGCCGACCGGCTGGTCCAGGCGCAGGCCACGGCCCAAATCCTGGGCGATGAAATCTACAAGCGCTTTCCCTGGGCGCACTACGACTGCGAAGGCTCGACCAGCTTTGCCCTGCCCACCACCACCGACCCGGTGGAGGCGCTGCTGAACCGCACCTGGCGGCCGACGCTGAGCGTGACCGGCGCCGAGGGCTTTCCGGCGCTGCAGGATGCGGGCAATGTGCTGCGCCCCTACACCGCCTTCAAGCTCTCGCTGCGCTTTCCGCCGCTGATCGACGCCGGCGCGGCGGTGCAGGAGCTCAAGGCCCTGCTGGAAGACAACGCGCCCTACCAGGCCAAGGTCACCTTTGAAAGCAGCGGCGGCGCCACCGGCTGGAACGCGCCCAGCACGCCGCCCTGGTTTGAAAACGCCCTCAACGACGCCTCGCAAAGCTTTTTCGGCGCGCCCTGCGGCACCATAGGCCAGGGCGGCACGATTCCGCTGATGGGCCTGCTGAGCAAGGGTTTCCCCAAGGCGCAGATGATGGTCTGCGGCGTGCTGGGCCCCAAGAGCAATGCGCACGGGCCCAACGAGTTCCTGAACGTGCCCTATGCCAAGAAGCTGACCGCGGCCGTGGCCCATGTGATGGCCCGGGTGCCGGGTTGACGCCGTCTCCCTTCGTTTTTTCTTCCACCGCGGACGGCCCGTCCTGGGACTGGCGCGCTTGTCTTCAACCAGGTCCCGCATGAACTCCACCGTCCTGGCGCCCTTTACCGCCCGCGATGGCGAAAACCTGGCCCTGTATGAGTGGCCGCTGGACGACTGGGCCAGTGACATGGGGGCGGACGCGCCGCCGCCGCGGGCCGTGGTGCTGATGGTTCATGGCTTGGGCGAACATGCCGGCCGCTACATGCATGTGGCGCAGCAACTGCTGGACTGGGGTTTTGCGGTACGCGCCTACGACCAGCGCGGCCATGGCGAGTCGGGTGGCGCGCGCGGCGCGCTGCCCAATGAGACGGCCTTGCTCGACGATCTGGCGGAGCTGGTGGACGACACCCGGTGGCACTGCCGGCACCTGCCCCTGATTCTGCTCGGCCACAGCCTGGGCGGCCTGGTGGTGAGCCGCTTTGTCGCCCTCAATATGCGCCCGGTCGAGGGCCTGGTGATGTCGTCGCCGGCGCTCGATGCCGGGCTCAACGGATGGCAGAAACTGCTGCTGGCCGTGATGCCGGCACTGGCGCCCAACCTCAGCGTGGGCAACGGGCTGGACGCCCGCTATCTTTCCCACGACCCCAAGGTGGTTCAACACTACCTGGCCGACCGGCGGGTGCACGACAAGATTTCTCCGCGCCTGGGCCGGTTCATCGCCGACGCCGGCCCGGCCACGGTCGCGGCGGCGGCCCGCTGGCGCACGCCCACCCTGCTGATGTATGCCGGGGCCGACCGGCTGGTCAATCCGGCAGGCAGCCGCGCCTTTGCGCAGCAGGCGGCCAGCTCGGCCGAGGCCAAGCCCGGCATCGTGACCGTTAAATGCTTTGACGGTCTGTACCACGAGATTTTCAACGAGACCGACGCGACGCCGGTGTTTGACACGTTGAAAGCCTGGCTGGACAGCCGGTTTTAAGAAAACAAGGATTAAGCCCAATCAATGCGGGCGCAGTCTGCTATTTAATTGATAGCAAATGGCGACTCCCACGCGCCCGGCGGCTCAGCGTTGTCGCAGCAGTCCGCCCAGCATGCCCATCAGGTCGCCGCCATTGCCCAGGCCTTGCTCGGGCGCCTGACCGCCGGGCGTCAAGTGGTTGATCAGGTCAGGCAGCACTTGCGAGAGCTGGCCGGCGGCTTGGTCGGGCGCCACGCCCAGCTTGGCGGCGATGTCGGCAATGGTGCCGGAGCCCAGCGCGCTGGTGATTTGCTCGCCGGACACGGGCTGGTTGGGGCCGCCGCCAATCCAGGAGTTGATGGCGCCTCCCAGACCGGCCTGTTCGAACTTGCTCACCAGTCCGCCCAGTCCGCCGTGTTCACCATCGTTGCCCAGCATGCCCGCGGCAATCTGAAGCAGCTGCGGGTTGCTGGCCAGCATGCCTATCAGGCCGCCCAGACCGGTTGCGCCAGCCTCGCCCGAGGGGGACTGCTGGCCATGGTTCATAACCGCGCCCAATACCGAATCAAGTAATCCCATGACAAACTCCTGAGGTTAATAAGTACCGGCGCAAAAGCGCTGCAACAGCGCTCCGACAGCGATTCAGGCATTCTGGCCCCTGCGCTGGCCGAGCGCAAGCCAGCCCAGCGCCAGCCCGGTCAGGCCCAGCGGCAGCAGCGAGCCCAGGTTCAGCAGCGCCCAGCCCTGGGTGGTGACCAGCACGCCGGAGGCCAGCGAAGAGAGCGCCAGCACCGCAAACACGCAGAAATTCAGCGCACCCTGGGCCTTGTCTTTTTCTTCCGGACGGTAGGCCGTCAGCGCCAGCGTGGTGCTGCCGGTGAAGAGGAAGTTCCAGCCCAGGCCGAGCAAAAACAGCGCGAGCAGAAACTGCTTGAAATCAACGCCCGACAGCGCAATGCCGACGCACAGCAGGTTGAGCGCCAGCCCGGTGGCCATGATGGGCAGCGTGCCATAGCGCTTGATCAAGTGGCCGGTGAAAAAGCCGGGCGCGAACATGCCGATCACATGCCATTCCAGCACCAGCGCCACATCGGAAAACGGCAGGCCGCAGACCTGCATGGCAATCGGCGTCGCCGCCATCAGGAGGTTCATCACGCCAAAGGCCAGCGCACCCGCCGCGGCAGCGACGATGAACACCGGCTGGCGCATGATCTCCCCCAGCGGCCGGCCTTCAGGTGCCCCCACGCTCGTCACTTCGTGTACTTCGCTGCCCCCCGAGGGGGCTGGCCTTGCTTGGGGCGGCCCGGCGCGGCGGCCGTGGCCACCGCCGGATTCGGCCGGCGGAAAATGGATGAAGGCCAGCAGCGCCATGGCCAGCAAGGCCACGCCGGCCAGCGCCAGGTAGGCCCCGGCAAACGGCACCGCCGTCAGGCCGCGCGTGTAGGCCGCCAGATTCGGCCCGGCCACGGCCCCGATCAGGCCGCCGGCCATCACCAGGGAGATGGCCTTTTCACGAAAGGCCGGCAGCGCCAGTTCGGCGGCCGCAAAGCGGTACAGCTGCGCATTGGCGTTGTAATAACCGGCCACCACGGTCGCCGTCACCAGCAACCAGAAGTTTTGGCGGTAAGCCGCATAACAGCACAGCAGCGCCGAGGCCAAGGCCACGGCGAGGCCGAGCTGGAACGAGGCCTTGCGGCCAAAGCGGCTTTGCGTGCGCGCCACCAGCCCGGTCGACAGCGCGCCGCCCACCACATAGCCCATGACCGGCAAGGTGGCCATCCAGCCCAGCGGCGCCAGGGCCAGGCCGACCAGGCCATTGATGGCGATAAAGGTGACGTTGTTGGTGAGAAACAGGCCTTGGCAGATGGCCAGCAGCCAGAGGTTGCGGTTCATGGGGCAGAGTGTATGGAGCGCCACGGCCTGCTCGGGCGGCGTGGCAATATTTCAAGAAAAACAGGCCTGTAGCCCATGCAGGACGGGCGCAAGCAGCTATCAAAAAAGGAGTGAATGAGCGGCCTCACAGCCAGCCCTCCTGCTCCGCCTTGTGGCCGGCGGCGAGCAGGTAATCGCGCAGCTGCTGCAGCTCGGCGGGCAGGCCGGGCTGGGCCTGCAGCTCCGCCAGCACCCGCCTGTCGTAGTCGTTCAGGGCCTGCGTCCTGCCGTCTTTCCAGCTGCCAGGGGCCATGTGGGCGCTGCGCCAGGGCAGGCCGGCCTGCTCCCAGAGTTGGCCGGCGGCGAGGGCAATCTGGATGCCGGCGGGATCGGGGTCGCAGCTGATGCGGCCGGGCGCCGGGGCTTGCGCGATCAGCCAGGCCAGTGCCGCCAGCCAGTCGCTGCCCGGCCGGCCCGGCAGCCAGACCAGGCAGACGCCGGCTTCCAGCCGGCGTGCCTGGCGCTCGAAGCTGGCGCGGTTTTCAATCAGCCAGTAGCTGCCCGGTCCCTGGTCGACACACAGCGGCGCGGCAAGCTGTTTGCTGGGCAGACCGCAAAAGACCATGCTGCGCAGGTCCAGGCGCCAGTCCTGCCGGCGCAGCGAGAGCGCGCCGCCCAGCCACAGCAGCGGCTCGAAGCGGGCAATGCCCAGCGCTTCCAGCGGCAATTGCGCGTCCAGCCAGCCCCATTCGGCGTCCGTGATGGCCTTGGTGTGGCCGCGTGCGGCCAGCGCAAAGTCCTGGCGCAGCCCGTTACGCTGCTCGTTGTGCCAGCGGGCCAGGGCCTGCAACAGCTGGGCGCGCGCCTGCAGCGTGGTTTTGGGCAGCGAGGCACCCAGGCAGTTCTGCACGGCGGCGGACAGCTCGGGATGGGTCTGCGCCAACTGGCGCAGTTCTTCCAGCAGATCCTGCTGGGCGGCCTCGCGTTCGGGCGCCGCCACCAGCCCGGCGGCGCGCTGCAGCGCCGCGAGGTCACGCCAGACCACGCGCCAGGGCTGCCACTGCGCGTGGCGAAATTCTTCCTTCAGGGCCAGGGCACCTGCGCTCAGCAAGGCCTGCAGCAAGCTGTCGGCCGCGTCCAGGTGCTCGGCGCCAGCGGCGTCCAGCAGGCTTTGCCAGCGGCGCTCCTGCGCATCGGACCTGAGCCAGCGCAGCAGCACCGCGCGCTGGGCCGGGCTCAGCGGCGGCAGGCCGGCAAAGGCCTCGGTGGACTGCCGCGTGCGGCGGTTTTTGCCGCTGGCCACCGTGGCGATCATCGTTGCCTCAGCCGCCCGTGCCCGTGCGGGCGACGCTCGCCTGCGGCAGGCCGCGCCGCTTGGCGACCGCAATCGGCGGGGCCCAGCGCTGCTCGCGCGGCTTTTTGCTGGTGACCAGGGTGATTTCGGCCGGTTCAAACACTTCCAGGTTGTGGGTGATGGGCGTGGTCAGCACATACTGGGCCTGGGTGGAGCGCAGGAAATGGCCGACCAGCTGGATGTTGCGCACATCGAGGTGGGCGAAGGGCTCGTCGATGAAGACGAAGCCGCCCGAGGCGTTGTCCTCGTCCTTGAGCAGGCCCACCAGCAGGATCAGCGACTTGATGACCTGCTGCCCGCCCGAGGCCTCGCCGTCGTTCAGGCCTATGCTGCCCTTGCCGTCGAAGTTGAAGTTCACCTTCAGGCCGGCCTGGCTCAGCACGCTGTCGTCGTTTTCCAGGGCCGGCAAATCGGCGGCCACGTCCACGCCGGCCAGGCCGCCCAGCTCCTGGATGTTCTTGCGGTAGCGGCGCACGGTGCTGCGCAGCACCTCGATATAACTTTCGCGTGCGTTGAAGACCGCGCTGCCGGCCTGTGCATTCTTGACCTGGTGGTCTTCCAGGCTGTAGCCCTGGTCGCGCACCGCGGCCTCCATGCGGCGGTAGCGCTCCTCGACGGTGCTGTCTTTTTCCCAAGTATCCAAGCCAAGCTCTTTTTCCACATCAACCAGCCAGAGTCTGGCCGTCGTGTCATCCCGGTATTTGGCGATCAGTGCCTGCAAGGCCGTTGGCGTGCGCCAAGCAGCGGGGATCTGGCGGCGGCGGTGTTGCGATGCATCGATGTCGACCGTGAGCTGCTTGCGCCGCTGCGCCAGTTCGGCGGCCAGGCGGTCGGCCTCGGCAAAGCGCTGGCGCAGCGTGGCTTCCCTGTTTCGGTATTCAGACGCAGCGCTTTGGTGCTTGCCTTTGGCCTCGCCATAGGCCGTATCGAGCTTTTGCCAACGCATGGCGGCAGCAATGCGCGCCTGTTTGGCACCCGGCAGGGCTTGGCGCGCGGCGGCAAATTCGTCGCCGCGCCGCGCCAGCTCTTGGGCGGCGCTGTGGCCGGCCAGGGCCTGCTTGCAGTCTTCGATCTGGCGCTTGACGGCCAGCAACGCTTGCGTGGCGGGGCCAAGGTCGTCATCCAGGCGGCGCAGGTCGCGCTCCAGGGCGTCGCGTTGGGCCTGCAGGGCGGCGGCGCCAAACTGGTGGTCGCGCGGGTCCACCCACACCGAACGCGCACCCCGCCCGTCAAAGCTATAGGCCTGCGGCGTGATCCAACTCCCCGAGGTCTGCCGCCCTGCGGCCGGGCTGTCCACGCAGCGCAGGTTTTGCAGCTGCTGGATGAGCCAGCGCGGCAGCTTGGCGTCGAAGCGGATATGGGCCAGCAGGGATGCGGGCTCGGCCGCAGGCACAGCCTCGCCGGGGCCGACGGTGTAGTGGCGGTAACGCTCGGCAGAGGCCAGGGTATCGGCCTGGGCCAGGTCGGTGGCCTTGTCCAGCAGCACCATCCAGCGCAGGGGGCGCAGCACGCCCTCGACGGCGGCGCGCCAGTGTTCGTCTTTTACCTCTACCACCTCGGCCAGAAAGCGGTGGCCCATGTTTTGCGCCTGCAGGCGCTGGCGCAAGCGCCGTGCGTCTTCTGGATGGGGCGGAGCCTTTTGGCCATCCAGCCCCGATAAGTTCTGTGTAAGTTGCTTCCTTTTTTGCAGCAAATCACTGTGCCGCTCGTTCAGTGTTTGCTCTTGTTCCTGCAGTGTTTGAAGGTGGCGGCTCAGGGCTTCGGCATCGCTTTCCTTGTCCACCAGGGCCAGCAGCTCGGCTTCGCGCTTGGTCAGGTCCTCCAGCGGGCGCTCGCAATCGCGGGTGGTGTCGCGCTGTGCGGCGGCACCGTCGCGCTCTTGCAGCAGGCGGGCTTCTTCGGCTTCGGCGTGGCCGCGTGCTTCCAGCAAGGTGAGCAGCTCGGCGTTCTTTTGCGCGCGCTCGGCCTTGGCCTGGGTGCTGTGCTGGCGCTGGCGGCGGTGCTCGCGGCTGCGCTCGGTCAGCCTTTGCCGCTGGCCATGCCACTCCAGCACGGGCAGCACTTCGGTGGCCAGGCGTTCGCGCTCCTGCACCTTGTGCTGCCAGCTCTGGTAGTTGGTGACCTTGTTTTGCAGCTCGGCCAGCTGCGCCTTGCTGTGGTCGAGTTCCTTTTCGGCCTGCAGCATTTCGCGCGTCAGCTGCTGCTGGTGTTCGCGCGCCGTGTCGTAGGCATTGAGCACCTCCTGGTCGCCGAACACGTCGAACACCAGCCGCAGCAGCTCGCGCGGGCTGTACTCGCAGAGGCGGTCGGTCTGGCCCTGCTCCAGCGACAGCACCTTGGCGATGGCCGGCGACAGGCCGGCCGCCGACAGCAGCCGGTTCCAGGCCTCTATGCCCATCAGGCCCAAATCCTTGTCGGGCGTTTCGGACAGCGTCTCTATGCTGACATCGCCCTCCAGCACCACATAGCGGCGCTGCCAGTCGCCGCCGTTGCGGTCTATGCGGCAGGCCAGCGTGACCTGGTCGCTGTAGAGCAGGCGCCTGGCAAAGGGCCGGCTGGAGGTCTGGCGTGTCTGCGGGCGGTTGTCCACCACGGCGCGCAGCCAGGCCACGTTGGCGCCGGCGTGACGGGCATAGGTCCTGTAGTCGCGCGGCTGCGAGCATTTGAGGCCCAGCAGGGTGCGCATGGCGTCCAGCAGCGTGGTCTTGCCGGAGCCGTTGGGCCCGGCGATGGTGATGATGGAGGCGTCCAGCGGCAGGCTGACGCGCTGGCAGTAGTCCCAGTGGACGAGTTCAAGACTCTGGAGATGAAACATGGGCGGGCGGTGGTGGCGGCGGCGTTTCGTCGCCGGGGATGGGTTGGGGCTGCTGGGCCTGCTCGCGCGCCAGCACATCGGCCAGCGCGCCGTTCAGGATGCGGGGCGCCAGCAGGTCGTAGTTCAGCAGCACGTCGAGCAGCGGGCCTTCGGCGATGTCGTCCTGCTTGCGCAGGATGAAGCCGTGGCGCTCGAGCAGCTTGAGGTTGCTGTCCAGCCGGGTCTTTTTGCCGAGCTGGTTGCCATAGTCTTCCAGCAGGGTCTTGTAGGACAGCACCGGGCTGACGCTGCGCGAGGGCGGCAGCGGCTTGCTGCCGGCAAACAGGTCGTTTTGCGGCGCCTCGGGCTCGGTGCGGCTGGTCTGGCGTTCGCGTTTGGGCAGCACGATCAGCGCCCACACCACGACCAGCAGCGCAACGGCATCGCGCGGCAGCTCCAGGTTGTTGTTGCCGTTCAGGCCGGCTTCGCCCAGCACGCTGCCCTGGGCGGCGGGCTGCAGCGCCAGGCAGACATGGTCGGCATAGATGTTGTCGACCCAGCGCAGCCCGACCTGGGCCAGGCGCAGCTCGACCTGCGCGAACAGTTCGGCGTCCGACAGGGCGCGCCTGACGCGCCCATGGGTGCGGGGCAGGTATTTGCGTGACAGGAGTTCTGCGATCAGCAGGCCGGCGTCGTCCATGGCGTCATTCATTGTGGGGGGTGGGGCCTGTTGGGCCGTTGCTAAGGGAGGTCACGGGATGCAGCAGGCCCTGCGTGAGCTGGGACACGGCCGGATGGTCCAGCGCCTGCAGGAGGGTGCTCCATTCGGCGCGCCAGGGCTGGCGCGCCAGGTCGCCGGTGGCGCCGGCCAGGCCCAGCGCCTGCGCATCGCCCAGCAGCGGCATGAGCTGGGCCTTGTAGGCCACCTGGGCGTAGCGGCTGCCGGCGTCCGCCGGGCCCAGCAAGGCATCGGCCAGCGGATGCGGGCCGGGCTGCTGGTCGTCCGCCCGCAGGCCCCATTGCGCCAGCAGCGTGGACAAATCCGCCAGTTCCTGCGGCAGGGCGACGCTGCCCAGATTGCCCTCGGGCGCGATCTGTGCGGCCGGCAGCGGGTCGGGCGCGCTGGCCTGCGGCCGGTCGCGCTCGAATTCGGCCTCGGTGACGTCCAGCATCTCATGCGGCGCCAGCGCGCTCAGGGCCACCGGCGTGGCCACGGCCTCGTCGGCCAGGGCCGCCAGCGGGCGGGTGGTCTGCAGCCAGCGCCTGACATCGGTGCTGGTGATGCCGGTGGTGCCCAGCGTGACGCGCTGGCGGTCCACCTGCTGCAGGGCCCGGTTGAACTGGCTGGCCATGGCCAGCAGCCGTGATTGCGCCTGGCCCAGGCCGCGCGCCGCCTTTTCCAGCGCGACCTGGCCGCGCGCGTTGCCGATGATGGCGCTGATCGCGGCCGAGGCCCGGTCAATCAGGCGGGCGGCGCGGTCATAGCGTTTGCGCGCCTCGCGCAGGCGAAATTCCGAGCCGCTGGCAATCGCGTCCTGAAACTCGCCATGCAGCCGGCCCAGTTGCGCCTGCAACAGCTGGATCTGCCGGCCGTCCAGCGTGCCGAGCTGGTCCGCGCCCACGACCTGCCCGAGCAGGCCGGCGAGTTCATCGTCGTCCTGGCCGCTGTTGAGCGGGCCGAGCACGGCCGCCACCTGCTGGGCCAGCGCCGTGATGCCGTGGCGGCGCTGGGTTTCGTCCCAGCTGAGCAGGCCGAGCTCGCGAAAGCGCTTGAGGACGGTGTCCAGCGCCTCGGGGCGCAGGGCGTGAAACAGCTGGTCCAGCGCTTCCCGCGCCAGCGAGGCCTCGCCCTGGCCCATCAGCGTGATGAAGACCCACAGGCGCAGCCGTACCAGGCCGGCGGGGCCATAAAACAGGCCGCGCAGGGCGTCGATCTGCGCGGACTTCTGCTCGATCTGCCAGGCCAGCGGCGAATCGCTGGCGTGGTCGGCGTCGCGGAAGTAGTCGGCCAGCGCGGTTTCGCCTTCCGGGCCGGCGATGATCTGCAGCTCGTCGTTCGGCTGCGTGGCCTGGCTCATGAACATGTCGTCAGGCCGCCAGCATGGCGAGCACCGCCAGCGGCGCGGTTTCGGCGCGCAGAATGCGCGGACCCAGGGTGACCGGAAGGAAGCCGCAGGCGATGGCGGCGGCCTCTTCGGCGGGGCTCAGCCCGCCCTCCGGGCCGCTGAGAAAGGTCAGCGCGCCGCTGCCGGCCACGGCCTGGGCCAGCGGCCGGCTGCCCGGCTGCAGGGACAGCAGCAGGCGCGTGTCGGCCGCGGCCGCGCCGGGATTGCTTTTGAGCCAGTCCGCCAGTCCGCTGGCTTCGTGGATCAGCGGCAGGCGGTTGCGCCCGCACTGCTCGCAGGCGGCCTGCGCCACGCCACGCCAGTGCGCCAGTTTCTTGTCGGCGCGCTCGCCCTTGAGGCGCAGCACGCTGCGCTCGCTCATCAGCGGCTGGATGCTGGCCACGCCCAGCTCGGTGGCCTTTTCGACCAGCCAGTCCATGCGTTCGTTGGCCGGCATGCCCAGCACTAGGTGAATGGCGCGGCCCGCCTCGCGCCGGGTCGCGCGGTAGGCGCCTATGCTGACCTGCACCTCGCTGCGGCCCATGTGTTCGACCGTCGCGACAAACTCGCCTTCGCTGCCGGGCTGGCCATCGCCCTGGCCGTTGAAGAGCAGGATGGCATCGCCGGGTTGCAGGCGCAAGACCTGCACATGGCGCGCGGCCTGCTCGGGCAGGCTGATGGAGCTGCCTGGCACGAGCGCCAGGTCGGCGTAGAAACGGGCGCTCACGCTGCCGGCGCCGCTTGAAGGGGCTGTGATCTTGCTATCAAAATAATAGCTGTGTACGCCCGATCTGCAAGGGCTTGAGTTGGATTATTCATCAGAAAGTGTAGCCCACGCGGGTTTCGTTGCCCTCGATCTCGTCCAGCAGCACCATCAGCGGGCCCAGCTGGCGGTAGCGGGCGCAGGTCGCGCGCACGTATCGGATGAAGCGCGGCGTGTCCGCCAGGTAGCGGGGTTTGCCGTCGCGCAAGGTGAGGCGCGCAAAAATGCCCAGCACCTTGAGGTGGCGCTGCAGCCCCATCCATTCCACGGCGCGGTAAAACTCGCCGAAATCATCGCCGACCGGCAGCCCGGCCTTGCGCGCCCGCTGCCAGTAGCGCACGGTGACATCGAGCACGAAATCCTCGTCCCAGCTCAGGAACGCGTCGCGCATCAGGCTGGCGATGTCGTAGCTGATGGGGCCGTAGACCGCGTCCTGGAAGTCCAGCACCCCAAGCCCGGCTTCGCCATGACCCGGCACCATCAGGTTGCGCGGCATGAAATCGCGGTGCACATAGACGCGTGCGCCGTCCAGCGCTTGCAGATTGCTGGCCTTGATCAGCGCGAAGGCCTTGTCCAGCGTATCGCGCTGGCTGGCGCTGAGGCTGATGCCGCGGTGCCGCGCCACATACCAGTCGGGAAAGAGCGCCAGCTCACGGCTCAGCAGCGCCTCGTCATAAGGTGGCAGCACGCCGGGCCTGGAGGCCAGCTGCCAGCGCACCAGCGCCTCCACCGCATCCATGTACAGCGCGTACTGCGCGGCCGTGGGCTGGGCCAGCGCATCGACCGCCGGCGGCGGGCCGATCACGTCCAGCATGGTTTGCGCGCCCAGGTCGCTGAGCAGCAAAAAGCCCTGGGGCTGGTCCCAGGCCAGCACGCGCGGCACGCTCAGGCCGGCATCCAGCATCAGGCCGGCGACCTTTACAAAGGGCTGGCAGTCTTCCTGGGCCGGTGGCGCGTCCATGATGATGAAGCTGTCCGCACCGGCGCTGGCGTCGACCCGGAAATAGCGGCGAAAACTGGCGTCGGCGGAGGCCAGCCTGAGGCTATCGGCTTGCAAGGGGTGCTGCCGGGCCGTGGCGGCCAGCCAATGGGCAAAGGCGCTGGCGCGCGCCGGGTCGGCCCAGGCAATGGGGGAGGCGGTCATGGTTTGCGGGCTTGCGCCGGGGTAGTGGCCGGGCGCTGGCCTGGCGGGGTGGGGGCGGGGTAATGGGTCATGGATAATCGGCTCTGATTTTACAAACGGGTTTATCTCACGCAAACGATGCAGCGCGCATCTCCCTTCCCTTTTATCCTGTCCCCGGTGGCGCAGGCGGTTTCCCGGCTGCTGCTGTGCGCCACGCTGGGGCTGGCTTATGCCGGGTCGGGGTGGGCCCAGGTGCCGCTGCAGACCCCGCCGGCAGATGCCGCCGCCGGGCCCGAAGCCGAGGCGCCGGCCCGGCTGAAAGGCTCGCCCAAGCTGGCCGAAGAGGCCCCAAGCGCGCCGGGGGAGCCGCTTCCGACCTTTGTGTTCGGCGACCGGATCAGCGGACGGCCGGACCTGGAAACGGTGATGGAGGGCAATGCCGAACTGCGGCGCGGCACCACCTCGCTGCGCGCCGACCGCATCGAGTATTACCAGCCGGACGACCGGCTCAAGAGCCGCGGCAATGTGCGCATCAACCGCGCGGGCAACCGCTTTGAAGGCCCCGAGCTTGAACTCACGCTGGACCGGTTTGAAGGTTTTTTCACCACGCCGTCCTACCGCTTCCTGAGCAATGGCGGCAATGGCCAGGCCGAGCGCGTCGACTTCATCGACGACAAGCACCTGACGGCGCAGCGCGCCAGCTACACCACCTGCGAACGCGACAACGAAGCGAGCTGGGAGCCGGCCTGGGTGCTGACCGCCAAGCGTTTCGACTTTGATTTTGAGCAGGAGGTCGGCGTGGCCACCGGGGCGGTCGTGCGCTTCAAGCAGGTGCCGATTCTGGCCTTTCCCGAGGTCAGCTTTCCGCTGAGCAACAAGCGCAAATCGGGTTTCCTGCCGCCCACCGTGGGCATGGGCTCGCTGAACGGCTTTGAGTATCGGCAACCGTATTATTTCGACGTCGCGCCGAATCGGGACGCCACCTTCTCGCCCGCCATCCTGGCCAAGCGCGGCGTCGATCTGGCCGGCGAGTTCCGCTACCTGGAGCCGAGCTACAACGGCGTGTTGCGCGCCAATATCCTGCCCGGCGACAAGTTGCGCAATCGCGACCGCTGGTCCTACAGCCTGCAGCACAGCGGTGCCATCAACAGCGGGCTGGAAGCCATCGGCAACCTGGGGCTGAACCTCAATTTGAACCGTGTCAGCGACAACGACTACTGGCGTGATTTCCCGGTTGCCACGGGAGCGACCACCCAGCGCCTGCTGTCCCAGGATGCCAGCCTGAGCTGGGGCCGGGGTTATTTCGCCTCGACCTTGCGCACCCTCAAGTGGCAAACCCTGCAGGATTTGGCCGCCCCCATCGTGCCGCCCTACGACCGGCTGCCCCAGCTCACGGCCAGTTACACCCGTGTCGATGCACCGCTGCCGGGCCTGGGCAATGGTTTCGACTGGTCGCTCGAAGGCGACTACACGCGATTTTCGGCCGACAGCGCGCTGACCGGGCAGCCCAACAGCAACCGGGTCTTTGGCCGGGCCCAGCTCAGCCGCCCCTGGCTGTCAGCGGCCGGCTACATCACTCCCAAGCTGCAGCTGCATGCCACCAGCTACCAGTTCGATGCGCCGCTGGCGAACGGAACCCGCTCGGCATCGCGCGTGGTTCCGACCTTCAGCCTGGACAGCGGCCTGCAGTTTGAGCGCCAAACCAGCTACTTTGGCCGCAGCTTTACCCAGACGCTGGAGCCGCGGGCCTTTTATGTGCGCACGCCGTTTCGCGACCAGAGCCAGCTGCCCAATTACGACTCCGGCGCCAACGACTTCAACTTTGCCACGGTGTTCACCGAGAACGCCTTTGTCGGCAATGACCGTATTTCGGACGCGAACCTGCTCACGCTGGGTCTGACCTCGCGTTTGCTGGATCCGGCCACCGGCGCCGAGGCGCTGCGCGTCGGTGTCGCGCAGCGCCTGCGCTTTGACGACCAGAAAGTCACCTTACCGGGGGGCCTGCCCATCACCGACCGCATCAGCGACCTGCTGGTGGGGGCCTCGGTCAACTGGGTGCCGCAGTGGTCGTTTGACAGCACGGTGCAATACAACCCCAAGACCAGGCAGTCGGACCGCAGCTCTCTGGGGGTACGCTACAACCCCGGCAATTACCGCGTCATCAGCGCAGCGCTGCGGCGCCAGCGCGATGTCAGCGACCAGATTGACGTGGGCTGGCAGTGGCCGATCAATGATTTGTGGGGCGACAAGGGACGTGACCTGGGGGCCGGACAGGGACAGGGCGGTGGCCGCTATTACGCCGTGGGACGCCTGAACTACAGCGTGCTGGACAGAAAACTGGTCGATAGCGTGGTTGGTATTGAGTACGATGGCTGCTGCTGGATAGGCCGGGTCGTGCTGCAGCGGACACAAAACACCACCGCCAGCTCGAACACCCGGATTTTGTTTCAGCTCGAACTGGTCGGCTTCTCCCGCCTCGGCACCAGCTCCCTGGAAACCCTCAAGGCCAATGTTCCGCGCTATCAGGAACTGCGTGAGAAAATCAGCAGTCCCAGCCGTTTTACCACTTATGACTAACATTCCTTTCTTCGCCGGCCCTTTCCAGCTCCGGCCCCTGGCCGCCGCCGCTCTGGTGCTGGTGCTCGCGCAGCCTATGCTGGGGGTGCAGGCCCAAGGCCTCAAGCCTTCCGGCTCGCTGCGGCTCGCCGTTCCCGCCGCACCGGCCAGCACAGCCGCAGGACAGCGGCAAGCCGATTTCATCGTGGTGGTGGTGAATTCCGAACCGATTACCAACAACGACGTGCGCACCAAGCTGTTTCGTACCGAGCAGCAAATCGCCCAGCAGGGCGCGCCCATGCCGCCGCGCAATGAGCTGGTGCGGGAGGTGCTGGAGCGCCTGATCGTCGACAAGGTGCAGCTGCAGCTGGCGCGCGAGACCGGTGTGCGCGTCGATGACAATGCGGTCGAGGCGGCGGTTCAGACGGTGGCCCGGCAAAACCAGATCAGCGTGGATGAGTTGCGCCGCCGGCTCAAGGCCGATGGCATTGCCTACAGCCAGTTCCGCGCCAATGTGCGGGACGAACTGCTGGTCAGCCGCCTGCGCCAGCGCGAGGTCGAGTCGCGCGTGACGGTGACCGAGCAGGACATCGACCAGTACTTGCGCGACCAGGCGGGCAGTGCCGGCGCTTCCGATCTGTCATCGCTGGCCCTGAATCTGGCCCAGATTCTGGTCGCGGTTCCGGAAAAGGCCAGCCCCGAACAGGTCGCCGCGCTGCAGGCCAAGGCCGAGCAGGTGATGGCGCGTGCCCAGGCCGGCGGCGATTTCGTTGCGCTGGCCAACGAGTTTTCCGACTCGCCCAGCCGCGACAGCGGCGGCCAGATGGGCCTGCGCGAAGCGGACCGCTACCCGCCTCTTTTTGTGGAGGCCACCAAAAGCCTGCCCACCGGCGCTCTGGCCGGGCCTGTCCGCAGCGGCGCCGGCTTTCACATCCTGAAGGTGATTGAAAAAAGGCAGGCCGGCATGCCCGGCCTGGCCGTCACGCAAACCCATGCCCGCCATATTCTGCTGCGCACCACGCCCCAGTTGAGCGAAGCCGCTGCGGTGGAAAAACTGGCCGGCTTCAAAAAACGCATTCAGACTGGCCAGGCCGACTTTGCCGCGCTGGCGCGCGAAAGCAGCGAAGACGGTTCGGCCAAGGAAGGCGGCGATCTGGGCTGGGCCAATCCTGGCCTGTTCGTGCCCGAGTTCGAACAAGTCATGAATGGCCTGGCGCCCAATCAAATCTCCGATCCGCTGGTGTCGCGGTTTGGCGTGCACTTGCTGCAGGTGCTGGAACGGCGCGAAGCGCAGCTCTCCTCCCGTGAGCAACGCGAGATTGCGCGCAATCTGCTGCGCGAGAAAAAGCAGGATGAAGCCTACGCCCTGTGGGTGCAGGAAATCCGCGGCCGCGCCTATGTGGAGTTCCGCGAAGCGCCGCAGTGAGTGTGGCCCCCACGCCTGTCGCTTCGCGTACTGGGCTGCCCTCCGAGGGGCTAATTTCCCTTGGGGCGGCCCGGCGGGAAATTGCTTGAGCCCGTTGCAGGGTATCGCCGATTT